>JABMRV010000171.1 GCA_013202285.1 bacterium | reverse complement strand
GCCGTACCGTTTAACGCCAAGCATCTTCGGATTGGAATCGCGTCCGTTGCGGGAACTGCCGCCGCCTTTCTTATGCGCCATTTTCTATGCTCCCTGCTTTATAGATTTAACCTTAACCATCGAATAATGCTGCCGGTGTCCACGCTTCTTGCGCACCCCTCCCCGACGCACAAACCGACTGGTTATCAACTTGCGGTCACGACCATGTTCAATCACTTCGAGCCGCACCTTGTAATCGACGAGCGGTGTTCCGATCTCCGTGTTATCGCCGTCAGCTATCATGATAACATCTGTGATAACAACGTCTTCACCGGGTTCAGCACTGAGCTTGCCGACCTTTATAGTTTCATCCGGAGAGACACAATACTGCCTTCCAGAAAGCTTAATAATTGCGTGCATTCTACCTGTTTCCTGTCATTTTGATAAAGTTAGATAATATAGCATATTTAATCGGTATAAGTCAAGCTCTTCACAGCTTCTTACCCCTTCCTCGGAGCAGTGCCCACCATGAATTCGTTTGTTACATCCTTTCGCTGTTTATCCGAATAGGCACGAAACTCATCCAACTTTAATTTCTTGTCGGATGTCAGCGAGATATAGAGCTTGTTACTCCACATTATTCGACCCAGCCTGCTGTACACTCCACCGGTCAGAAATGATTTCACTTCAGGATTTACCGTCAGCGTTAACCTTCGCTCCCGCGTCTTTGAGGCAAACCGTTTTATCCATCGTTCAAGCGTTGTGATTACAGTCTCCATGGAAGCAACCAGACCGGTTCCGTCACAGTTCGTACAGGGTTCTCTGAATGTATAGAGCAATGACTGCCTGATCCGCTGACGGGTCATCTCCATCAATCCGAAAGGTCCGATGGGAGCGATGTCCCACTTTGCCCTGTCCATGCGCATGTGGTGGCACATCTCATCAAACACCTTCTTGCGGTTGTGCTCCTCCATAAGATCGATGAAGTCGATGACAATTATCCCTCCGACGTCCCGCAGTCTGAGCTGACGGCTGATTTCACGCGCTGCGGCAATGTTGACCTTGAGTGATGTATCCTCGTGATCCCTTTTCCCCGAAAAACGACCGCTGTTGACGTCGATAGCCACCAGCGCTTCTGTCGGATCGAAGTAGATGTAACCTCCCCCGTTGAGCCAGATCTTGCGCGACAGGCACTTCTCTATCTCTGTCTCGATATTGTACTTATCGAAGATCGGAACTCTTTCACTGTGCAGATGAATCTTATCCGTCAGGCTTGAGGCTACATTTCCGATATAATCCATTATCTCCCGGTAGAGCTTTTGTGAATCAACCACCAGGCTGTTGACTTCGGGTGTGAATAGATCTCGGATTATTGTCGCTGCCATCGACATATCTCTATATATCAACCCCGCTCCTTGAAGGTCTCTGACTGCGCGCTCCGTCTTCTCCCAGCCTTTTATGACGCGTTTCATATCAGCCTTCAGCGAATCTTCAGATCTGTTCTCAGAGAGAGTACGGATGATTACGCCGAACCCCTTCGGTTTCAAGCTGGAAACGATAGCCCGCAACCGCTTTTTCTCCTTGAACTTCGTTATCTTGCGCGAAACGCCGATGAAGTCGTCGTGAGGTACGAGAACCAGAAACCTGCCGGGAATCGATACATGAGTGCTGACACGCGGTCCTTTCCTGCCGATGGGTTCCTTGACCACCTGAACCATTATCTCTTGACCCGTCTTCAGATCACTCGGGTCCCTGTGACGCCGTCTTCCGGTACCGCCGTTCACTTCAGTCTCATCCTTTTCATCGACGACTCGTCGTCTCAGCTCGCTCCTCCCGCTAAAATCGGAAAAATGGAGAAAACCATCCTGTGAGATTCCAATATCAATGAAAGCCGCCGATATTCCGCTCATCACCTTCTTAACAACACCCTTGTAAATACTTCCAATCATCCTCTCGGCATCCGGTCGCTCAACATATAGTTCAACCAGAAGATCATCTTCCAGCAGGGCTATCCTTGCCTCACTGGTTGTTGAGTTTATTATTATGTCTTGTTTCATGTCACCTTAAAATGTTTTTACCGACTGCGGAGCCGGAGCATTCGCCGTCAGTGTTGTATTAATCTGCGTCACACTGAGTATCTCTAAATCACTCGGATGAACATCCCCTTCATCACCGACAAGTCTCAGACCGATCTGAACGGGGTTGATTGTGCTGCCGTTTCGCCGATCCACCTGCAATCGTAAAGTCCTCCCCGACCGATCCAGACTCCAGTTACCGACACCCTGTTCAGAACATTCATGACAAATCGCATGATCGCTCGTGAGTGAGACCGGTCGATTGAAACGCAGCCTGTATGTTCTGATCTCAGTTGAGGATGCCGTCTCTTTCAACTTCGACACCCTCTCAAGCTTGAGAGGTCGTATGCCAGATGGAAACAGCTTCCTCCAGCGAGGCAGCCATTCATCAGCGTCAAGTTCCCTGGCTGCCACGAACTCCATCCATAATCCGTCTGAACCGTGACCGAGTGGCAGGGCTGGCCCATAGCTGACCTTGGGTCGCGGATTAAATCCCTGCCGATAGTGTAACGGTGTTCCGCTTCGTCGCAGCGCCTTCAGAACAGCGCCCATCAGATCATGATGACCCAGATACCGGGCTCCTCTCAGCTTGCTGAAGGTTAGCCGGTAACGATCACGGGTTTCCTCCGCTGCCGGTTCGGAGGAGTCAGGAGGTCGGGGTTCCGTACCCGTCCAACGAGACGTGACCTGTGCGTCGATTGCGTGCAGTTGTTCGCCGTCACCCCTCTGCGGGTGATCCGCCAGCTGGCGGACTGTCGACCGCAGAGGGTCAACAGCAACCTTTTCCTCCTCAACACTGTCACACAGCTTCATCAAGCCGCAGTTGTAACATTCGTCGTTACGGCAATCCTTCAGTATCTCTCCGCTCAACGCAGCCCTCCGATCCTGACGGAGGAAACGTTTCGAGATGCCTCGGCTCAGATGATCCCAGGCTGTGTATGATCTCTCATTGAGAGGTTCTAACAACTGTTTCCATGAAGGAAAGTGATCCTCCATCGACGCCAGCCAGCGGTCGGAATTATGTATTCCACCCCATGCTTCAATGCCGTAACCACTGTTTGCAACGACTTCTACGGTATGAGCCATTCGTCGGTCGCCTCTCGCCAATAGCGTTTCGATCATGCTCATCTTCGGATCATGCCAAGATTTCTTCACCTTGCGTCGGGATACCCGGCTGTATAACCGTCGGATACGGCTTTGAAGCTCACCGACTTCAAGAAACTCCTCCCGTGCAAAGACGCTGTGAGGCTTGGGAATGAACGGAGCTACGGACAGATGAAGCTCTTTGGAACGAGGAATAAGTTTCTGCAGTCTGCTGATCAACCTGGCTCCCTCGTCTATGTCATCCATCCGCTCTGTGGGAAGTCCGACCATGAAATAGAGCTTCACCACCCGCCAGCCATGCTGATAGGCTCGCACAACCGCCTCGATAAGCTCCTCTTCGGCAAGCCCCTTGTTTATTACATCCCGCAGTCGCTGACTGCCCGCTTCGATGGCGAACGTGAGCCCGGATTTCCTGCCGCCCGTCTCAATACTTGCCATCTTCTCACTGAACGAGGATGGGCGCAGCGAGGGAAAAGCAATCGACGTATGCAAACCTGCGAGATTGTCGGTCAGTTCAGACAGAAGAGGTTCCAATTGGCTGTAATCAGACGTGGAGAGGGAGAGTAATCCGACCTCGTTCCAGCCGGTGCTTTCAATTCCCGTTAGAACCTGGTTGACAATGTCTGCAACCGGTCGCTCCCTCAAAGGTCTGTGCAGCATCCCTGCCTGGCAGAAACGGCAACCCGCAGTGCAGCCCCGCATTATTTCGACCGTCAGACGGTCGTGTGATCCCTTGACGAAAGGGACTGTCGGGTTGGTCGGATAATACTCGGATTTCAGGGTCGTTACCGTCCTTGCGCCGATCCTTCGGGCGATCCCCTCAATCGGTTCCAACCTGCTCGAACCATCACTCGCTGGAGAGTATAAACCGGGCACATATACTCCCTTCACTCCGGCAAGGCTCATCCATTTTTCGCGTCGTGAAGCCCGTTTGAATTCAGAACGACGCATCAGTTCGATCATCTCAGGCAGCGCTTCCTCTGCGTCCCCTAACAGAAAGACATCAAAGAACGGCGCCACCGGTTCCGGATGAAAGGCGCATGGACCTCCGCCTATCACCAGCGGATCTTTCTCGCTACGGTCGGTGGCACGAAGCGGAATCCCTGCAAGGTCTAACGATTTCACCACTCCGGGATAGTGAAGCTCGGTTTGCAGGGTAATCCCAACGGCATCGAACTCAGATAATGACATACCGCTTTCCACGCTGAAGAGCGGTACTCCCTTCCTGCTCATCAAATCCTGCATATCAGACCACGGAAGATATGATCTCTCGCAGGAAACACCCTCCATACCGTTCAGAATGTGATAGAGAATGTGATAGCCGTGATAGGCGATACCGATGTCATATATGTCCGGAAAAAGCAGGCAGATTCCGAAATCGACGTCCGGATCTGATCTTAAGGAGTTATATTCTCCACCGATATAACGACCGGGACGCTCTACAGATGTGAGACTGTCTCTCAATCCGGAGCGCTGATCTTTGATGGTCATCCAATGTACCTCGCCAGCGCACGATAGCGATCCAGTCCCTGTCTCTCCGGACGGGGCGCAACCTGGAAGTTATATGCCAGATCACCACGCGAATCAGCAAATGCAACTGATACCCGTGCTCTGGAAATCTGACACAGGTAGGCAGAAAGCGGATTGTACTCCGCTGAAATATCTACAGCCACATCCGCCCTGATATCAACTACTTCATCCCTCATCCTCTTCGTCGGTAGACCCAAAACGCTGAGAGATTTCTTGTTCATCTGAATGATCTTCGCATTGATTCCGGACGGCATCGATGCGCCTACACCAGGCAGCGCCAGAACTGTAAGCGCTGCATCAGGGAAACGTTCCTGCAGACGACTGAGAACAATATCAGCCGCCGTTATATCCATACCCTCGCTGGGCCAGCAGATTAGACAGTTATTAACTTCAGACCAGCAGTCCTTCAGCGAAAATTCGTTGATCTTGCTGCGCCTTGCAGAGAGCTGCATCGCCCAGCTTACAAAATGCCTGCGTATATTTTCCAGCAAGCGGTTAAACACTCTCGAAAACCCCACCCTCTTTCTGTACTCGCACCCGTGTAATGCGTTTACTCGACACCTCCTCCACGATGAATTTATATCCCTCATAGTCGAACTCACGATCCTTCTCAGGCACCTCACCCAACTGGCTGAACACGAAACCCGCCAGTGTGTCGTAAGCTTCGCTCTCCGGCAGGAGTTCCAAACCGATCTTCTCATTCAGGTCGGAGATGCTTATCCTGCCGTCTGCAACTATCGTTCGTTCGTCAACCTGCTGTAACAATGGTTGTTCCTTGTCGTATTCATCCTGAATCTCACCGACAATCTCTTCGATGATATCCTCCATCGTTACCAGACCAGCGGTGCCGCCATACTCATCGACCACGATGGCGATGTGAATCTTCTCTGTCTGGAACTCGTTTAACAGATCGTCGATTTTCTTCTCCTCGGGAACGAAATATGCCGATCGGATATGTTTTTCAAGATCGTACTCGGAGGGATTGTGAGCCGCAGCGAGAAGGTCTTTGGCATAGACAATCCCGATAATATTGTCAACTTTCTCGTCATACACCGGGATACGGGAATGTCCGCAGTCGATAACTATCTGAGTGAGTTCCTCAAATGTCGTGTCCTTATCAATGGTGATCATATCAATACGGGGAATCATCACTTCTCTGACTATCGTCTCTCCGAATTCGAAGATTGAGTGGATCATCTTGCGCTCTTCCGCCTCTAATACACCGTGTTCATGCCCAACCTGCACAAGGGCATGAATCTCCTCCTCGGACATCGCAAGCATACTGTGCTTCTCGATTCCGAACGCTTGAGACAGAAATGCGGTCAGACTCGCCAGCGGCAGGGCAATAGGTGCGAGTATCCAGATGGACAACTGTACCGCAAATGAACTCTTGATCGCCCATTTCTCCGAATTGCGCAGAGCAAACAGCTTGGGCGCCAACTCGGACAGGAAAAGAATGACTATCGTTACGATAACGATCTCTATCAAAACCGCAAGGTTTTTGTTGAAGCCCATGGTTTCGGCAAGTTCATAGGCTACCAGTGCGGTTATTACAGCAGCGGCGGTATTAACGATCGTATTCCCTGTCAGAATCGACGCTAACAATCGTCTCGGATGCGCCAATAACCTCGCAACCCTCTTCGCACGAGGGTCAGCCGACTCACCGAGCCGCTCAAGAACAGCCCGGCTCAAGGAAAAGAGTGCGCTCTCCGAGCTGGAAAAGAATGCCGACAGCGCCAGTAATACAACGACTATCGACAGCTTGATCCATAGATCAACGTCCAATTATGTACCTCTTATAAACCTTCTGAACATAATTCTCCCCGCGTTCGATCATCTCACGCAACGAGACATCATCGTCATGATCGATGCCGCACAAATGCAGCATCCCGTGTACAACAAGCCTTAACAACTCACGTTCCGGCTTATCACCATGCTCGACGGCTTGTGCCCGCACACGGTCGAGACTGACGTAGATCTCACCATCTATCGCCGACTTTCGTGATTTGTGATTCGTGACTCGTGACTCGTGATTCGCAGTCGTTTCCACCTGCAATTCATCCGTCAAATCGAATGAAAGAACATCCGTTGGTTCATCAATCCTTAGCCATTGCCGGTTTAATCGACGAAGCAGGTCATCGTCTCCCAGTATCACGGACAATCCTGCTATTTTGCGTTCCTCACCCCTTGCAGTATCTTTGATAACCTCGAATATACTGTCAATTGGCAAGGTATCATCTTCCTCAAACTCACAGCTTATCGTTATCTCATCCCGCGTCAGATCCATCGCCATGTTCCGCAATCATTCCTGGTTTCTCTTTGACCTCTCCGATGCTCGCGTCGGCTCCCTCCTCTTCATTCTTCTGATCGGGATATGGGATGCGCTGGTGATATATTCCGGTAAGTACCTGTATGAAAGCCTTCCTTATCATTCCTATCTCACGCAGAGTCAGGGGACATTCGTCAAGATCGCCTTCGGACAGACGGAGACGGATAAGGTCGCCGACGGTGTCGTGCAGCATCTCAGGCGTCTGGTCATCCATCGATCTCGTGGCAGCCTCGACCGTATCGGCAAGCATAACAACGCCGGTCTCCTTTGACTGTGGCTTCGGACCGGGATAATGGTATTTTGCCTCATCGACATCCTCGCCGCTCTCTTTGATGGCTTTATCAAGGAAAAATGCCAGCTTCGATTGACCATGATGCTCGCTGATGAAGTTCTTCACCTGTATCGGCAATCGATATTTCTCCGCCAGTTCCAATCCCCGCCAGACATGACCGATAACAACTTCAGCCGATTTCTCGGGCGGCAATCGGTCGTGTATATTCCTGCTGCCCATCTCCTGGTTCTCAATAAAATAGTCCTTATTGAGCATCTTGCCGATGTCGTGGTAATAAGCGCCCGCTCTGGTAAGAAGAGAATTGGCGTTTATCTCACGTGCTGCGGCTTCAGCCAGACTCCCAACCATAATGCTGTGATGATATGTCCCTGGCGATTTGATTGCCAACTCACGCAGCAGGGGACGGTTCAGATCGACGAGTTCAAGTAAGGACAGATCGGTAGTAATGCCGAAGACACTTTCGCAGATTATAATCAAACCCAGTACGAGAGAGGGCGAGATGATAGCATTGGCTGATGCAACCCAAATATCGGTCAGCAGCGGGGCTCCGGTTGTGAATCTAACAGCATGAAACACCGCCACTATAGCGATGTAAACCGCCAGAAGATAAAGAGCGGTACGCATGACATGACCGCGCGTCTGCACACGCTTGACTGCGAACAGCGCTGTGGCGCCCACCAGGACCGTACAAAGAGCGACTGGGAAGTCATTACCGCGTAAAAAACCCGCTAACAGCGCCATTGCCACAACTCCAGCCATCGCTACACTGCGGTCAACCAGGATCGCTAAGAGCATCGCTCCGATAGCAGCAGGGAATATAAAACGCGGTAGGGCATATTTCACCGGTACAAACGCCTGGAATAAATGCATGAGCGTCAAAACCAGCGCCACGAGCAGCACCAACTTCCACTGCAGCCAGATTTTCGTTCTGACAACCGCCATAAACGTCCATAACATCAGTATAACAAGCGCTGACAACAGGAACTGACCGCCAATCTGCATCAGCGCCCTGACGCTGCCGCGTTCCCTCTCAAGTTCAATACGTTTAATCGCCAGTGAGTTCAACTTGTCAAGATGATCCTGGGTTACCTTGATGTTGGCGTCGATTATCAGTTCATCCTTTTTCACTACACCTTTGGCAAGGGGTACCTTGGAAATCGCCGCTTCACTGCGCCTCACGGTTTCCTTCTCATCGAAAATCAGATTTGCAGCCACAAACTGCTGCAGTATTTCATAAGCCGCACTTAAAGCGCCCTTCGGCAGGGCTTTCTCATTCAACCAAACCCTCAGCATCGACGAGATCTGACCCATCGCATCGTTAATAGTGAGCAATTCCTTAATATTTGTGGGGATCTCCTCGGTCGGCTGACGGATTACAACGGAACCTGCAGGATGAGACAATTGGTCGCGCGGAACGTTAATCACGCCCTGGTTATAGATGTTGAGCAGAATTCCCCCCAGCGATCGCTCAAAAAACCGCTGGTAAGTCCCGGATTTACCGCGCATATCCAGGTAATAAAGTCGAATCAGGAACTTCCAGGAAACGATTGACAACCTGAACCCGAAGCGGTTGAACAGCTTATCATTTCCAGCGATCAGCAAAAGCGAATCACCCGGGGATAACTCTTCAGCGCCCTTCACGATCGTTTGAAAAACCGATGACGGTAACTTCGACAGAAATGCTTCGGACTCACCACCAAAACTGAGCAGCCTTCGACTGAAGACCTCCTTTACCGAATCAACGGTTGTCATCACCGGTAAGACCTTATCCGCAGCCTCGCGGCGCTCCTTTTTCATTTCATTTGCCGACTTGAGAACCTCAAAATCGAAGGGAGCGATGATCTTTTCACGGGAGATGCTTCCATCGGTCAGATATGCGAATTCGGGTGATTTACCGCGCGGGGCAAGGAAAGTCAGCAGAAATACTAAACCCACACCCATCAGCCAATGCCACCAGCGAACGGGCACCTTGGGATCTCTACCGCCCTCTACTGAGAATGTCAGTGATTCAGTTGTCGGTTCCGTTGCCATTTTCACCTTGATAAGCACGTATGATATCAGCCACCAGTCTGTGGCGCACTACATCCTTCTCGCTGAATTCCACAAAGCCGATTCCCTTAATTCCCTGTAACAGTTCCCAGGCTTCGAGAAGTCCGGATGACTTCGGATCGGCAAGATCTACCTGCGTCAGATCGCCTGTCAGTACTGCCGTCGAACCCACGCCAAGACGGGTCAGAAACATCTTCATCTGACCGGAGGTTGTATTCTGAGCTTCATCCAGAATAACGAAAGCGTTGCTCAATGTTCGTCCCCGCATGTAGGCGAGTGGTGCGATTTCGATCAATCCTTTATCAATAAAACGTCTGACGCGATCACGTGAGAGCATCTCGTCGAGGGCGTCATAAAGCGGGCGGAAATAGGGATCTACCTTCTCCAGGATGTCACCGGGCAGAAATCCAAGCGTCTCGCCTGTTTCTACCACAGGTCTGACGAGAATGATTTTGTCAATCATCCTCTGTTGAAAACGAGATACCGCCATTGCCACCGCGAGGTAGGTTTTCCCGGTTCCGGCGGGACCGATTGAGAACACTATGGACGTCTTTTCTATCATCCGGACATATTTTTCTTGCATCTGTCCGCGGGTTTTTATCGAACCACGCGCCGTTTCAATAACACTAATACTCGTATGCTGCTCCAATCCCGAAACTTCGGGATCGGACTCATCGACAGCGCCGGACAATCTCAGAATTGTCCTGATGTCTGCTATCGACACTTCCGGTTTTGATCGAAAAAGAGCTTCGAGATCAACAAAAACACGACGAACACTCTCTGCTTCCGAAGTCGGTCCCTGAACCGATATCTGTCCGTCACGAGCGGTCAGCTTTGACTTGAAATGTTCAGCTATCAGACGCAGGTTTTCATCTCTCACGCCAAGCAGGCGCGGGAAAATCTCATCATCTATGGTAATTTCCAGACGGTTATTGTTTTCCAGTATATTCCCTCATCAAAAAGAATGCCCCTACCTGTACGAAAAAACGCACGGTAAGGGCATAAATCGGACTTCACCATCAAACCCGACGATTCCCCCCCCCATCTATCACTTTCATCCAACCCGCAGCCGTTCAGTGGCGCGGGATAGCAAGAATTAACTCCGGATAGATCAGATTCGGGTCTTGAATTAAACTCTTGTTCGCTTGGTAGATCTTCGTCCACTGGAACGGGTCACCGTAAACTTCAGCATATCCGGCAATCTTACGCAAATACTCTCCCTTGCTCACCAGATGTTCATCACGTCCGATCTGGCGGGGGATGCGAAAAACTTGATCCGGATAAATCAAATCCGGGTCTTTGATTTCCTCTCGGTTAGAGCTGTAAATCCTCATCCACTTCCACGGATCGTTAAATATATCTTGTTTCCCGGATATCTTCCAAAGATAATCACCGCGGATAACATGGTACATGTCATGTTTCGGTTTGGGTAGTGAGGCGCGAAGAGCCGATATTCTGGTCTTCAGACGATTCAACCGATTGCGTGGTTCACTCAGCAGGGCTAAACGGTCAGCCAACAGTAGATCAACATCCGCATCGCGTTCGTCTAATTCGGAAGCCCTGTCGAGTAACCGTTCAGGTGCCAGTCGCGCCAGTTCATCTACCATAGCCTCCTGTTCAGCGATCTTCTCCAGGAATGCTAACAGTTCATCTTCCGTGGTTCTCAACAGGCGATAAATTTCAGCCCATGTCGCCTCAATCTCGGCTTCTATATCGGCTATTCGGGAACGGAGTTCCTCGATAGCTTCCTTCTCAGCGGCAATCGCTTCGTTCGCCTTCGCCTCGCGATCCTGATACTCCTGCAGCTGAATCTGGTAGTCCTCAAACGTCATCTTATCCGCTGCCTCAGAGGGAATTACCAGGACAACCGTCAGAACAAACAGGACAGCCAAACTGAGGTATCTCGATTTATTCATTCGTCTCCTCCTCAGCTTCTTCCCCAGCTTCCTCCCAGGCAGTGGTATCTACATGAGCCTGAACGTATGCGAGTTCATCCTGGACAGTCTTCAGCTCAGCTTCCTTCTCGGCAAGCTCCTGCTCGACCATCTTCCGCTCATCTTTGGTCTTCTCCAGTTCCTTCTCAGCAGAAATGGCTGCTTTTCTCGCCGCTTCCAACTGCTGCAGATCTTCCTGGCTGGCATACTTGGTGCAGCCAACGGAAGTCAACAGACTCGCGGTGAACACCAGAGTAAGTACCACGGTGGTCACCCTCCGCGGTTTAACCATGAAATCTCCCCTTTTAATTGGACAAAATACATTTTCTATTATTTCAAACTTAATCAATACCTAACAAATTGTCAAGCTTTTTTACAAAAATCGGAAATAATTTCCCTTACAACATGCCGTTTAACTGCTTTTTTGACAATAATCAGTTAAACATTCAGTTATTTAGTGCTTATTGATAAAGTTCCTTCTGTGTCATTCCCGCGCAACAGTGTGTCTGAAAATACCAAATTCCCGCTGGTAGACGCCCCGTCTGCCAGTTAAGTTATTGTTTTTCCGTCAGACGAGGGTGTCTCACGGCGGGTAGAATCCATTCCCGGACAAACTGGAAAGACAAAATCCTGAACGACTTCTATTATCTCGCCGTCTCAGGATGATTTAACCGGTTTCAAACCGAGTTCCTTCAGGATATCAGGGTCCATCTCCGACGGCGCGCCATCCATAAGTGACGATGCAACGTTGGTTTTGGGGAATGCTATCACCTCCCTGATGGACGATTCACCCGCCAACAGCATCACCAGCCGATCGAATCCAAGCGCTATACCGGCATGAGGCGGCGCCCCATAACTCAGCGCTTCGAGCAAAAATCCGAACCGTTTCTCCGCTTCAACATCATCGATCCCTATTGCCCGGAATACTTGTTTCTGCACCTGTGGATCGTGGATTCTTACACTGCCGGTCGCAATCTCAACACCGTTCAGAACAAGATCGTATGCCTGACTGTAAACACTGGCGGGATCTGACTCCAACAGATGCAGATCGTCCGCCGTCGGCGCAGTGAATGGATGATGCACTGCAGTCAGTCCGTCACCATCTTCGTCAGGTTCAAAAAGAGGTGGATTGACAACCCAGCAGAACTTCAGTTCACTGTCATCTGCAAGATTCCAAAGTTCACTTAGATGTCTTCTTAGCCTACCGAGCGAGTCAAGCGTCGCAGCGCAATCTCCCGCTGCAAACAGCAGCAGATCGCCGCTCTCCGCTTTCATGTATTCACATATCTCCGTCTGCATGTCGGGATTAAACAGCTTGCCGAGGATACCTGTTAGACCCTCTTCTCTGACCGGTACAGACAGCAGTCCTGCCAATCCCTCCTCACGAGCCATCACCTCAAGATTATCTCGTTCTTTACGGGATAAACCACCCTTTGAAGCGGCAGAAATTCCGAAAACAGCCCCTTTTTTCGAAAGAACCGTCTCAAATGCCTTAAAACCGGATCCGCTAAAGTATTCATCACATCTCTTTATGAACAGTTCATACCGCATATCCGGTGCATCGCTGCCATAATCAGCGATTGCCTCCGCATAGTCAATACGCTGAAACGGTAAGCTGATATCGGAATCGCGAGTATCCTTGACAAGTCGTTTCATCATGGCTTCGGTATGCTTGAGAACGTCTTCCTCTTCAACGAACGACATCTCAACATCGATCTGGGTGAATTCCGGCTGGCGATCACTCCTCAAATCCTCATCACGAAAACAACGGGCGAGTTGAAAGTATTTATCAACACCGCCGATCATCAGTGCCTGCTTATAGAGCTGTGGAGATTGCGGCAGAGAATATGCCGATCCCCTGTGAATCCGGCTCGGTACGATATAATCCCTGGCGCCTTCGGGAGTACTGCGAATTAAGAAGGGTGTCTCCACTTCGAGGAAACCCTCCTCGTCGTGAAAGCGTCTCACTGACTGGAGCGCCTCATGTCTAAGTTTAAGATTTCCAAGCATCCGGGGACGTCTGAGATAGAGATAACGGTAACGCAATCTTAATTCCCTGCCGGGATCCTCCTCATCTTCAACACCAACCGGTAGCGAAGCAGCGCTACTGAGGATATTTACCGATTCAGCCGTGACTTCGATCTCACCGGTCGTCATGTTCCTGTTTATCATGTCTTCAGGACGGAGTCTGACAATGCCTTCAATCTGTATTACATCTTCCGGGTGCAGATCGCGGGCTCGCTGTGCAATCTCTTCAGAGTAATCAAATACTACCTGTGTCTTGCCATACCTGTCTCGCAAAGCGATGAATATCAATCCACCGAGATCCCTGATTCGAGCCACCCAGCCCGCAAGCCTTACCTTCTCACCCGCGTTTCTACCGCTAAGCTCACCGCATGTATGTGTTCTGTATGACAATAGTCTCCTCCATGTTGTAAGGTTGAAGATTTTCAACCCATACGAAAAGGGGCTGCCTGACGACAGCCCCGTATGATCGATCCCGAATAAGTCGGGACGGTGTTAAGGCATCAAAGCAGTCCTATTGAAGCATGAACGTGGTGGTGAATTTCACATTACCATCCTTCTTGTCGATGGGTGCAAACCGCCATTGCATAATAACATTCTTGATGCACTTTTCAACATCCTTTCGCAGCGGATTACCTCCCCACTTACTCTTCCTGAAATTGACCGCTATTACATTGCCATCAGGTGCAACCGTGAACTCAATCATCACCTGCCCCTTCAGGCTCGAATCGCGTCTCTTGTATGTCCAGTAACAGTAAACCACCTGGTTCTTGTTCTGTTGAATTATCTGGCTGACAACACCAGGACTTCGCTGTTTACGCTTCGTGCCTAAACCACCTTTTGCTGTGATGCTCTTCTTGGACAGTTTGATCTTGGCTTCATTGAGCATCGCATCGAGATTACTTGGATCCGACAGGAAACCCCTAAGGTCCGAAATGTCAAAGTCCCCGATGTCTTCGGAGATTGCACCTCCACCGCGCAGTTGTTTCACTCTGGCGACGCCGCTGGCGTCTCCGACAAGCGCCAGAGCATCCTTGATATCTCCGCTGCCGCCACCGCCGCTGGTCAGTTTCACCGCTCTGCGGGCAGTAGCTCCGCGCCGGCTTCCTCTACCTCGAGCAGTCGGTCCGGTCAGGGTCTTCAACCGGGCTGCAATTGCTGCAATCTTGGCTTGTGCCCGAGCCTGTCGAACTGCTCTCGCTTGCGCCCTGGCAGCATCCCTCTCCGCCTGGGTTATCTCTCTTGCCGGAGCCTCTTCCTCGGCTTCTTCAACAGGTGTATCTTCAGCACTTGTAGCCTGACTTCCGGCATCGCTGACCGGGGCAACAGGAGCAGTCTCTTGCTTGATCTGTGTCCGGTAAATCGCTTGATTGAATGCCAGCACATCTTCTGCAGTAAGCGGTCTTACCGGAAGAGACTGCATATACCCGGTAAAGGAAACACAGACGAGAAATGTTATGACAGAAACTCCCGCAAAGAAACGATCCATATCGCGGAAAAAGTTTTTCTCAAGCTCTTTCGGGAAAGTCATCGCCTGAGCCATGTTGACCTCCCAGATTATTTGGTTTTAATAATTACGAAATCAATCGTTGCATACTCCTGCTGTCCGCAGGTGTTTATCACCTTCAGCAGCCAGTCGTATGGAACATTATCGGCGCATTGTATTGTAACTTCACCAGTGAACATGGCGCCGGTTTTCTCCCTGAAATCAGTCTGTTCCTGCAGGTAGGCTGACAACCCGGGCAACACGACATAATCGGTACTCATCTCTGTTCTGTCGCAGATCTGCCGTATATTCTTAGGCATATCCTCAAATACTCCGAACTGCTGTTCCACACTCGGATCGGAATTGCCGTTTGCTACAATAAGAGCAAGAGCTTTCTTGGGCTCCATATCTCGCTGTGCTGTCGGAAGATCAATGAAGTCGGAAGCTTGAATTAGCGCACCGGAAGCAGAATACGACTTGATAAGAAACAACAGGATAACCGTCATCATATCCATCATCGCGTTCAGTTGCAGTCCACACTTCGGTTTCCTTCGCTTGCCGCTCGCCTTGGAAGCGCCTGCTGCCTTGGAAGGCACCATTACCATTCTAAATCCCTCCTATGAATCGGCGATTGAAACGTATTCCACAATCAGCCCAGCTTTGTCAGAACAATCTGGGGAAACAACTCGTGCTTTTCCCCGTTACTCTGCTCGATGAACAGCA
Organism: bacterium; assembly: GCA_013202285.1. Lineage (GTDB taxonomy): Bacteria > Electryoneota > AABM5-125-24 > Hatepunaeales > Hatepunaeaceae > JABMRV01. Next base: position 20,458 of record JABMRV010000171.1, on the reverse strand, counting down.
AAGCATCCATGGTCTTGATGATGGTCTGGAACGGTGTGATGCCGATTGCCGTGAGCTTCACATCACGACCGTCTTTGTATTTGTAAGTCTTGAACGGTATCCACCCTTTGGTGGAATCCATCTCATCCGCCCAGGTCGAATCCATTCCAGTCGATTCACCGACGATATTCTTCTTTATACTATACAGGCTGTCCTGCAGGGCTTTCATGTTATAAAATCCAGCCGATTCGGGAATCTCGTAGAACTTGTCTCCAAGTTCCGTCGTATTGAACATGCTGACCTGGATGACGTTGTTGGCAACCAGGTTAACAATGAGGTCTAAATTACTGATCTCTTCTTCATCCGGAGTCTTATCCTCATCGTCCTGATCACCACTATCACCACTATCATCAGCTTCTGCAGGTGGCATGTACTGAAGAAGAGCCAACTCGGTAAAGGCTGCAACCTGAATAAGCATCGGGATCAACACCACCATCAGATTCATGATGGGAGTGAGATTCAGATCGCCCCCTGTCTCCTCCTGTTTCCGTCGGCTTGATGGCTTTTCTGCAGGCACTTATCTCGCTCCGGTTAATAAGTGAATAAGTTTAACAGAATGCTCGTCGATATCGTCGATTATCTCCTGCGACTTATTGGAAGTGAACTGGTAAGCGATTGTTGCGGGAATAGCAACTGTAAGTCCCCACATGGTGGTGAACATCGCTACGGAAATACCAGCCGCAAGTGAAGTTGAACCACCGCCGGCAGCATCCGCAGCAGCAAATGACTGGATTAACCCAAAGATCGTTCCTAACAGTCCCGTCAGGGTTCCGATATTAGCAAGCTGTGAAAGCCAGCTAATACGTTTGTTCAGCCGGGGGATGATCTCAAGCGATGCCTCGTCCATCGCGTTCTGAACGGCACGGTAGTCAACCATGTCGCTGCGCTCGGCAACTTCAAGAGCCTTAAATATGACCTGCGGAAGCGCCTTCTTCCCAGCAGATTTGCAGAGAGCCATCGCCTTCTTGAAATCACCGGCTGAGACCAGCTTCCTTATCTCTGCCATGAAACGCTCAGCACTGATGTTGGATCTTACCCAAAGGTAAACCCACCTTTCGATCATTATCGCTACTGCAGCAATAAAGAACAAGAGAATTACCCACATGAAGTAATGACCTCCGGTGGGGGATGGTTTAAACATCTCAAAGAATTGATCGAGGATATTCAACTTCGCCTCCGTTTGTTTGTTTATTTCCGAAAGGTTAAAAAAAGCGAAAAGTCAATAGATGGTTAAGGATTTTCTTGAAAAGCTCCACAGATGAGTTTACCAAAACCATTGGAATATAATCAGTGCTCCCGCACTTTCGCAAGCATTTTTTTAGGTTTCTTAATTTTATCTATCTCAATATCTGCTAAATGCGGTTTTACTGATGATGGTTTACTGAACAAAGAAGAGCCCTTCGGACGTCTTAATTCGCCGATTGTAATATCGGGATCCTGGCGAGTGATGGTAACGACTACCGTGGGTTTCTCGGGTTCAAGTACGATCTCAAGGGTTACGCCAAGATCAACCCCTTCCTGTGCCTCCGTAACACTGAAAGATACGAAGAGCAAAAGTCCAGAAACGATCAGGAATAATGCTGAAGTTCTCATGATTCTCACTTAATCCAATTTGTTTTTCTCAATTGAACGTATTTCATGCATCTCCGCTTCGGTCAAAGGTGACTGCTGGCTCTCCTGCAGAGCACGTTCGGCTTCCTGCCGTTGGATGCTAACCTCTTGATATTTTCTTTGCTCTGCAAGAGCCTCCTGCTCCATGACAATGAGCTTGCTCTCAAGGTCCGGAATGGTGGAGTATTCAATTCCGACTATAAGTCCATGCTGCGTGTTGTCAATATCATCAACCTGGATGGTTACCGTGTTTTTTCCAACAACGAGGTATTTACTGATGTCGATTTCAGTTACTTCCGACCAGTCGAGTTCATCTTCAGTATCATACTGAATGGCGTTCCCGTTGATATATAGACTCCAATTATCATCGGCTGTCAACATGATCTTACCACCAGCAGGCTCATACTGAATTTCGAACGATCGTCTGAAGTAATAAGTTCTCTTGCCCCATTCAGTCGACATCCAGACGTTCCATAGAGAATCGGCTTCCTCAGCTATGCGCAGAGCCAAATCTTCACTGGAAATGGCTTCCTCTTCGGAAATCATATCTTCCTCCACAGACGCTTCCGGCTCATCGACCGGTTGCGCCGGCAGTGGAGAGTTGACAGCTATCAGCAATGCAGTCAGCCAGCAGATTACAAGTCTCATCCCGTTGAGATGAAAACCGCTTGGCATACTATGGTTTATCGTATCAAAAACCACTATTCACCCTCCGGATTAACCTGATCCTCACCTTCCGGCTCCGGTTGCAGTTCCTCAGGTGCTTGTTCAACATCATTGATAGTAATACTTATAACCGCTTCTGTCGAAATATCATTGCTGTGCAATACCAATGTAAGTGAATATCCACCGGCATCATCGAATGTTGTCTGCCAGGAGAATGTACCGCTGCCTTCTCCAAGATCGGTAAACACGGCGGTCTCAGGCAAATTGTCGGAACTGAAAGAGATCGTAATTTCATCACCATCGGCATCGAGCCCCAGTACTTCGAACTCGATTAATGAGCCTTCGTCGCCTGTGACGGTCTCTTCAATCAATATCCACTCAGGCGGTTGATCTACATTGTTAACCTGAATCGTGACCGTTTTCGCTTCAGATGACAATTCACCACTTCTGAGGATAAATCCGGCGCTGTAGCTCTCTGCATCCATGTATGTCGGCTGCCAGATGAATGTCCCCGATCCGTCGCCATTGTCACTGAACTGTGCCGCCTCCGGTATATCATCCGAGCTGAATTCGATGATTACCGCATCATCATCCGGATCCGTTCCGACTATGGTAAACTCTAACGTCTCATTCTCATTAACTTCCGTAAACTCAAGAATGTCCACCCATACCGGAGCTTGATCGGGCTTTTCGGTTATAACGCTCACCACCTCAGCCGATGCGGTGAGCATACCGTTGGATAGAACAAAGGAAGCGACATAACTGCCCTCATCCTCAGACGAGGTTTGCCAACTGAACGATCCCGTTCCGTCGCCGTTGTCAGTGAATAGTGCCGCTTCGGGAAGATCGCCAGGACTGTATTCGATGGTCAACGGCTGTCCCGCTGGATCTGTTCCGGCGATGGTGAACTCAATTATTGATCCGGCTTCACCGGATACATCTGTGGGAAGTTCCGTCCACTCCGGAGGCTGTGCAGCAGCGCCTACTACAATAATCACCTCAGCCGATGCGGTCAACTCGCCGTTCGACAGAACAAACGATGCTACATAACTGCCCTCATCCTCAGACGAAGTCTGCCAGTTGAACGATCCCGTCCCATCGCCGTTGTCAGTGAATAGTGCCGCTTCGGGAAGATCGCCAGGACTGTATTCGATGGTCAACGGCTGTTCTGCAGGATCCGTTCCGGATACCGTGAACTCGATTATCGTGCCGGCTTCACCGGATACATCTGTGGGAAGTTCCGTCCATTCCGGAGGCTGTGCGGCAGCGCCTATTACAATAATCACCTCCGCCGATGCGGTCAGCTCACCGTTCGACAGAACAAACGATGCTACATAACTGCCCTCATCCTCAGACGAAGTCTGCCAGTTGAACGATCCCGTCCCATCGCCGTTGTCAGTGAACTGCGCTATATCCGGCAGGTCACCCGTGTACTCAATAGATACGGCGTTCCCTGATGGATCGATACTGACAACTGTGAACTCAATCAGTGAACCTGCATCACCGGCAACATCCGTGGGGACATCCGTCCATTCTGGCGGTGGTGTGGGTAAACCGACAATGATAACCGTTTCTGCTGTGGCGGAAGTCTTCCCATTTGAGATTACAAAAACTGCACTGTATCTGCCTTCATCCTCAGCAGTCGTCAGCCATGATAATGAGCCTGTGCCATCACCTAAATCCGCAAACTGAACCACATCAGGTAGGGTTTCACTGCTGTATTCAATTGTAACTTCCAGCCCGGAAGGATCGCTCCCCTTAACGGCGAATTCAACTATCGACTCAATTTCCACCTGGACTTCCTCCGGTATCTCAATCCATTCCGGAGGTGGAGTAGCTCCTCTGATTACAATCTGAACATCGGCTACAACGGTAGTCTCTACATCGGAAAGAGCAAAAGAAGCAATATAGGTATTCAAATCGCCAATTGCAGTCTGCCAGTTGAACGATCCCGTCCCGTCGCCGTTGTCAGTAAATCCTGCCACTTCGGGAAGATCGCCTGAGAAGTATATAATGGATAATTCCAGGTTGTCGGGATGCTCTCCTTTAACAAAAAACTCAATCAGTGAGCCTTCTTCAGCGGTTACATCTCCATCGGGCAGATCCACCCAGCGGGGTGAACGCGTGGCGTTCTTAATCCATATCGGAATATCATAAATGACGGTTGTATCTACATTGGATATTTCAAGGTGCAGGCTGTAATGCCCGGAATCCTCGTAAGTCGTCTCCCAGACAAACGTAGCAGTTCCATCTCCCTGATCTACGAAAACCGCCTCTTCGGGCATCCCGACGTTTCGGGATGTGATCACTGGCATCTCTTCATCAGGTGAAGAGCCACTGAAAATTAAATCGATGACTGAACCCTCATATTCCTCGATTGAGTCGGGAACATCGATCAAGCGAGGCATCCGGACTGCGTTCGTGATATGAATTGCAACATTGTCGTCCAGAACGTTCTCACCGTCCGTCAGTGTAAATGCAGCAGTGTAGGAGCCCGAATCCTCCCATGTTGTCTCCCATCTGAATAACCCTGTTCCGTCACCGTTATCGATGAATTCCGCTTCATAGGGGATGTCTTCAGAGCTGTAATCAATGAACAATTCATCGCCGTCGGGATCTTCACCGGCAACCTTGAATTCTACAACCATGCCCTCTTCAACATCGAGCGAATCGGGAAACGCTGTCCAGGCAAAGCCACGATCTGTATTCTCAACAGTAATGAACACGGTCATCTCTGCAGGGATGTTGAAATTGTACAGTGTGAATGTTGCAGTGTACTCCCCTGCGGCAACAAATGAAGGAGTCCACATAAACGTACCCCTGCCATCTCCCTCGTCGATGAAGACCGACTCCTCAGAAGGTATATTCTCGGATGAATAGACTATACTTAGCTCGGCAGGTGGAGCCAGTGGTTTCTCCTCTTCAGGCTCAGGAATTTCCTCAACTACATCCGGTTCAGCAAGTAGTGTATCAGGCTGAGCTTCCTTGAGTGGGAGTACTTCAAGAGTAACCTCCCGTTCGATGAAATCTTCATCGCTCGTCAGTTCAAGCGTCATTGTGTAACTACCGGCATCTCCTTCTTTAGTCTGCCAGCTGAAACTACCCGAATTATCCCCATTATCTGTGAACTCCGTCACATCAGGCAGATTTTCGGAGAAGAGACTGAGAGTCAGCTCACTCTCCCAGGAATCGCTGCCGCTGACAGAGAATTCAATCGGTTCACCCTCGGTCACAGTTATCACATCTTCCGGTATCTCATCCCAGACCAGGTCCTCTTCCCATTCATCTTCACCCCATTCGTCCTCTTCACCTCGTTCAGGTGCTATACCGACAACAGTGAATTCGATGAGTTCACCCTCTATGCCAATAACTTCATCCATCGGATACTCCGACCACTCGGGAATCGCCGGAGGAGCGAACATTTGATACCAGATGGGGGTAGCGCTGAGGCTGTCGAGCTTGGTGAAATTCGAACCTGCTGGAAATGCAGATGGATGTGCATGTTCCCACGAGGAATCATCGAAATCAACATCGGTAAAAAAGTCCTCCTCAATGGGCCAGATCAGCCACTCCGGAGAGCTGACTATCACAAAGTACTGGGGTTCTATTCCTACTTTCGCCGCATATTCATCCGGTCTTAGCTCGACGAGCTTGCGCAGAATGGCTATACCAGTCAGACCGATGAGGTTGAACTTCTCCTTTATATCCAGCCCTCTCTCGAGAATTCCTATCCCATAATCTTCATAGGAATGCTCAATCTCCTCATAAGCGATTATTGCGTCATCCCACCAGTATGCGTCAATTTCCTCCTCGAACTCCCTGTCGAACCATGTGGGATTCTCTTCATATGTCCTGGCATATTCATCCTGTTTCAGAACAGCTTCGACAAAGCGTTCCTCATATTCATCATACTGCACCAGAACATATTCAAGAGGTCTTAGCAGCGATTCCTCGGCAAATCCCACCGGACGGTTATAATGAGAGACAGTATCAAGTACTTCTTCGTAAGCCGAGAGTTTTTCCATGTTAAACCGATGCAGCTTATCAATCCAGTAGAGAATTCGATCACCCATCATCTCCTTCAGGAAGCCTTCCCTGGAGGTAGCGAATTCCCACTTGGGCAGAATTACATCATATTCTCTCGCGTATTCGTCGATCCGCTTGCGTGTGGTTTCAAACTGTTCATCCCACTGACTGAACAATGTATCGACCACAAAGGAGAAACTGCTGTCCAGACGAGATATCCACTGATCAACATCAACACCGGTTTCAACAATGGGATCGATTGCCTGTAAATAGTAACCGCACACCTCCGGAACGAATGGCAGTAACTGATCTTTTATAACTAACTCACGCCCCTCCAGCTTGACTTCCTCATCCTTCTCACGGAGAATCGGTTCATATTTCCCAAACCTTAACATGAAGGAACGCACGAGGTAATCACCGTTGAGCACTGCAAGTTCTGGAATCCGCCTGCGGCAGACAACAGCCCACTTCTCCGCTTCCGTAATAGAGGTGTCGGTCTCGGCAAGTAGATCGATTAGAGCTTTCAGCTTTGCGGATGAATCGGCAAGAACATCGGTATTAGCGCTGTCGATTACTGCAGCCAAAGCAGTATCCTCGACCGCCACACTGTTTGTCAGTTTCCATTCTTCATATTCCCGCTGGTAGGTAATTAGGTGATCATGCTCAGCTTGAAACGCATTCTTCGCTTCTGCCAACTGAATCCGGGCGGTATCGAGCTGCTGATAAGCATATTTATAATAATCGATAGTGTAGTTATTGGTGATAATAGCGCTGTCAACAACGACTACATCGATATACGTATTCAGGCTGTCCTGCTTTGAAATCCTGGGTATCTCCTGGTCATAAATTGCCCGCGCCTGATCGTCCCATAACCGTGCAATGGCATAGAATCCCTGCCAGGCTTCATTCTGCCTCAACCCTATTAGTTTTTCATATTTGGCTGTAAGTGAGTTTTTCCATTCCTCTTTTCGATGCGTGGATGCTCTAAGGTTGCCGAGCGGAAGTTTGAATCTCAGTTTGTCGTATTCCACGTGCTCCCATGCGAGAAGTTTCGCCAGCGATCTGGAAGCATAATTCTTATTACCCGGCAATTCCTCTGCCACCTGTAGATCGTGAGCTTCAACCGTCTGCCTGTACTCCGCTGCCGCTTTCCTCTGGTTGCCCTTGCCCAGATAATAGGTTGCGCGTTCAAAATATGCCTGGATTGTACGTGGATCGTTCGGATACTTCTCTGCAAATCTGAGATATATGTTGTTGGCACTTTCGAAATCGTCGAGCGACAGGTAGTGCTTTGCCATTTCAAACAGGTAGAGGTCAGCGTCGGGATGGTCGGGGTAGAGTGAAAGGAATTTCTCATTGATGCGGATTACATCGCGAGCTTTTCCTGCTTTCTCAAAGTTAACCGAAGCAAAGGAGAGTGCATCTTTAATCACCTCCGCATCCGGATATTCCCTGCTTAGCCTCTCAAATGTCTGGGCAGCCTCTGAAAAGAGCATCAGGGAATTCTGCTGGTTGATTGCCGCATTGTAAAGACTTGTGGGAGCAAGGTCTGATCGGGGATAATTCTCGATGAGTTTGAAATAGGCTTCGTTAGATTTCTCAAACTCACTGCCCTTCGTATATTGCATACCCGCCAGATACAGAGCGGCATCGGCACGTTCCCAATTCGGACATTGCATTGCTACGCGGAGATACTCATCGGCAGCCAGTACCGGTGCATCCACTTGTTCCAGTCCCTTCGCGTTTCTGAACATTGCTATCGCTTTATTCGTTTGTACTGTCTGCTTCAACTCCCGCGACAGGTCCGGCGACTGCATTATACGTTCCGCGACTTCCTCTACTCCGCCGAGATCGATACCCCTGAAATAACCGTCAAACAGGGAAGTATATGCTGATTCGAAGTTTTTGCCTTCGGGAAACTCCCTTATATATCTTTCGAGATAATACCTCGATTCCTCAATCCAATCACGCTTATAAAGGAACTCGCCGGCTCGATAGAGGATAATTTCGATCAGATTGCCGTCAGGGAAATTATCCATGTAGAGATCGAATGCAGCCAGCTCAAGCCGCTCGGAATTCAAAAGGTCGGTACGATGAATATCCGGCTCAAGACTGAGTGGATCCCGCTTTACAGTATCTTCAACAGCTATGACTTCTTCTTTGGGAGGCGCCATCTCCGGCGACAGGATATCACCTTCATCGGAAATGTAGATCTCGCCATTCAACTCCTGCTTGGCAAACAGAATTGCAATCTTAACAACAGTATTGCAGGAGATCTCCATCTGTTCCCTGTTCTCATAGGCAGTGGCAACCTGCCAATGTTCACGTATCGACTCAGCAGGGCGGTTCAGTTTCTCAAAGAGAACAATCGCCAGGTTAGAATGGATATCATAGGCATGCGGTCCAGCGGGCCAAAACCGGAGGTACTGACGCGCATAATGCTCGAACTTCTCCAATTTCTCGACGTCATTCGATTCCCATCCGGTGTTCAGATACTCGTCGATGATTTTATTGAGATAATCCTCCAGAACCGGCACAACCGGGTTTCTTATAATCTGATCAGGGTTTGCAGCCCACCACTCGCTGTCCGGATTATATGTATCAAATAACTTGATTACCTCTTCGAAAGCTCTCTCGGGGTCGCTTATCTTTTCCTCAAGAAAGATCTCGGTTATACTCCTCTGGGCTTCCCAGGCTTTGGGATGAAGGGGAAACATCTCCACGAACTTGGAATAGGCATACACGCCCTCGAAATACTGCCCGCGATTGATTGTGAAAATGTCAGCCAGTGTGTCAAGAACCGTCGCACCGTAGTCCCGCAGACGTTCGGGATGCTCCTCCAGCCATCTCACCAGCCCATCCACACCGGCGCCCTCCCATTCGTCTGTTTTAACTGAGAAACATATCCCCAGATAACGTGTCGCATCATCTGTGAAGTCATTCTCATCTCCCTTGTCCCGCAGCGTTCCGTCAAACAGGTAATCCATGTCGAGCGTCTTGGCGAAACTCTCCACAGAATTGGGAAAATCGCTCAGTTTATAATAGGACCAGCCGAGCATGTACATGGCAAAGATGTAGTAATCCGAATCAGGGAAATCATTGACTATCCTGTTGAATGCTTCAATTGCTTTTCGGGTGTGTTCAGTGGCAAGCTCAAGATCGCCTTCGACAGGAGCAAAATAGAAATCACTGATCTTGCGCAAGGCGTTAAGAGTATATCTATTACCCGGATGAAGTTCAATCAGTGTTTCAAAATATGAGTTCGCCGTCTCCCGGTCGTTGGGATCCTCCGACTCTGAAAAGATGAAAGCGAGGTTATACAGCGCATCGATGCCGTACTGTGTCTCATTAAACTCATCGAAGATACGTCGGTACATAGTCAGTACCTGACTGAAATCCTTCTGAGGACGTGGTAGTCTGACTGCTGCAGCTGGATCGGTCTCGACAAGTTCGTTGAATCTGTTAGTATATGTCTCAAGTTCATCACCGAATCTGGCTTCAGCCTCCTGATACATCAGCTCAGCCATCCTGAAATATAGATCAGCGACCACAGCTCTTTTATGTATATGTTTGCGGTAATCGGCATCGCGAGTGTGAACACGCAGTCTTTCGCTTCCCTTCTGAATCAGATTCTGCCGATCAGTGCGTATTTCGACCTGAAGTTCCTCTCGCTCTGCACGGTATTTTCTTCTAAGCTCATTCAGGTGTTCATCATCTGCCATGGTTAAAACTGCTGCCATTTCGATACGATCAAGCAGTTTAACCAGGTCAGTCATCGTACTCACATAAACGGGATAGCTGGCAGCACCCGGCTGAGGAATTTCCCCACCGATGACTTCGATAAGTTTCTCTAATTGGTCAATGACTTTTCTGCCTTCAGCGAGGTATGCATCAACATCTGCCGAATCAGCATGGGATATAATACTAAGCCAACGCTCCCGCAAGTCATCCGGTAATAGCTCCAGACCCTTGTTCTGCTTATCGTCTAACCCGAACAGGTCGATTGCATGCGATCCCTGCGGAACTGTCAGTAAAATTATCACCAACAGGAGAAGGGGAAGAGCGTCCCGCAGCTGCGGGATTATCCGCCTTTGCCGACAGGAATGTCGGCGCTTTCCTATGCGTAGTCTATATTTATTTTGTGACAAATAACTCATGCTCAATTATCCTGCCCCCATCCCGCATCCCCTAAAATCTCTCCATCGCCAGCTTTACTTCCTTCGTCTTCTTCCGGTTCTATTGGCGCTTCCTCTTCCTCTTCAGGCTGCTCACCAGATTCATCCACATCTTCATCTGCTGACGGTTGTTCAGCGGATTCTTCTATTCCCGGCTCAGGTTGATCGGAAGGAGGTGCCTGAACCTCTGCATCCGGTGAAGGTTGTTCCGCAGGCTCGCCTTCAACCTCTAACTGCTCTTCTCCCGCTTCCTCTTCAGGTTGCTCACCAGATTCATCCATCTCTTCATCTGCCGGCGGTTGTTCAGCGGGTTCTTCTATTCCCGGCTCAGGTTGATCGGAAGGGGGCTCCTGAATCTCTGCATCCGGTGAAGGCTGTTCCGCAGGCTCGCCTTCAATCTCTAACTGCTCTTCTGCCGCTTCCTCTTCAGGCTGCTCATCAGGTTCAACCACCTCTACATCTGCCGGTGGTTGTTCAGCGGGTTCTTCTATTCCCGGCTCAGGTTGATCGATCAAATCTTCCTGTAACTCTTCTTCTTCATCGATTCCCGGTTCGATACCTTCCGGTTCTATCTCCTCTCCAATCTCTTCCGGCGGAATTTCACCGGTTCCTGATGTATCTAATGCGGGTTCACCCTCTGCTTCGGGAGGCTCCCACAATTCAATGCTCGGCGCTCGATAGGGTTCAGCTCCGGGTTCGCTGGCGGGAACAAGGTTTACCGCCAGTTCTATCGGCTGCTCCTCGACCTCAGAGCGTTCAGCGATAATCTGGTTTATTCTCCCTACGTAATTGTCGAGTTCCTTCAACCGGTTCTCCCGCATATATAAATAATCGAAAGCCAGACCGGCTGTGGAATGTCGCTGATAAGCAAACCAGCTCCAGTGATCGAGATTACTGTTTATTTCAGGCGATTCGATGCGACTCAGACTCGTGCTTACACCAAAAAGTCTGTCCTGAACGCTTAAGAGACCGAGTTCAATTTCGCCCAGTTCGAGGAGAAGCTCGGCATCGCCGATCACCTCCGCTTCCTCTATCAGCTTTCGCACACGCTGAAGAGAAGTCTCGGTTGATTTCCACTCATGTTTGAAGTGTACCCTCAATGAATCGCCGAACCGATCCTGAAAACGCTGCTCCTCTTCCCTCTGTATTAACGACTTCTGAGTCATGTGATATTGTATGCCGGATTTAAGTTCGGTTGCCAAATCGAGCAGCTTGGCATACATCTTATCATATTTACTGGTAAGCCCACGGTCGTCGGCTTCAAAAAGTTCTTGCTCAATCGATGTTAATCCATCAAAAATCCTGTACAGCTCTTTCTGTTCCTCAAGCAATTCACGAATCACCGGCGAAGATTTTATTCCTTCGGTCAGCTTGAGTCTTTCAAAGATTGATTTTAGCTGTGAGTTCAACTGCTTGTACTTGTCGAACAGCTCTCGCCTGCCTTCGAGAAACAGTTTCGGTTCAAGCCGTCTAAGATCACCGATAGCGCGGGCGACGTTCTTCTTCTCATAATTTATATCATGAAACTCACGCCGGTCATCGATTGCAGTCATTACTGTTTCATACTCACCCTTTGCTTCCGCTTCCCTGCCCAACAATTCCTTGCTGTAACCAAGAAGACAGAAGACCTCGTAGAAATACTGTGATTCTGGGTAATCATTGAAGTATTTATTGCAGAGGTATATAACTTCCCCGAAATCGTGTACCCTGAAACGTGACCAGGCTAAGACCAATACTGCCTTCTCAGCGATCTCGCCCTTCGCCTTGATACGGCTTGCCTTTTCAGAAGCTGCGTAATAATCCGCATTCAAATAATCCAGATAGCTCAGCTTCAGCAATGCTTCCTGTCTTATCTCCTTTGTGAGCCCCTTACCCTTAATCTTCTTCTCAGCAAGTTCGTCATATCGGTACCGGGCTTCGTTAAGTGCGATAAGGCTGGAATCATGGAAAAACGATATGGACAGTTGTTCAACATATTCAGCCAAAGCGCAGTCAGCTGCCAGCAACTTTGAACTGATGAAGTTCTCTGATTTGGGTAAAATCATATCGAACAGTTGCCGCGCTCCTGCCCATTCTCCCGATGCCATTAAATACCTGGCGGTTAATTCGAGCGTCTGCCAGTAGTCCTCATCCCGGGCATCAGACGTTTCCTGCTGATATTTATCCCAGAAATAGTTGAGATTTCTGACGCTGCTTTTTTCGCCGGAGATGGCTATCAATCTCTCCAGTGCTCTTCGTCGAAGTGGAGCTTCATCAGATGTCCTGAAAACATCCTGATAATCATCACGAGCCTGTTCATACATCGAGAGCTTGAGGTAGCATTCAGCGCGGTAGTAGATAATATCCGCCAGGTTCACAAAATCGTAACGTTCGATAATCTCATTGAATCTCATGACAGCCTGGCGATAGAGTCCATTATCGTATGTGGTAATCGCCGACTCAAGATCAACGTTGAACATTCGCTGCAGTTGCAGTTCATTGCCGGTGCTAATCAACCTGTTCTTGATTCGTCGAGCCTGAACACATTTATTCTTGTACTTTTCACGCTGGAGGTTTTCCCAGAGGATATACCTGATCCGGGGAGGGACGCTGTCAAGTAAAGCGCCTTCGATCCTGTCGGGAAGTGCGTAAACGGAGTCTTCAAATGTGGTGAGATCAAGGAGACTTAGAGCATCGTATGTATCAGTAAAATTCTCGTTACGACGCTTTTGGGCTTCAGAGGTTATTCCTTCGTAAAGCCATGTCAGGAAGAGTTCGTTCAGATAGGTTTCAGCCTCGAAATCCAGGCTGCGTTGGAAGAGGTAAAGGCTGGTCTGAGCCTGGTATTGTGCGTCCTGCTTGGACTCTTCTTTTTCTGTAGTCTGCGCCGATACCTGTCGAGGACAGTATAAGATCAGCACGACCAGTGAAAGAAAAAATGTCAACAAGCAACGATTTGACATACAACTGTTCCAGGTTATATTGCAAAATACCAGTTCGACATCAGAAATTCATCCTGTTTATGCTCTCCTCGCCCGATAAACCACTTCAGGTTGTGCGAAAATTGATAATTAAATGTCAGACGAAAACGCCTGACATCGAGAGCTGTAGCGCTTCAGGATGATTCAGTCTGGGTTAAATTCAATTCAACCCAGGAATAAACGCATTTACGAAGAATTAAATGATTTTGATCAAAAAATCTATCGAAACTAAGCCGGGTGTAATAATTATCACAAAGATGCCGGTTAATAAGGTATTATACACTTTTCCAGTTGAAATGTCAAGCTCTGAAGCAGCTTAGAAGGAAAGATATTAGCCGTCTTGCACTTCATGTGCTACCTTAATCCTGTTAAGTGAGCGTGCGAGTGCCAGCCTTGCTCGCGCAATGTCAAGATCGGCAGTCCCCTCGGATAATCGTCCCAGCGCTCGTTCGCGAGCAGACTCTGCACGATCAAGGTCTATCCTGTCAGACATTTCGGCAGTCTCTGCAAGAATCGTAATCCGGTCTCCGAGCACTTCAACAAATCCTCCGGACGTCGCCCACACCTGCCTGCCCTGATCACTGTCCAGATAAAACGCACCGACACGCAGGATGGTCATGAACGGCAGGTGACCGGGCAGTACACCGAAATCGCCTTCAACGCCGGGAGCACGAAGGTGCGTTACGTTGTACTCGTCCCGAGTTCCAGCCGGAGTTACTATAACAACTGAAATACTATCGGCTAAATCAGACAACTTTCTTGCGCTCCTCAGCTCGTTCCAACACTTCCTCGATGGTGCCAGCCATATAGAAATCCTGTTCGGATATATGGTCAAGCTCACCATCTACAATCTTCTTGAAACCGATGATGGTCTCTTTCAAAGGCACATACTTCCCGGGTTTACCGGTAAAGGCTTCCGCAACGAAGAATGGTTGTGACAGGAATTTCTGTATCCGGCGAGCCCTCTCAACAACAAGCTTATCCTCATCGGACAGTTCGTCCATTCCAAGAATGGCGATGATGTCCTGGAGGTCCTTGTAACGCTGCAGGATCTCCTGAATCCGCTTGGTGACTGAATAATGCTCGTCGCCGACAATGTTCGGATCCATGATGCGCGAGGTCGAATCGAGCGGATCGACAGCCGGATATATCCCCATCTCAACGATCTGTCTGGAGAGCACCGTTGTAGCGTCCAAGTGGGCGAAAGTCGTTGCCGGAGCCGGATCGGTCAGGTCGTCTGCAGGCACGTAAATCGCCTGAACGGAAGTGATCGATCCCTGCTTGGTGGATGTAATCCGCTCCTGCAGCGCACCCATCTCGGTTGCCAATGTCGGTTGATAACCCACTGCTGACGGCATTCTGCCGAGCAATGCCGAGACTTCGCTGCCAGCTTGTGTGAAACGGAAGATATTATCGATGAACATCAATACATCCTTTCCCTCGACGTCGCGGAAATACTCAGCGAGCGTAAGCCCTGTCAGTGCGACACGCGCACGACAACCCGGCGGTTCGTTCATCTGCCCGAACGACATCGCCACGCGGGATTCCTTGAGAGCTTCGTGATCGACTTTGCTGAGGTCGAACGACTCCATATCGAAGTCATCGCCGTAATTCACCACCTTGGATTCGATCATCTCGCGGAGCAGGTCGTGCCCCTCTCTGGTGCGTTCACCGACGCCGGCGAAAACCGATATGCCGCCGTGCTGTTTGGCAATATTGTTGATCAATTCCATAACGATAACGGTCTTGCCAACACCCGCGCCGCCGAACAACCCGATCTTTCCACCACGGGAAAACGGCTGAATCAGGTCGATAACCTTGATACCTGTTTCCAGGATCTCACTGGATGTATCGAGATCCACCAGTTCCGGCGGAGGGCGGTGAATCGGGGATAATGTCTCTGACTCTATCGGACCCAGACCGTCGATTGGCTCTCCTACGACATTGATAAGGCGTCCGAGGGTAGCGGGACCGACTGGAATTACAATCGGTTTGCCGGTATCTAAAACCTTCTCACCTCGCATGAGTCCATCGGTGCTGTCCATGG
The DNA here is from genome assembly GCA_013202285.1 of bacterium. Classification (GTDB taxonomy): domain Bacteria; phylum Electryoneota; class AABM5-125-24; order Hatepunaeales; family Hatepunaeaceae; genus JABMRV01. Next base: position 4,934 of record JABMRV010000171.1, on the reverse strand, counting down.
CTATTGCCCGAATAATGCGGTCGCCAAGATGCAGTTGCACCTCGAGTGTCAGTGTATCCTGTTCTTTGCGCTCAATGTGTAGAGCGTTGTAAAGCGGTGGTAATTCTCCATCGGGAAATATTATATCGACCACCACTCCGATGATCTGCTTGACGTATCCTACATTTGCCATTGTGTTATCTTTATGGTTGATTTATTAAATGAACTTTTTGAGATTCGAATATTGGTTCTTCGCCGAATCCGCCAGCTGGCGGACATGAAGCCCGGCGTGATCGAAAAAGTCGTGCCATCGGGTGCCCTTACCCAACGGATAACTCACAACTGTTTCACCTCGATATTTCTTATCATTTCGCGGAACTCTCTCTCATATTCGTTAAAGCTGTCCTTTGGCATTTCCATCTTGACATTCACCTGAATCCTGAAACCGAGGAGGAGAACACGCATCCCCTGAATCCTCTCACCTTCAGGTGGAAGATAGGTATAAATTATAAACCGTCCCTCACACTTTTTTGAGGAGATCATACCCCTATCTATTATTTCAAATTCAAACAGGTAGCTGGCATCGCCTCCACCTTCCATGAATATCGGGTAGATTTCGTTCACATGGATGTCCGGCGCCATCGGTTTTGCATTAACCGAAATCCTGGCTGTTGGAACGTCATACGGAATGGTGGCTTCAAGTCGGTCGAATTTGCTGTCTGAACGATCCCTGACCTTCCACTTTTCCGGAAAGATCACTTTCATATCAAAATTGCTGCTCTTATGAACGTAATCACCCCAACTACTGCATCCGGACAGTAATAACAATGCAGTTAAACCGATCCAGATGTATCTCATTTTAACCTCCTCGTTCAATCCGACTCTATAATAATCGGATTAGTGGTTCTAATATAATAATTACCCGCCTGAAATCCAGTTTAGCTAAACCTGTTGCAGTATCCACTATTTCAGGGCTTCGGCGCCGCCGACAATCTCACCGATCTCAGTGGTAATGGCAGCTTGACGAGCCTTGTTAAACTGCAGTGTTAATTCGGCTACCAGTTCTTCGGCATTCTCGGTCGCACTATCCATCGCCGTCATTCGGGCAGCCTGTTCGGCGGCATAGGATTCGAGCATTACCCGCCATAACTGCATATTGACATGCATTGGCAGCAGCTTGTCCAACACTCCCCGCGGATCTGGTTCATAAATGTAGTCGATATTCGATGAACCAGCAGTCATCACGGATTGAGGCTCAATCGGGAGCAACTGCTCGGTTATGATCCTCTGTTGAACTACATTCTTAAACTCGTTATAAACGAGATAGATACGGTCGAACCCGCCGCTGTCGTACTTTTCAACGATCTCACTTCCTACTGCTGCCGCTTGTGAGAATTCAAGCTCCTGGAACACTCCGGGATAGTAATGGAATATCTTGGCTCCCCGCTTGCTGAAAAAGTCCTGTCCCTTTTTACCGATGGTAAAAAGTTCTACATCCCGGTCCGGAAACTCGGTTATCACTTTCTGTGTGCTGCGGCAGATATTGATATTGAAGCTTCCGCAGAGACCTCGATCTGAGGTAACTGTGACTATTCCGATGCGTTGAGGTTCACGCACATCTAACAATGGATGCTGCTCGTGAGCGGTTCGATAAGCAAGAGAAGCTATCACCTCGCGGAGTTTCCATGCATAAGGGCGAGCCTTCTCCATGTTCTCCTGTGCTCTTCTCAAACGCGCTGCCGCAACCATCTTCATAGCGCGCGTTATCTGTGCGGTGTTCCTGACGCCGATGATACGGCGGCGGATCAGTTTTAAGGATGCCATTTACAGTGTCGTATGTTTGTCATTTACCGGTCGAGTCAGTAACCTGCTACTCATCTGTAACAGTTCCTGAAAATCCGTGCATGAACTGTTCGCAAGCCTTGGTCAGCCTCTCTTTGAGATCGGCATCTATCTTTTTATGATCGGCAATATCTTTTAATATATCGGTGTGAACATCACGCAATGTCCGCAGATACTCATCCTCACAGCGTTTGATGTCCACTAATTCGACCGGATCGATAAAACCTTCGCCCGCAAGGAATAATACCGCTACCTGCTCCTCGAACGGATACGGCATATACTGTCCCTGCTTGAGCACCTCCGTCAGCCTCTCACCGCGCGTTAACTGCGCCCGGGTCGCCTTGTCAAGGTCTGAACCGAACTGGGCGAATGCCTGCAGTTCGCGATACTGGGACAGGTCGAGCCGCAGCGAACCAGCCACCTGGCGCATAGCTCTGAACTGAGCGTTACCTCCGACCCTGGAGACCGAGATACCCACGTTGATGGCAGGACGAACGCCGCTGTAGAATAGCTCCGGTTCAAGGTAAATCTGACCGTCCGTGATAGAGATGACATTTGTCGGGATATAGGCTGACACGTCGCCCATCTGGGTCTCGATAATCGGCAGAGCGGTCAACGAGCCGCCGCCTTTGTCCTCCGACATCTTCGCAGCGCGCTCAAGCAGCCGCGAATGGAGGTTGAATACATCTCCCGGATAAGCCTCACGCCCCGGTGGTCGTCGCAACAGCAATGATAACTGCCGGTACGCCCAGGCATGCTTGGTCAGGTCGTCATAGACGACCAGAGCATGTCGTCCTGAATCACGGAAGTATTCACCTATCGCAGCGCCGGAATAGGGAGCGAGAAACTGGATGGGCGCCGGTTCATCCGCCGTTGAGGATACGATGATTGTATGATCGAGAGCGCCGTGGTCTTCGAGTGTCTTGATGACCCTGGCAATGGTCGAACCCTTTTGACCGATGGCGACATAGATGCAGGCTACATCCTGTCCCTTCTGGTTGATGATCGCATCGACCCCGATGGCGGTTTTGCCGGTCTGGCGATCACCGAGGATAAGCTCACGCTGTCCCCGCCCGATGGGAATCATCGAGTCGATTGCCTTAATACCGGTCATCAACGGTTCTTTCACCGGCTGGCGAAAAATCACGCCGGGAGCCTTATTCTCAACCAGATTAAACTGCTTGGTTTCGATGGGACCCTTGCCATCGAGGGGGACTCCGAGCGGAGTTATAACCCTGCCCAGCAGTTCATCTCCGACCGGTATCTGCACGACTCGACCGGTTCGCTTGACCTGGTCACCCTCTTTAATCTGACTGTCATCCCCGAATAACACCACCCCGACGTTATCTTCTTCGAGGTTAAGAGCCATTCCGAAAATCTGGTTAGGGAACTCGACCAGTTCACTGGCGAGACATTTTTCGAGACCATAGACTCGAGCGATGCCATCGCCGACCATAATGACTTCCCCTACTTCAGCCATATCGGAGCTAACTTCATAGCCCTCGATCTGCTGTTTTATAATTCTGGTTATTTCTTCTGGTTTTATCTGCATTAATTATCTCCGAAGCTCGGTATGCTGATCCAGCCGGTTATTCACCGATCAGGATCTTCTTCAGCCTGGTCAGGCGGTTCCTGACACTACCGTCAAGTACAATATTCCCGATACGAACACGCAATCCGGCTAACAGATCCGGATTTACTTGGCGTTCGAGATCAAGTTTGCTCGCAAAACGGTTCTCAAGCGCACTCTTAATCTCGCCAAAATCCGCATCGTCAAGCGTTACTGCCGATTCAACCACACCGGTTGAAATCCCCCGATGTTCGTTAAGCATATCCCGGAAAAGAGGGTACGCCACCCACAACACCTCAGGGCGGTTTTTATCGATTAACACTCGCATGAAGTTCAGTGTGTATATTGAAGCGTCTGCGAAAATCTTCTCAAGAACGGATTTTTTGTCGTGCTTCTCGATAGAGGGATCCGAGAGGTAACCTTTCAGATCCGGTGAATCTGAGAGCGCCTGATCAAGCGATTTCAGATCGCCAAAGATGCGCTCAAGTTCATCCTTCTCGCTGGCTACTTCAAAGAGTGGCTGCACATAGCGCCGTGCAAGTACACCGCCTCTCAATTGCGATTCTCCTCGAGACCCTCGATAACGAGGCGGCGATGATCCTCTGAATCTAACGCTTTGCCGATAACTTTCTCAGCGGCGCTGATAGCTAGATTCGCCACTTCATTACGGATTTCGTTGATGGCTGCCTGACGTTCGAGGTCGATCTGTTTGCGAGCCTTATCAAGCAGCGCTTCCGCTTCTGTCTTGTACTTGGCTTTAAGTTGGTCGCCGATGAGTTCTGCATCCTGCCGCGACTTGGCAATGACCGATTGAGCCTCAGCATGGGCTTCAGCCATCTTCTTGCGGTATTCCTCAACAGATCTGTCGGCGTCTTCGCGCGCCTTCTTAGCCGCCTCGATTCCCTCCTTGATGTTCTTCTCGCGCTCTTCGAGCGCTGCGAGGATGGGAGTCCAGGCAAACTTCTTGAGAATGAACAGTAATATTACAAACGAGATGATCGTCCAGATCATCAGACCTGGATGTAGATCCAGCATTATGTCATTCCTCCGAATAGGGGAGAGACGACTTCAGTCATCGATTAATTACGGTTGACTGAAGTCAGCCCTCCCGGGAAAGAGTCGAATAATTACGCCTTCAGGTTCAGCAGCAGGCAGATAACTGCACACAGCAGCGCGACACCTTCAATCAACGCTGCGGATATGATCATGGCAGTCTGAATCTTATCTGCGGCTTCAGGCTGACGGGCAATGCCGTCCATGGCGCTGGCAGCGATGCGTCCGATGCCGAGTCCGGCGCCTATTGTAGTTAATCCGGCTCCAATGCCGGCGGAAAGAAATGCGAGACCTATGTCGCTAAGTTGAGCGAGAAAAGCAAGCATTGGTTTAGTACCTCCGATGTAGTAGTATTTTGAAATTTATTTTAGAATTATGTTTCCTGACAAAGAAGTCGTAATCCTTTTTAATTAGTGCCTGTTGAAAAAGTATTCATTTTGTCATTCCCGCGCTACTTTGTCATTCCCGCGCAGGCGGGAATCCAGACAAG
>JABMRV010000170.1 GCA_013202285.1 bacterium | reverse complement strand
CAGTTCGTAGCCCGGTTTCTCCGAAACCGGGGTTACTCTAAATTCAAAGACAGATTATTCCCGGCTTCGGGGAAGCTGGGCTACATATCAATTGGACAGGTCACCAATTCCATTTAATATGTCAGAAAGAATGCCGCTATACCAAGGTAAATAAGCAATCCGATAATATCGCTGGTTGTTGTAATAAAAGGTCCTGTTGCCAGAGCCGGATCCATCTTTGACTTGTCAAGCGCCAGAGGAACCAGCACACCGACCGTTGCAGCGAACGTAATTACAATCAACAGAGATATTGATACTACAAAAGAGAAATACAGATCGCCCTGCCATAACCATGTGATCAGAAGTAACGTTCCAGCACATGCTATTCCCGTCAACAGAGCAATCCCAAGTTCACGTAAGAGACGGGTTTTCATGCCGAAACTGCCGATCTCACCGGTGGCAAGTCCTCTCACCATGAGCGACGAAGTCTGGATTCCGGCATTACCGCCCATGGCTGCGATCAGCGGGAGGTAGAAAACCAGCGCGGATAACTTGCTGAACTGTGGTTCGAAGTACGCGATAACCCGCGCACCTATAAGTCCTCCGAGTAACCCCAGCATCATCCAGGGTAATCTGTGCTTGAGATTGCGAAACAGCGAGCGTTCACCCGGATCGAACTCCGCCTGACCGGTCAGGTATGCGAGATCTTCATCGGCTTCCTCGTCGATGACATCGATGATATCGTCATGAGTGATCCTTCCCAGGAATCTACCTTCTTCATTGACAACCGGAGCTGAAGCCAGGTCGTATTTCCTAAAAAGTACGGTGACTTCCTCACGATCCATATCTACATTTATCTGCACAATGTCTGTCTTCATGATCTCATTTACTGGCTGATCCGGTTGAGCGAGGATCAGACGTTTAAGTGATACATAACCTTTAAGTTTACCGGCACTGTTTACGATGTATGTGTAATAAATATCTCCAATCTCAGATGCTTTCTTTCTCAACAGATCGATGGTATCTTCCACGCTGGCATCCATTGATATTGAGAGCGCCTCCTTTGTCATGATGCCGCCCGCTGATTCTTCATCATACGACATCAGTTCTGTGAGTTCCTCGCGGTCTTCATCGCTCAAGTTGTCAAGAACGGCAGCGGCATGTTCGTCTTCGAGGATGCCCAGGAGATCTGCGGCATCGTCACTATGCTGCTTCTCTATAATATCAGCGATCTCACCCGGCTGTAGTTTACCAATCAGTCTTGCCTGATCATGTTCATCAAGTTCAGCAACGACTTGCGGAATAACTTCGGTATCAAGCAACTTGAAGAGCTGCAGTTGTAACTCGAAAGGTATCTGCTCCAGAACTGCAGCGATATCCGCAGGATGGCGACCGGTTAATTCGCTCCTCATTTCATCGTTACTACCGATTTCAACGAGTTCAAGCCAGCGATCCGGTGTGAAGGGTAGAGGATTATGTTCAACTGGTGATGGAGTCATTGATCTTTTACCGATTGCAGGTTAACAAGATCACGAGTCAGGCGGATAAAATCATCGAAACTGAACTGCTCCGGACGCAGAGTGAAGTCATATTCAAGTTCTTGCCAGCCTTCAGGCAGGTCGGTAACCACGCAGAGAGCGTTTCGCATCATCTTGCGACGCTGTGCAAAACATCCTCGCACTACACGCCTGAAATCGTTGTATCGGACATCGGGGAAACTATCCTGTTTCCTGAAAGTTATTTTGATCACACCACCGTCAACACCCGGTTTGGGATGGAAGCTCGATGCAGGTACTGTGAACAAGTATTCGGGAGTTCCATGAAATTTAGCCAGTAGCGTCAAGGATCCGTATTCACGTCCGCCCGATTCTGCCGTTAATCTGACCCCGACTTCCTTCTGAACCATAACGATAACCGAGACAATCCGCGATTGTTTGAGTCTTATAGAATCGAAAACATTGAACAGGATCGGGCTGGTCAGATGATACGGCAGGTTACCGACAACGACGAGATCTTCGTTATCATTACTTATAGAATTCCAATCGACATCAAGTATATCTCCTGATATTAACCTGAAATCACGCCGATGGTTAAACCTTTGCTCTAACTTCTTTACCATCATATTATCAAGTTCAACACCGATCACCCGATGACCGCTGTCTAATAGTTCCCTCGTTAGCGCTCCATCCCCCGGACCTACTTCAACAATCAGAGGTTCCACTGGAACTGCTTCAGCGATCCTCACCGCAATAGTACTGTCCCTCAGCAGGAACTGTCCGAGTCTCTTCTTTAACGGGAAGTAAGTTTTTGATGTATTAGATCGCGAGTGCTTTAGTCTTGAATTCATTATTATTCAGGTTAAACCAGACCTGTAAGAATCTCTGCAGCCGCAGAGACAGTTTCATCCGGAGCAGTCACCGATGCCCGCACCCAGCCTTTACCGTTGGATCCGAAACCTGAACCGGGTGTAAGCAGGACTCCACGTTCCAACGCCCTTGCGATAAAGGGTAATTCATCGTCACCAACCCTGAACCAGATGTAAAAGGTTGCATCCGTTCTGAAAATGTCAAAGCCATGTTTCTCAAGAGCATCGCTCAACAATGTCTTTCGTCTGCTGAATATTTCTCGATACTTGAAAACCTCAGGTGGAGGTGTAGAGCCATCGTACGCATCCAGCATAGCCGCCAATGCTCTCTGGAAGGGAAGTGGAACGCCGCTGTCGATTTCTTCCTTCATCCTGATTAAAGCAGAGATGCGATTCGGTTCTCCGACAGCAAAACCTACTCTGAAGCCGGTAGCACAAGCCATCTTGGACAATGAGTGAAACTCTACTGCATCGGGAGTGAATTCGAGTATCGACCGCGGCGGACGGTTAAAGCTCATCTCACTGTAAGCCATATCATATACGAGCGTCATATCAGGGTTCTGCTTCACAAGATCAGCCAGTTCAACAAGAAAATCATCGGGAGCTTCGGCGCCAGTTGGATTGTTGGGATAATTCAGGTACAAAATCTTCGCATTCTTGATTTTACTCAGGTCAGGCAGAAAACCGTTTTCCGGATCAAGTTTAATACCTAACTGCCTGCCGTCAACAAGTTTACATCCGGCTCTGAAATAGACAGGATAGGCTGGATCCGGTGTTGCCACAATATCGCCTGGATTTACCAGCGCTCGCGCAATGTTTCCCAGACCCTCCTTAGCACCGATCAGAATACAGACTTGTTTATCAGGATCGATATCCACGCCAAATCGTCCTTTGAACCATCTCGCCACTGAAGATCGCACATCTCGATCTCCACGGCAGGAGGGATATTGATGAGAGCGGGGATCCTCTAATGCTTTGTTAATTGCATCTATCAGGAAGGATGGAGGCGAAAGGTCGGGATCACCGATAGACAGATCGAATAGAGGACGACCGGAAGCTTTGATTTCAGAAGCCTTACGCTCAAGTTCAGCAAAGGGATATGCCGGGAGATTTAATCTCAAAGCCTGTTTGATTTGTGATGTCATAACGAATCTTTCCAGAGAGAGCTGTCAACGCTGCCGCTGAAAACATGTTCAGCGGGTCCTTTAATTCGGATAGACTGAGAGCCCGATTGTTCATTGAATTCCGGAATGGTTATGACCAGCTTACCGCCCAACATTGTAACTTCAACCGGTTCACCGGTTTTCACTCGTCCGGCGCTCACTCCGGCAAATACTGCAGCAGTGGCTCCCGAACCGCATGCCATAGTCCTGCCCACGCCTCTTTCCCAGACCGCCATCAGGAGTTTGTCATCACCTAATGGACATACAAGTTCGAAGTTTGTTCCATTTGGGAAGATGCCGGAATTCTCCACAACCGGTCCCATTCTAAGGACTTCATTGTTCAAACTGTCGAGGTTGTCCGTATCCACCCAGGCAACGAAGTGTGGATTTCCAATGGTAAGTGTTGTGCCTGTCAATTCAAAATCAGCAATTTCTGTTGGAACTTGAACTTCAGCGCTGCTGAAAGACAGATTTACTTCAACGAGGTTTAACAATGGCTCCTGAATGAGATTCATCTCAACCTCGTTTTTATTCTCATCTACCTTGACCTCGACAGGTCCGGCGTCGGTGAACACATAAAACGGTTCCCCGCGGTCGATCTTATCGGTTAATGCAGCGTGCAGGGCGATACATCTGATGCCGTTGAAGCATGTTTCTGCTCTCCCGCCGTCAGAGTTGAAGTATATCATCCTGAACGAAGTTCCCAAGTCATGATCGTTGTCGATAGATACCGTATCGAACAGAAGAATTCCATCGGCTCCGACACCGAACCGTCGATTACAGATTCGTCTGATGGTTTCCGGATCGGGTTCAGTGATTTCGATACTGATGCTCTGATCGAACAGGATGAAATCGTTGCCTAATCCCTGATACTTTTCAAATGGTTTGGTTATCATTTTGTCTTTTGTTTCTTATACAGGTTGTTCAATATAAGAAACTGATATGATTATGCAAAACCCTGAAAGGTACTATCTTCTAAACTAATGGCAATGTTTTGTTGCTTTTCAGAGACATTTACCTTAAATTATCGTACTTAAAAGTGTAGGATTGAAAAATAATCGCTACATGACCTTTGCTGATAATTGAATGCAAACATTATAAATTGGTTTCTGATTGAGATTACCTAACACAAGGAGGTCGTTTAAGATGCTTAAAAGATTAACATGTTTTACTCACATTCAGCAGTGGATAGCTTTATACGTGATTGTTATCATGGTATTTGGCTTGATACTAACTGATAGTGCTTTCGCCTACGACCGAAAGGTCTTGTTCGAGGATTTCACTTCTACTACCTGTCCGCCATGCGGATCTTCAGCACCGGCTTTAGAAGCGGCACTTCAAGCGACGTCGGATATTGTGGTTCCGATTGCCATTCATGTCTGGTGGCCTGGTGATACCGACCCCTGGTGGCGGGACAATCAGAACGACAATCGTACTCGTGTCCAGTATTACGGTGTAAATAGTGTTCCCTGGTATGTCGTTGATGGCGTACGATATACGGATTCACGCACTACGCAGGCGATACAAAATGCAATAGAACAAGCTGCCCGAGATAATTCACCACTCGAAATCGATTTATTCGGTGCAATTGACGGCGAAGATCTTACCATCGGTGTTGAAATTACTGCAGAGGAAGATCTAAGCAATGTCATACTGTACGTCGCACTTACTGAGGATCATGTGGAGTACAATGGAGTCAACGCCTACGATGACCATTACGATCCGATGGTGAAAATGTACCCGGATGGAAATGGAACAAGTTTCAGTATCGATGCTGATGAAACACGTGAGTTTAGCTTCGAAGGTAGCATGAGAGATATTGGATGGCATGAGTTGGTGGAGGATAATCTCTTGTTAGTTTGTTGGGTACAGGCATCAAATCATGAAGTTCACCAGGCTCAAACCTCTTCATTCTTCTGGGATACACCGCGCGTAATGATGACGGAGTGGAGTATCAGTGACGAAGCGGAGGGCAACGGCGATGGCAGAGCTGAGGGTGGCGAAACCATTGATATGACAGTCACCATGGAACTGCCTCAGCAAGCTGTAGATGCTGAAAGCTGTATAGTAACGCTAACCTGCGATGATGAAGAGGTTAACATTATCGAGGATACATTCGACATCGGTCAATTTGAGAGTGGTAGTGAAATTGAAAATTCTGCTTCTCCTTTCATATTCAGTGTTGAAGAGGGTTTTGAGCCGCATCCGGTCACCTTCAATCTGACAGTGAACGCCCAACCGAATAATTATGAACAGGATTATGAGATAACCTTCATGATCGGTTGGCCCTATATTCTGTTAATCGATGCAAGCGCTCAAGAAGCGGCTGCCGAGGCGATGACTGGTATCTTCGGCACCGGAGATCTGCCCTACATCGACTACTTTGATATTACTTCCGAGTACGGAATTCCTGAAGGATTACTCGATCATTACGATGCCGTCATCTGGCACACCTTCAATAATCCGGAGGTAATCTGGATTGATTTCGAGTTTGAGACATTGACGGATTATCTCGAAAACGGCGGTACACTGATTATTTCAAGTTCGTTCATCTGTTTAGAATTTGGAAGAGGCAACTTCTTCCGGGACTTCCTTGCAGCTGAATTGGTTGTTGAAGAGGAAATTCCCGCTCGCAGATACGTGTACGGCTACGATGTCGATGATAACTTCGCTTCCACGAACCTGTTTCTTGGTGGTGGTGACGGCGCCGGTTTCCCGGCTGAAACTCCGATATTGAACGCTGTCGGTGAAGGTGTTCCTGTTCTCTACTATCATGTTGAAGGCGAAGACCTCGGAATTACCGGTGTAAAGCATGAAACTGAGACATACAAAACTCTGGTTCTGTCTTTCCCGATTGAATCCATTGGCGGCATTGCACGCACTGAGTACAGGGATGAATTTGTGATGCGGATCTGGAACTGGATAAACGGCGAAACGGATGCTCCGGTAGATGTTAACATCCAACCGGTTGAGTTCTCACTTGATCCTGTTTATCCAAACCCGTTTAACTCTTCATCAGTTATCCCGTTCAATCTGGACAAGAAGGGTCAAGTGACACTGAGTGTCTTTGACCTGACAGGTCGTGAAGTTGTAAAGCTAATTAATGATGTATTGCCATCAGGCAGGCATCAGGCTGTCCTTGACGCTGCAGCACAAGATCTTACAACCGGGCTGTATTATGTTAAGCTCACAGGCTCGGGTCATTCCGCTGTTCGCAAGATGATCTATATGCGGTAACAGCGATTCGATTGATTAGTCCAACGGGCGAATCCGGTTTCAGGATTCGCCCGTTTTCTTTTTGCATTCCATCCTCTTGATTTGCGTGTGCCCCGACTTGCTCGCAAGTCGGGTTTCAAATTGATTCAAAGTATTTTGCATCCTTGTTTGCAAGCAAACAAAGCCACCCAACCACAGTAAATGAACCTGTTTTACGATCATAGTGGCGTCTCAGGCACAAATAGGCTTGTATTCATGGTTTTCAATACGTAGATTATAATAGTCTTCGGGGAGTGGTGAAATTCCCTACCGGCGGTGACAGCCCGCGACTTCCGCATATTGTGGAACTGAATCGGTGAAATCCCGATGCCGACGGTAAAAGTCCGGATGGTAGAAGGCGCTGTTTTCTGAGCAGGTGGTAAACTTTTCTCCCTGCCTGAGTACTATTATGTTTACATACCTTACGTTACTGTTGACAGTAACAGCAGGGATGGTGTACGGCTTGGGCATTCTATGTTATGTTTACCGATAATACTGTTCATGTAAGAACTCCCCGATGGAAACATCGGGTTTTTTTGTGCTGTTATGTCTGGTAACCAAGATAAAAAACTAATGCAACGCGTTCTCCGGCTGGCTCTGAAGGGACGCGGTCATGTTTCGCCCAATCCCCGTGTGGGAGCGATTATCGTATCATCCGAGGGGAGGGTATTGGGGACGGGTTATCACAGCCGTTTTGGTGAACAGCACGCGGAGACGGCGGCTATTGAAGCATGCAACGGGCAGGATCTCCGCGGTGCAACCATTTATGTAAATCTCGAACCATGCTGTCACGAGGGTAAAACGCCTCCCTGCTGTACAGCGATAATCAAAGCCGGAATTGAACGGGTAGTTGCTTCGGCAACAGATCCCGATTCAAAAGTGTATGGCAGCGGATTTGCCATGTTGAAGAGTGCTGGTATCAGGGTCGATGTGGGAATCCTTGCAGCGGAAGCTCGATATCTCAACCGCGGTTATTTCAGCAGTCGCGAGCGGGGGAGAGCTTGGTGTGCGGTGAAGATTGCTCTCAGTCTTGACGGTAAAATGGCTGCACCGGACGGTCAATCAAAATGGATTACCGGACCTGAAGCCAGAAAACTGGCGCATGCCTTGCGCGCTGATCATGATGGCGTTCTCGTCGGCAGTGGTACTGTCCGGCAGGACAATCCCGAACTGACGGTCAGGAGCGTGAGAGGACCGAATCCCGTAAGAATAATCCTGGCGCCGAATACTGGAATTCCAGAGGATTGTAAACTGGCGAAATCAGCTTCTTCGGTGAGAACGATAATCGTCACCGCAGGAGAAAAAGATCCGCCGGGTTCCGATATCAGGGGGATTGAAATTCTGCAGCTTCCGGATCGCGTTAACGGCAGGATCGATCCGGTGGATCTGCTCACAAGGCTACCGCTGATCGGAGTCCAGTCGTTGCTCATTGAAGGCGGATCGAGCGTTCTGTCGTCCTTTATGAAAGCCGACAAGATCGATGAAATCTCAGTTTGTATCGCTCCTTCGATAGTAGGCAAGGGTATTTCACCGTTCGAGCATTTTCTACCTTCCTCGTGGGAAGAACGACCGAGATTCTTTATGAACAGTATTAAGAGATACGGTAGTGATGTAGTTATTACATTCAGTCGCAAGGCTAATTGAAACGTAATAAGTATTCAAAATCGGGGAGGGCGGACATTCCTGTCCGCCAACTATGTTCATGATTTTCAAACTATTATACTATTGAAAAAATGTTCACCGGATTAATCGAGGAAGTCGGCGTAATTACTGAACGGCAATTGAAGAGCGGTAACTGTCAGTTGACGATCAAAGCCGAAGTAATTTCGGAAGACTTGAACTTGGGAGACAGCGTGTCGGTAAACGGAGTCTGCCTGACGGTCAACAGGCTCGTCCGAAACTCTTTCGGAGTTGAAGCCGCAGCTCATACCGTTAAAAGCAGTACTATTGTTGACTGGCAGGCTGGGCGGAAAATCAATCTCGAGCGCGCTCTGAAGATCGGTGACCGGTTTGGTGGTCATATCGTTCAGGGGCATGTCGATGGAGTCGGTCGTGTCTCCAAGATTAGGTATGGTGAAGGTTCCACTGACATTAATATAGAAACAGATGCTTCAATGATGAAACTGATGGCGCCGAAAGGATCGGTTGCAGTGGACGGCGTCAGCCTCACGCTTGCTGAAAAGAGCGTTCGCGGCTTCAAGCTGATGGTGATAACTTATACACTGCAGCACACCTGTTTGGGAGACCTTAAACCGGGCGACAGCGTTAATATCGAGACAGATCTCATTATTCGCTGGCTTGCCGACCGATTCAAGGACGGTGAAGTTGACGGTGGAGATACTGACTGGCAGCTCGGTAAAGGTGAAATACATCTGGAGGATTAAACGTTGATTGCGAGAATTGAAGATGGAATAGAGGATTTCAGGAAGGGGAAGATGGTCATTGTCGCAGATGATGAGGATCGCGAGAATGAAGGCGATTTCATCATGGCAGCGGAGAAGATAACCCCTGAAGCGATAAACTTCATGGCAAAACATGGCAGGGGCATGATCTGTATGCCGTTGACAGGTGAACGTTGCAAGGAACTCGATCTCGACCTCATGGTCGGGAACAATACAGCGCTTCATAACACGGCATTTACAGTCACAATCGATGCCATCAGGGGTACGACAACCGGGATTTCGGCACATGATAGAGCATTAACCATAAAACTGACAACCCAGCCGGATACAAAGCCTGATGATTTCGCTCGACCTGGTCATATCTTTCCGCTGCGAGCGGCGGACGGCGGTGTACTGAAGCGCGCGGGGCACACCGAAGCTTCCGTCGATCTACCGAGACTGGCTGGGCTCTATCCTGCCGGTGTGCTATGTGAGATAATGAACGATGACGGCACAATGGCGCGGATGCCTCAGCTTGAGGAAGTGGCGAAGCGATTTGATCTGAAGATAATCACCATCCGTGACCTGATTGAGTACCGGCGTCGTGATGAAAAACTGATTTTCCGTGAGGCTGAGGTTGATCTCCCCACCAAATTCGGACATTTCAAACTGATCCATTTTCGGAACAGAGTTACACAGGAGCATCACCTGGCGCTTGTGCAGGGAGATTTAGCGGGGGATGATCCTGTGCTTGTAAGAGTGCATTCCGAGTGCTTGACTGGTGACGTATTTGGTTCCGAACGCTGCGATTGCGGAGATCAGTTGCACAATGCAATGAAAATGATCAATAGGGAGGGAAAAGGCGCACTGTTGTACATGAATCAGGAGGGTCGCGGGATCGGATTATCAGCCAAATTGATGGCGTATGTCCTTCAGGATAAGGGTATGGATACAGTCGAAGCCAATGAAAGTCTCGGTTTTCCTGATGATCTGAGGAATTATGGTACGGGTGCGCTGATGCTGAAGAACCTCGGCATTCGGAAGTTGAGATTAATGACGAACAATCCGCGCAAGATAATAGGCTTGGAGGGGTATGATCTGGAGATCGTCGAACGTGTACCGATTGAAATCGAACCGAATAAGAGTAATGTTCATTATCTCGAAACAAAGCGGGATAAAATGGGTCATTTGATTCTCAATCGTGATGTTCATTCCGGTGATGGTGATAAGGTCAAGGCTTGACAGCTTGAAGCGGTTCTATGCGGATTTCTAACGTGGTTGAAGCGGCGTGTAATAACTCGATGTTGAAAACGCAATACCTTATCGCAGTCATCAAACGGCTGGGTTTAGTAGTTTGTTTCTTTGCTCTTTATATGTTCTCGCGAACCAAGGTACACGGACCGGCGGAGGATGCCTGGTTGATGGTGATTGATTTCACCAGAGAACCGGTCATAAACCTGTTCCACCCGCATCACCTGCTCTATGGACCGATTGCAGGAATCTGGTGGAAGGCATGGGAAGCAGTCGGTCTGCATGATGCTTACGGAGTTATTCAATCTTTGAACTGCATTCTGGGAGCGATTGCGGTTCAGCAGATATATGCTCTCGGAAGAGATTTGAAACTTCCCCGTGTAATAGCAGGATGGGCGGCAGCAGCCTTCGGTCTGAGCTTTGCCATGTGGTGGTTATCAGCCGAGATCGAAGTAGCTCCTCTGGCAATGCTTGCAGCCGTGATAGTTTTCAGATATTCGTGGAGAATGTACCGGGATGGTTTATCAATCGGATATGTTGTTATAGTTTCGTTACTTTGTGTTCTGGCAGTCGCCACTCATGTCTTTCATTTCTCGCTGGCGTTGTTGGTTTTATATGTGATATTCTCCTCTTGCTCAACCAATTCGCCAAAGAGCAAATGGTGGAAATGGCTGAACATCGAGACAGGCGATAAGCGAGAAGAGAGTCTTTTCAGAGGGTTCCGTTTCAGAGTGAGAATCTTCTACAGCGCTCTTTACCTGTTACTATTTCTGCTCGGCACACTTTATCTCTACACTTTTATAGATTATATTACAGGATCGAATAGAGGCGCTTTTGGTTATCTGATTGGATATTTTGAACCGGGTGCTTCTTTAGGCATCAGTTGGAAATCCATCCCACTGTTCTTTGTCGGTCTCATCAGATCGATCTTCGGCACAGAAGTGATGTTTCGTATTCATGCTCTTTCTCAATTGATGGCAAATACCTTTCCCGCGAAGGATTTCTCCGATGAACTATTTCTGGTGAGGAATCTCAGCAGTGGGTTTGTTTCGGTTCTAATAGCGTTGATGTTCATCTCTTCCGGTATTCTGGCGGTTTTCATATTGAAGGTGTTAAGACGCATACCTTTTCTATCGGGAGATGCTCGTCAGGCGTCGGCGTTTGTGTTAATCGGTCTTGTTACCGTTGGTTTACCCGTCCTGACAGCGGGACCGGTTCTGTACGGATCGACCGCCAATAACGAGCATCTGCTGCCCTTCTGGGGGTTGTTCTTCCTGGGGATCGCTTTGGTTTGTGTAAATGGCGGAAAATCGGCGAGATGGGAGAGAATCGCTGCTGTCTCACTGTTGATTTCACTGTTTGTGATAAACGGGTTCGGCGCTCTGTATGCGATGAAGAGTACGGAGAATGACATTATCGCAAGCAGCTTTTCTTCGCAGATCGAGGATGTTGAAACCGCAGATATTATCGTAGTTCGTCTCACCGAGCGAGATGCTGCTGCACTATCGTTTATTACCGGTGCGAAGACGATTAATACGATGCACGAGCCGTATCCTTCGCATGAGATTTTAATTAGATGGACTGAAGTGAATAAAGCTAAAGTCTGGATTCAGCAGAATATGGCAGCTCAGGGCGTCAAGTATCCGCCATTAAGAGGATTCAGTCTGGAAAAACTGGAATAGTTTGATTAGTTCCTGTTAAGAAAGTCATTTATTTAGCGAAATATAGTAATAAACTGTCATTCCCGCGCAGGCGGGAATCCAGTTCGTAGCCCGGTTTCTCCGAAGCCGGGGATTACTCTAAGTACATAAATAGTTTATTAACAATAAAAAAGCACATGGCTGACAAGAAAAAAGAAAAAAAACGAGACAACCATCCCATGGTTTACGAGGGTGTGTTATCGGCAAAG
The DNA here is from genome assembly GCA_013202285.1 of bacterium. GTDB lineage: Bacteria > Electryoneota > AABM5-125-24 > Hatepunaeales > Hatepunaeaceae > JABMRV01. The sequence continues at coordinate 4,568 of JABMRV010000170.1, read as the reverse complement.
GGCTTCAAGTTTGCCCTGGTGGTCAGCAGGTTCAACGATTTCATCAGCCAGCGGTTGGTCGATGGCGCCGTTGACTGTCTCACCCGTCATGGTGATGGCGAGGTGAACTATGCTGTCATCAAAGTACCGGGCGCTTTCGATATTCCTCCTACTGCATCCCGCACTGCTGCTTCAGGGAAGTTTGATGCGGTGATATGCCTCGGAGCGGTTATTCGAGGTTCAACTCCGCACTTCGAATATGTCGCTTCAGAGGTCTCGAAAGGAGTTGCACTGGTTGCTATGAACTCGAAGGTCCCGGTAACTTTCGGCGTCTTGACTACCGACACAGTCGATCAGGCGATTGAACGCGCTGGAAGCAAGGCTGGTAATAAGGGCTGGGATGCAGCGCTGGCGGCAATCGAACTGATGAATCTCTGGCGGATGCTGTAGAGATTCAAAGGTACGAGACACTCTGCATACCGGCATGAGTAAACTAACCCTGCAACGCTGGGAAAACCACGGATGAATGTGTTGGGTAAAGATGTACGAACTTACTTCTGGGTTTTTACCGCAGGAGTGATCCTACTCACTTTGCAGATACCGCTCTTTGATTATATTGTTGACGACGCTTTCATCCACCTGACCTTTGCTCGCAACCTGGCGCAGGGTAACGGATTCGCCTTTAATCCCGGTGAACCTACGTATGGTTCGACGGCTCCTTTGTGGACGATGATACTTGCGTTCTTTTCCTTGTTGTTCACGCCCGGTCTCGGGATGGCAAAGGCGCTGTCGATCATATTCGGTCTCCTGACCATTCCGGCTTTCAGATTGTTAGCCGGTAATATCGGTCTCACAAGGAAGTCAGCCGACATCGCCACCATCGTCTGGGCGGTCAATGTATGGCTGGTCAGATGGACGGCATCTGGAATGGAAGCGACGCTGGCAACATTGCTCCTGTTAATTGCAGTTAATGCCCAGGTGAGGTCAAAGGACAGCGCCGGAATCTGGATAGGATTGACTATATTGTGCCGACCGGAAGCAGCGGTGTTGGCTGTGATATTCGCTCTTGACAGATGGCATTCCGCAGGATTCAGACAGGCGTTAAAATTGTGCGGTATCGTCGTTATCGTAAATCTGCCATGGCTAATCTATGCGCTGATCACTTTCGGAACGATAATACCCAACACGGCTCTGGTTAAAGGCGGTTTCAATCTACCGGTTTTTGGTGATTTCCTGTTTGGTCTGAAACGGACGGTTCTGATTATCGGCAGCGGGCATTGCCTTGAAGTACTTGTTGTTTCAGCAGGTTTGCTGTATCTTCTAATACGCGGAACTAAAGAAACATATTCTGCGAACAGAACCATTGCATTGTTATCGGTATGGGCTGTTTTCCCTGCAGTTGTTTATCTTATGCAGGGAGTCTTCATATCCTCGCGTTACCTTTTGCTGGGATTACCGGCGCTCACGCTTCTGATGTTTTTGTTTCTGGATAACTGGGAGCGCCGTGGAAAGCTGCATATATGGCGATGGGGTCGTTATCTTATCCTCTGTTTACTGGTTATCCAGCAGTTGTTCTTGACATATAGTGTTACATTGCCCCATGTTGAGGCATTCAAGCCGACAATTGAGGTTCTGACCGGAATGGCGGAGAGGTTACGAAACGATACACCGCCCGGTTCGTCCGTTGCGGTTGGGGATGTCGGAGTAATAGGTTTTTATTCAGACAGGTATGTTGTTGATCTTGAGGGGCTTGTTACGGCTGAAATGATTCCTTATCGTGTCGGTATCCCGCTTGACGAACTGATACTGTCGGGAAGTTACCTGAGGATACATCCAGTCGATTATATAATTGATAAGTCACAGAATCCGGGTCGCCTGTTTGAAAATTCACCCGACCTGTATCAGATTATTGCAGTAGAACCCGTTCCGGGCGGTTTAATCGGAACATCTCATCAACAATGGTATTATACATTATATCGAATCGAACCTGCACACTAAAGTTTAACTTTACTTAACAAGGATACACAGGATATATATGATATATTAAAATCCTGTTTATTCTGTATATCCCTGCTAAGTAATTCATCCTTTTTCCGGAGAGAACAAGTGAATAATCAACGTTTCATCTTGATGCGGATGTTATCCGTCGTAATTCTATCCATCCTGTTTATAATTCCCGGTACTGCCTTTGCCGAACAATGGCGCAGTTTTACGGATATTAATGAAGTACGGGATATTGTATTTTTCGATGGAGTACTCTGGTGTGCCACCGGAGGTGGATTGGCAGGATTTCATGCTGATGGCGAATACTATGAAATCTATTCCAACCTGAGCGGTTTTGACGGCAACAGCCTAAACCGTATCACAACCGACAGTGAGGATGGACTCTGGCTTGCGGTTCAGAATCGTATTCTGCAGCGTTTCGATCCGTCGTCTCATCTTGTAACCCATACCGTTTCACAGGTCAGTGAAGTGAGCAGTATCAACGATATTATCGTTGATACAAGAGGGATATATCTCGCCACCAATGCGGGAATTGCCAGGGTTAAGTACTATCCTGATCAGGATCAGTGGCACTGGTACGAAAGATATACTCGTCTTGATTCCTTTCCGGACCAAACAGCGGTCAACGCAATCGAGATACAGGGGGATTTTCTCTGGGCTGCCACAGCACATGGCGTTGCCCGTGGTGATATGACAGCTCCGGCGCCGCTTACATGGGAAAACTATACATCTGCCGAAGGACTTGCCGGAAATGACGTTCATGATATCGCAGTATTCAACGACGCATTATATGCAGGAACGGATAACGGTGTTTCAGTGTGGAATGGATTGAACTGGACGACATCGAATGCTTCCCTGATTGTAAGCAGGCTGGAAGCTGTTAATGGATCACTACTCGCCGTTACGCAGGACAATGTAGTATCCTTCGACGGAACTGGCTGGAGCAGAATCGGCGCTGCACGATCATGGGCAACATCCATCACGGTCGATGACCAAAATCGCACCTGGATCGGTCTTACGCGCAATGGAAGTGAGTCCGGTGGTGTTGCGCTTGCTGGAGCGGACAGTTGGACAAATATGTTTCCAAACTGCCCATCCACGAACATAGCGTTTGACATGACCTTTGCCAATAATGGTGACCTGCTCCTTGTGGGGGGAAGAATATCCGGTGAATTCGGACTCAACCGCTGGAACACGGCTTTCTGGCAATCGTGGACGAGACCGGAGATGGAGCAGCCCCTCTTTGATTGTTCTCACAGATCGGTGGCGGTTGATATAACGGGTGGAATATGGGTCGGTACGTCTGGAGGAGGTGTTGCCAACTATACATTTAATGCAGACGGTACTCTGAATACAGTGAACATTTTCGATCACTCCGCTGGTCGGTTGATCGGATATGACGATGGTCGGAACATCAATACGGTACTTGCCCCGGCGGTTGCTGCCGATGATAATGGTAACATCTGGGTTGTTAACCGTGGCGCGGTCAATGGGAATGTACTTGTCTGTATTCCACGCGAGTTTATCGAGAACCCGAGTTCAGATATTGACTGGTATTATTTTCATCGTTCACTCTTCGGCAACTTTCCCAATCCTGACTTGATCGCCATCGATGGACATGGCAGGAAATGGCTCGCCACAACGAGTACATCCGGTCAGGGTAGAGGCGTTTACATGTTTAATGACAACAATACACCTCTCGAAACTGCTGACGATGATACTTTGGGACCGATCCCCGGTCTTCATCAGCAGGAGGCACGCTGCATTGCCTGGGATCCTGACGGTTACATCTGGGTCGGCACAATCGACGGCGCTTATTATATGCGCACCGATGTTGACAACCTTAGAGGTTACAGTTTCCGAAGGTTCTATCATGCTCAGGACGAACCCGTTAATGCGATAGCTTTCGATTCTGCAGGTAACAAATGGCTCGGTACTAACCACGGGATTATGATCATCGCGCCTGACCTTTTTACGGTGATTGATCGTATAACCACAGATTATCCGAGCCAGCTTCCCGATTCGGTTGTCAATTCCATTGTCATCGATCCTCGGGATGGCTGGGCATACATTGGCACCAATGCCGGCACTGCAGGGATGCGGACTCCTTATCGAGATTACGGACCATCGATTATTGAGGATGTAACCGTTGAACCAAATCCGTTCAAGCCTGGTGAAGGCGATGGCAGGCTTTACTTCACCGGAACCTCGCTTGCAAACGATGCATCGGTAGCCATTTATACACCTGACGGGCGTCTCGTTAGGAAGTTGAATTATGCAGAGGCAGGTCGAGGCTGGAACGGCTATAATGATAATTGTGAAAAGGTTGCAAGTGGCATCTACCTGATACTAACCTATAATGGTAAAAGTCAGGCGGGACAGGGGAAGGTAGCCGTGATCTGGTAGCTATTCCTGTCAACGAATGGGTGGCATGGGTTACTTGTTACCCATGTTTCTTTACTTAATAAAATCCCGAAGGGATTGTAAATACGGGAATTAAAAGCTATGTTTTGTTCGACTCCCGAATAAGTCGGGATCGTGAACTTATCTTATAACCATCTCCGTGGGCATACGCCCACGGCTAT
>JABMRV010000169.1 GCA_013202285.1 bacterium | reverse complement strand
CCCTTCTTTTCCCCCCTTCAATAGAAGGGGGGAATGCTTGGTTTCAAGCGAAGCGTAACCTGGCAAGGTTGCGAACCGGAGTGGATGTGCGGACTCAACGTCTGGTGTTGGTGAGGTAGACTTAAACCGCAGGGTGAGGACACCCTACGGCACAGAGAATCTTAAGTTCGAAAAAACATTCAAATTAATGCTATCACTTGCTATTATCTCTACTTGGGCTTAACTTAAACAGACAATGGGATTTGCTTTCGCACTACCCACCCGCTTCGCATACAGAATACTATCCCAATTTTGAGAACCAATTGAGAGGAGTAAAGTCATGCGCAATACAATCCTAATCCTTACAGTCGCCATGCTTGCATTAGCAGGCACAACCCACGCTCAGCCGGACTCCCTCTGGTCGCGAACTTTCGGCGGAGGAAGAACCGATCGTTGTAATTCAATAATTCAAACAGCAGATGGAGGCTATCTTTTAGCAGGATTGACAGAATCCTTTGGTGCTGGGGACTACGATATGTGGTTAGTAAAGACTGACGCTGATGGCGACTCTCTCTGGTCGCGAACGTTCGGGGGAAGAGATATTGATTTGTGTAGTTCAATAATTCAAACGGCAGATGGAGGCTATGCTTTAGCGGGAAAGACAAGATCCTTCGGACCTGGAGGTGATGATATGTGGCTGGTCAGGACTGATGAAGATGGTGAATTCCTCTGGTGGGTAGCAGTAGGAGGAATAGGTTACGATGTATGTAGTTCAATTATTCAGACAGTCGATGGAGGCTATGCTTTAGCCGGATATACAAATTCCTACCATTTTAGTAACGCTGATTTTTTGCTGGTCAAAATAGATGCTGATGGTGACCTCCGCTGGTCGGAAACATATGGCGGAAATCAATTTGATAAATGTTATTCAATAATTCAGACGGTAGATGGAGGTTATGCCTTAGCTGGATATACTCAATCCTACGGACCTGATCCAGGTGATAATATGTGGCTGATCAGGACCGACGCTGGAGACCGTCTATGGTCGCGAACATTCGGGGGAGGAAGAACAGATGATTGTTTTTCAGTAATTCAGACAGATGATGGAGGCTATGCTTTAGCGGGACGGACAAATTCCTTCGGTGCTGGGGATTATGATATGTGGCTGGTTAAGACAGATGCCGATGGTGACTCACTCTGGTCACGAACATTCGGGGGAGAAAATGTAGATTATTGTAAATCTATAATTCAAACTGCTGATGGAGGCTATGCTTTAGCGGGACGGACAAATTCCTTCGGTGCTGGGGATTATGATATGTGGCTGGTCAGGACTGATGCTGATGGCGATTCCCTTTGGTCGCTAACATTTGGAGGAGAAGATGATGAAAGTTGCTGGTCAATAATTCAAACAACTGATGGTGGCTATGCTTTAGCTGGAGGAACCTATTCCTTTGGTGCTGGTAGTGCTGATATGTGGCTGGTTAAGACAGGTCCCGACCCGATTTCTGTGCCGCCCGCCCCCTTCATTCCTCATCCTTCATCCTTCATTCTTCAGGAGGCTTACCCCAATCCGTTCAATTCGACAACGAATATTCGATTCGGGCTGCCAAAGAACGAGCTTGTGTTAGTTAAAATCTTCGACCTGACGGGTAATGTGATAGAGACACTGATCGACGGCAGGCTGCCTGCGGGTTATCATACGGTCTCATGGAACAGTCTTGATTATCCAGCCGGTGTGTATATCTGCAATATGCAGGCGGCAGGTTTTAATGAAGCGGTTAAGATGGTTTTGGTGAAGTGATTCTGTATTCCCACTCAAAATGGGGAGCGCCGACCCCAGCCTTCGCTGGGGCATGCTTCAGTCGGCGACCTTATTTGTAACCCCCCCTTTTCTCCCCCCCTACTCTGTAGGGGGGGAAGGTTCAACTAATCTTCGCCTTCCGTAATCTCCTCCTCCTTAACAACGGTACAAACCCGAACCAGTCGTCCACTACTATCGAGAACACCGTTGGTATTACGATCAAGGTTAAAGAGGTCGATGCTACCAGACCGAAGATGATCGTATATGCCAGCGGTCCCCATTGCTCTGACTTTCCACCGAGCCCCACTGCCATCGGAATCAACCCCAGTATCGTAGTCACCGAAGTCAGGATCACCGGACGTAACCGAACCCGACCCGATTCAATGATAGACCGCCAGCGGCTGTCACCGCGCTTGCGGGCGTTGTTAATGAACGAAATCATCACAATGGCATCGTTGACCGCAATCCCCGCCAGAGCGATCATACCGTACATTGTAACGAACGAAAACGGCGCCCTTATAATGAATAGACCCAACATCGACCCGATAAAACCGAACGGTATCGTCAGCAGGATGATTAACGACTGGCGGACGGATTTGAACTGCGCGCTAAGTATAGTGAAGATCAGAATTACACCAAACATGAACAGCTTTAACAATTCCTTGAACGATTCCTGGAACTCCTCCATCTCACCGCTGAAATCGAGGCTGTATCCGGGATATTTCACCGAGATGTCTCTGAAACGTTTCATCAGCTCCCGGTTGACCTCAACGGGTGTCGTCTTCCGCCTGTCAACGTTTGCCGAGACTGTAATCGCCCGTTCCTGCTTGTAGCGACGAATGCGGAAACGAGAGCGAGCCGTCTCAAAGTCGCATATATTATCCAGCCTTACGATAGCTCCTGTGGGGGTTACTATCATCAAACCGCGCAGCGCCTCGATACCGGCTTCGTCGAAACCCGCCATCTTCAGCCTGACATCCACCTCTTCATCGCCATCCCGCAGAACCGTCACCTCCATACCGTCCACAGCCATCCTCACCTCACCTGCGATAGCCGCCACACTCAGACCATAAACTGAGGCTCGATGCTCATCGATTATCAGTTTGATCTCCTTCTTGCCGGTCAGGTTGTCATCACCGATGTCGAAAACACCCGGAATAGTCGTCAGGACTGCCTTGACTTCTGCGGCAACCTGTTCGAGCACCTCGAGGTATTTTCCCTTCACCTTGACTGCAACCGGTTTACCAATGGGAGGTCCATGTGACACTTTCTGCATTTTGACATCGACAGGACCCTCGATTCGACTCACACGCTCCCGCATCTCATCAATAATATCATCCATCGACCGTTGGCGCAGTTCTTTTTCCACCAGATCGACAATCACCTGACCGACGTGTTCTCCGACGATCCAGTCGTCCTCCCGCTGGAGTATTCCGGTGTTGGCGATGACAGTATGAACTTCATCCTCATGCAGTTCGGCGGCAGCCTGCTCAATCCGCCCGATTACTCGGTCGGTATCCTCAAGCCTGGTTCCCGGTGGCATTGTCACCCAGACGTAGAACAGTGAGAATTCCTCGCTCTTGAAGAAATCAATCGGTACAATCCCCAACCCAAGTGCGATAACCATAACGATCATGATCAAAGCCAATACGGGTCCAACCAGGTAGCGGCGGCGAATCGTCCATGTCAGGGCTCGCGTATATACACGCTTGATACGCTTAAACCAGCCATTTCTACCCAACTTATGTAAACCTCCCCACTCGGCAAAGTGAGAGGGAGCTATCAGGAAAACCTCCACCATCGATGCTGCCAGTGTGAGGCAGACCACGATGGGGATAATCCGCATGAACTTGCCCATGATCCCGGTCATCAATATCAGCGGCAGGAATGCGGCGACAGTTGTCAAAGTAGCTGTAATAACCGGAGCGAAGACCTCGGTGGCGCCGGCTACGGCAGCCTCCTTTCTTGACAATCCCCTCTGTCGGTGACGGAAGCAGTTTTCGACCACTATTATCGCATCATCAACCACCACGCCCAGGATGAGGATCAAGCCGAACAGCGCGTTGCCGTTGAACGTCTGTCCTGTATAGTTCATGAAGGCAAAGGTCGTCATGAACGCTACAGGAATCCCAACTGCCGCAACCAGCGCGTTCCGCAGCCCCAGGAACAGGTAGAGAATCACGATTACAAGCAGGAAACCGAGCTGGGCATTGATCTGCAGTTTACTTAAAATATCATGTATATAAATGGAATTATCGTTCGTAAATATGATGCGGGCATCTGCCGGAAGCTTGCTGCGGTACTTTTCAGCAATAGCTTTCACTTCTTTAATTACATCAAGCGAATTTGCATTAGCCTTCTTGGAGATCGACAGGGTAGCCGAAGGTTTACCGTCAAGGCGTGAGCGGGTGGATTCACGTTCCCAGCGGTCGTTTATCGAGGCTATTTCCCCAAGATAGAGATGATTGCCCGAGGGATCCCACCTGACAACAATTTTGCGGAATTCTTCCGGGGATTCAACTTCGCCCACAGTACGAATCAGGTAGGTTTCCCTGCCTATATTAATATTACCGGCTGGAAGGTTCAAATTTCGACCGGAGATCGCTGCGGCAATCCGGGTTAGAGACAGGCGGTGTTGATACAGCTTCCGTTGATCTACTTCAATCCAAATCTCCCGTTCGCGGACTCCCGATAGAGCGACCTGCGCCACACCCTTGATATCTATCAGGTTGTCGCGCATTTCCTCAGCCATTCTCTGCAGTTCCCTCTCCGGAATATCGCCGGTGATCGATACGGAAATTACAGGCATAAAATGATCGGTGCTGAAATCATCTACAATCGGGTCAAGCGCGCCCTCCGGCAGATCGATGCCGTTGATTTCGGTTTCGACCTCACTGAACCTGTCCCTGAAAGTGGCATCATTTATATCCTTGAATTGCAGCATCACAAAAGCAGATCCCTCGTTCGCATCCGAGCTTATCAGGCTGATATCATCGACATCCTGGACGGCGTCCTCTATCGGGACAACTATCAGCTTTTCAACCTCGTCGGCACCGACTCCGGGATAGGGAACAATGACAAAAATCCAGTTGAATGAGATCCTCGGCATTAACTCGCGCGGCAGTTCGATCATCGATATTATCCCGATAATCAAGACTGCAACGGTAATAAGGTTAACAATTACCGGATTTTTTACTGAATATCTTATTATGGACATCTATGCCGCAACATGTTCTTAAATAGTTGATTTACTGCAAAAAATCCCGAAGGGATTAATCCGTGAAT
>JABMRV010000168.1 GCA_013202285.1 bacterium | reverse complement strand
GAGGATACCTCTCACCGGTTCGTAACCGACACTGAGAAATCCACCTGGAACGATAAGGCGGAGACCGACGTGGCTACCGGAGCTGCCGACGGTCTGATGTCCGCATCAGACAAGGATAAGCTGGACGGGATCGAAGCCAGTGCTAACAACTACTCGCACCCCGCGGATCATCCCGCAACGATGATCACCGAGGATGCTTCTCACCGGTTCGTCACCGACACCGAGAAGAGCACTTGGAACGACAAACTTGATAAGGCTGGTGGAACGGTCACCGGCGATCTGACTGTATCGGGCGATTTGACCATTAATGGCACGACGACCTCCATCGATACGGTAAATCTGGAGATCGAGGACAATGTCGTCCTTCTAAACAAAAATCAGATCGGAACGCCACCTACAACCCTCCGTTCAGGTATTGAGGTTGAACGCGGTGATGCTGATAACGTAAAGATTCAGTATAACGAACTTACGGACAAGTGGGAGATCACCGAGGACGGCACCACCTTCCACGATATTGCGAAGGAGGATGACGCTCGCTTCCTGACTTCTGCACAGAAAACAGCCGCCACGCGGGACGCAACCGCTTCCCAGAACGGTCTGATGACCGCTGCGCTGGTTTCAAAGCTGGACGGTGTGGAAGCCAACGCTAACAACTATTCTCTGCCGACCGCCAGCGGATCGACCAAGGGTGGCGTCAAGGTCGGATCGTCGCTCAGCATCAGTAGTGAGGTTCTCGACGTTCCGTCTTCCACCACCAGCCAGAAAGGTGTGATTAAGTATCCGCAGACCGAGTACTTCAACGGTGACGGCGTCACAACAGATTTCGTGCTGACGAACACACCTGGTAACTATCTGGCTGTTTACCTGGGCGGTCTGCGGCAAACGCCAACCGACGATTATACGGTGACGGGCACGACAATCACGTTCCTGTCGGCGCCCAAGAGCGGTCAGAAGGTCGTCGTGGATTACATCGAGTCGTAGATGGATTAATCGGAGCGGTGGGGCGATATGCCCAGCCGTTCCCTCAGCATTAATTTGCGTCCAATGAATAAGCAGCACAACACCACCCTCTACAGCGTCCATATTGCGATGATGAAGCAGATCCAGGCGGACCTCCTTGATCTTAAAGAGGATATGCGGGAACTGCGTGCCGCAATTAAAGCGGATCAGAAGGAATTGTGGCGAGCCCTGAATGGCCTGCGTGAATCTATAACCGGTAACAGCCGGGAAGGTCTGGCAGTGCGAGTCGACCGCAACACCAACTTCCGCCGGACCTTGACCAAGTTGTTGTGGGCTCTTTTTACGCCGCTGTATGGTGCGTTGATCGTGCTGCTGTTGAAAACTTTGTTAACCAAATGAGGTGAAACATGAATGACAATCCCTATCTTGATAGGATTCTTGACGAGGTGGAAACCGTCGGTAAGGACTGGAAGGAACTCTTTTCAGGAGAGTTTCATCTGCGGGAGATCTTCGACCTGGTCGGATCGCTGGTGAGAACTGCTGAGACCATCATCACCACGCCCCAGTCAGGGCTTGACAAACACAAACTGGTGCGGGAGGCGTTCGAGTATTTTGATCGGAAATACCGCATCATCGACCGGATCGATGACATGATACCGCTGCCGTTCTTTCTCGAGCCATTCGATGGAAAGTTATTACGAACGGTGATCGACTTTCTGATCGGGCAGGCGGTATCTGTATTTAACGCCACAATCTGGGCGGAGAAACCGGCTGGATGACCCGTTATCAAGCAGTTTCCTTCAGAAAGCGGAGAGCTTCTTATGATGTTCTCCGCTTTTTTTATGTTTTTCACCTTATCTGTTGAAATTCCTTGACTTCGCAATCGAAACGATTAGATTGGCAACGCATTAAATAAAGGCATAACAATTAGTTAACAACAGGAGAGTGACATGAGCACACCCAAGAAGAAGATCGGCGACCGCGTAATGATCACCGCGGGGCAAAACAAGGACAAGGTTGGCGCTATTGTCGACAAGGAGCGCAGGGGTTGCACAACGTCCCGGTTGTACTCGACATGCGTGATATGGTGCCCGATATCTATATTGATGCAATTTCACCAGTTGCTCGACCTGTACTACGAATTGTGTTTGCGCTTCTCTTCAGGGAATCCCGCCGCACAGCGTCTCAGGCATCGGCAATAATTGGCATCACCGATGAGTTTGTTGAGTGGGGATTAAAGGTCGCGAATCGCGAACGTCGCGAGTATGACCGCGCTTTCCCATTCGCATACGATGTAAAGATGATTCACGAGGATAGTATAAGTGATGCTGAGCGATTTTGGGATGAAAAAGGGATTAATCAGTATTCAGATGAACTGCGTGTCTGTTTTTTTGGTTTCCTTGGAAGGATTTTTCCGATCAAGTCAGTTGTTCAAGCGGCACAAATTCTTCAGAAAAATGAAGTACCAGTAGCCTTCGTTATTTGCGGTCCTGGTGATATGTTGGAGCGTTATCGATCGGATGCAGATAGAATATCGAATATGATTTTCCCTGGTTGGGTGAACGCCGCTCAGATAGCAGTACTTATGCAGCGTTCGACGGTGGGCTTGGATCCGCTTCCGGAAAGTTATGACTTTCTTTCAACTATTAATAACAAAGCGATTGAGTACATGAGCGCCGGATTGCCCGTTATTTCCAGTCCACGCGAAGGAGTGTTATACCGATTTCTTAAGGATCATGCTTGCGGTGTGAGTTACAATTCCCATAATCCGGAAGAATTGGCACAAATACTGACTGAACTCTCGCATGATCCAGTAAGGATTGAAACAATGTCGGAAAATTCACGACGAATATTTCAGGAAAAGTTTACGGCTGAAAAAGTCTATAACAATATGGCGGACTATCTGGAAGAAATTGCTCAGAAACCATTTAATTTAAATTCAGGCAATGATTTTTTGAACGCTGATAATAAAGTGCTGTACAAGCTTGAGGAAAATAACTGATGTCAAGGATGTATATGCAGTTCGTTTTCGGTAGAAGTCGGATAGTCAGCGGATTATTCTCTGAACGGTTGCTCGGAAATGAACGCTGTATACCAAGTGGAACAGCAGCGAACGAAGATTATTCATATCATATCTGCATTATGATTCGATCTGTTGGAAAATGAGAGATATTCAGAAGAACATCTCCTTATTTAATATCTTATTATGTGTGAATCTTGCATTCATATCAGTAGCCGGAGCATGGACATTCCCGCAGGATTTTGATTACTCTTATTACTCCGATGCGCTCGTCGATGCAGGTTATTCATGGCAGATTAATTCAACATTTCATCCTTTTAACTATCAGCTCTTTGACAGCAGTAAAGCAGATTATGAGATTTCAGGCGCATTCAGTTGGATGTATGATTATCTGAATGATCATGCGAATCTAGTGGACAACCAGCACAATAAATCAAGTGACGATCTGAATATCATTTTCATGCCTGGAATGGGAATTGCCGGTCAGGCTGGCGCTGCCTCAAGCTACAACCATGTGGCATTACAACCATTTATCTGGACCGAAGCGCATTTCCGTGCCAATTGGTATGCTCGTTTGTATTTTCGAGCGACCAATAAGGCTGAAAGTCTGCCACACTTTACAGGTGTCAAGCAGGCAATATCCCGCGCCGGTTTCGATACCGGTGAAATAGACCAGTCGATAATTGGCTATCAGAATGACTGGGCTCAAGTGGAATTCGGTCGTGGTCGTGAAATCTGGGGTCCATTCGCAGAGGATAATCTCCTTCTGGCAGGAAATGCTCCGGCTTGGGAAAGACTCATGCTCCAATTCAATTATCGCGGATTTACATATCGCTGGTTCTTTGGTTACCTCGAAACTGTCGTTTCACCGGATGATGATAATGTAAACCGTTACATCGTTGGCAGGGCATTGGAGTATAGTAATAAACGCAACGTGGTTATAAGTGCTGGAGAGGTCTCAACGCTGGCAGGTGTGGACCGTCCACCGGATTGGTCCTTCCTAAATCCGATTGCGGTGCATCTTGAAGCAGAACAAAATAACCGTGAAAACAGTGCACTGAATAACGATTCCAACGTCATTTTATTTCTGAACATCGACTGGTTGATGATACCAACACTCAGGCTGACGGGAGCTTTTTTACTCGACGATATCCAGATAGATCGTGAGGATCGTGATGCAGGAGATGCCGATGCCCTCGGATATACCGGTCGTTTCGCCTGGACGCCTGTACATAAACCGGTGGGTATCACTTTGTTCGGATATTATAGCAGGATTGACACTTATTCGCTGCAGCATTCCTATGGTTATGCGAATCTCGTGACTCGCGGCAAGATGATCGGTCATCCAATGGGAAATGATGCGGATGATAGAGCCTTTGGTGTCAGATTAACATTTTCGCAGCCTTTACTCCTGGAATTCAAAATCGGCAATCGCCGCTGGGGTGATAACTCCATGTTGAATGATCCATATACCGGCTATACTATACCTGAACAAAAACCGTTTCCAAGCGGTAATATAAGAGAAAATCGTTATTTAGCATTGAGAGTCAGATCAAATTCCCTGAAACATCTGAGTTTAGCTGTCGACGGACAATTTGATCTTCATAATGCTGGCGAAGGGAGCGATCTTGAAACGTGGACATTTACCCTTAGATACCAGTTGCCTCTGCTCTGGAAGAGCGAGTCTCGTTAAGTTAATGCAAAGTAGGGACTAACTAAATTGATACTCAAAAAACAGTTAGAGTTTACTTAAGAAAAGCAAAAAAGTAACAAAACAAAAAAGTGAAAGCAAGAATATGAACATAAATGTAGCCGTCATTGGCATGGGGTACTGGGGTAAAAATCTTGTCCGAAACCTTTATGAAATCGGTGTTTTGAAAGCAGTGAGTGATTCAGACCTGTCACGAAGTGTCACCGTAGAGGAAAAGTATCCCGGTGTTGAATTTCAACAGGATTATAAATCCGTACTTAATGATGACAACATCCAGGCTGTAGTAATCGCCACACCTGCTGTCACGCATTACGAGATAGCTAAACAGGCTCTCGAAGTAGGCAAGGATGTTTTCGTGGAAAAACCCCTGGCTCTTGATGTTGCCCAGGGTGAAGAGTTAATTTCGCTTGCAGCTCAGAGACACCAGATCTTGATGGTGGGTCATATACTTAATTACCATCCTGCAGTCATAGAGTTGAAACGGCTGATCAACAAAGGCACGCTCGGCAGGATCCAGTATATCTATTCCAACCGTCTGAACATCGGTAAAATAAGGACAGAGGAAAACATCCTCTGGAGTTTTGCACCGCACGATATATCTGTAATGCTGGGATTATTAGGCGAGGAACCCTGCGAGGTTTCATGTAATGGCGGCGCTTATCTGAATAAGGACATCGCTGATGTGACCATGAGTGAATTCCTTTTCCCAAGCGGCGTCAGGGCACACATTTACGTCAGTTGGCTGCACCCGTTCAAGGAACAGCGTCTGGTGGTGATCGGTTCGGAGAAAATGGCGGTGTTTGATGATACTGTAGAAGATAAATTGAAAATTTATCCGCATAAGGTCGAATGGAAAAACCGCATACCAACTGCGATCAAAGCTGAGGCGGAGGTAGTATCGCTGGCTGATGCAGAACCGCTGAGAAGCGAATGCGAGCATTTCCTCGAATGCATCAGGGAACGCAAGTCTCCTTTGAGCGATGGTTATGAAGGGCTCAAAGTTCTCCGGGTT
>JABMRV010000167.1 GCA_013202285.1 bacterium | reverse complement strand
CTGACTTTCGCTGCAGGGTGGGGACACCCTGCAGCACATGAGTTATACTATCGCTGGATTAGGGTAAAGTGTTGTCATCCAGCGAATGCGGGATGATAACATATTTATTCTATTGACCAAAGAGTACTAAAATAAAGGGAAAAACAAATGCCTTCCCCTGCTTTAAGGATATAATTCGGGTAAATAAATCAAATAATCAAGTAATCAGAGGCGCTGAAAACTGAAAGAAAAAGAATCTAAGTGTGTCATAACCAGCCGAACGAGAGAATATTTATCATCATCAATATTTGAGAAGCCTTGCCTGTGTATGCAGGTGTAAAACAGCCACTTCCAATTCTAAAAGGAGCCCTAACTGGTTGAAAGTTGCTCCTGAATAGCTCTGATTTCATCGCGAATCTTGGCTGCCGTTTCGTACTCCTCTATCTCAACGGCTTCCGCCATCTGCTTGTTGAGATTGCGAATACGTTCATATTTATTAGGTACGCTCGTTGTTCCTGCTTTTCCCTGCATTCCGGCTTCTTTCATAACCTCAGGTGCAACGAATATTGCGGCTTTGGTCTTGATTGCAAGAGCTATAGCATCAGAAGGTCTGGCATCGACACTTCGCTCGGTATCACCGACCGCAAGAAGGATCTCCGCATAGAATGTGTTGTCGCGTAACTCAGTCACTGTGACGCTCTTTATTCGCGCATCGGCTTCCTTCAGCAGGTTGTAAAACAGATCATAAGTCAACGGACGCACATATTTCACACCCTGCTTGAGTAACGAGATATTATGAGCTTCAGCCGCACCTATAAAGATCGGCAGCCATTTCTTCCCTTCCATCTCCGTCAAGATGACCATGTATCCACCCTGAAATGGTGGAAAACCGGAAATGCCTGTTACTTCAACGGGAATATCACCGACTTTCATCCTGAACCTCTTTATTCGTCAAGATGTTTAATGAGTTCAAATTGAGAACCGCCTGAGAGCATTATATGTACTTTTCATTCAAGAGTTGCGTTTAGACCTGTATTGCGGGAATGACCGTAATTCAGAATCCAAGTCAGACCTTACTCAACAGGCTCTAATTCAACGAAATCTTGTCCGGTTCGGTAACCTGGATGGACTTTCATCTCTTTCAATATACTACATCGAGTCGGATCAAGCAAGATTAAAATGTACTATGCGTATCAATACTTGCGGTATAATCCGACCACTTTACCGGCGATGTAGAATCCGGGCGTATGTTCCTCAATTATTATCGGACCGAAGTCGCTGTTAGCAGGTTCAAGGCGAATACGACCGTCATCCGCCGGAAAATAATGCTTCACAGTGGCATCATCACCGATCAGCGCTACCACAATGGCGCCCTTTTCGAGGGGCATGTCAGCGCGTGCGAGTACAATATCACCGTCATGAATACCAGCCTCAATCATCGATTGACCCTCAACTCTCAGGGCAAATCCGTCACCGCTCCTGAAGAGATCGCGATCCAGAAGCAGTCTCCCTTCGATATTCTGCTCCGCGAGAAGAGGTTCTCCAGCGGCAACCCTTCCGACAATCGGAATGCTAACCATTCCTCTGAGGTTGAAGTTCCCAGCGGGTTTAAGTAACTCGATACCGCGAGCAAGGTATGGTTTGCGCCTGATGTAACCTTTGCGTTCCAGCGCACTCAACAAGCTGCGTACCGCATTTGTCGAACCTATCTTCAGGTGTGATCCGATCTCACGCAGCGTAGGCGGTCTGCCCTGAATCTGAACTTCACTGGCTATGAACTCCACCACCTCAAGCTGCCTTGCGGTTAACGGTTTTATCTTTCTTTTTTTCACTTAGATCTCCTAATTAATGCAGAGGTTTTGCTCCTATAAATAATATAGTGATCTTTTGTGCCGTGCGCAATAGTAAAAGAGAGTATTTAGAGCAAAGCTGAATTCAACAATAAACACAAGACAGCATATCCGATTTCTTTAACACTTTTGTATTATCATATCAGTTGTCTGAGTTGACATCGGTCTGATTCGGTTGTAATTTACAGCAAACTTCATTCCATAAAAAAACCCATAGAGACCGAGTGATTATGAACAGTGAAGAATTGCAGCATCGTTCCGCCAAAGTTAAGATGATTATACTCGACGTTGACGGTGTAATGACCGATGGCAGGACATTTATCAATACAGAAGGTGTAGAATCCAAGGCATTTGATCTGAAAGACGGTTTCGGCATAGTAATGGCACGTAAAGCCGGTATCAAGTTTGGAATAATCACGGGACTGGCATCGCCGATCGTTTTGTATCGCGCCGAACAGCTCGGAATCAAGGAGATTCACCAGAACTTCGTCGATAAGGATATTGCTCTTAAGGAAATAGCGAAAAAGTATAATCTCGATTACAGCGAAATTGCATATATGGGTGATGATCTGTATGACCTGCCTGTTATCAAGTTGGTGGGTTTATCCGCCGCCCCGTCCGATGCCATACAGGAGGTTAAAGAAGCGGTTGACTGGATATCATCGCACAAAGGCGGAAGAGGAGCGGTGCGCGAGTTTGTGGAGCTTGTTATGAAAGCAAAAGGCATCTGGGAGGATGCATTTCGTCTCTACTCGAAGGAAGAGTAATTGTCGGGAAAAACCGAATTATCCCACAGGATGTTAACATCCTGTGGAACTAACTTTATGATAGCTGTCGTTTTGTTGATTGCGACAGGTTGTGCCGATATCGAACCTCCCGGCACCGGGACGGGTGAAGAGATGCCCTATCTGGAACTTTTCAACGCAAATGTCAGGTACAACCGCGGTGAAACTCAACTGTTCACGATAGATGCTCCGCATATCTCGCGAATTGAGAAAGAGCAGATAATGCTGCTGGACGGTGGGATAAAGGTAGATTTCTTCGATAATGACGGTTTACATAACGCAGTTTTAACCTCGGATGAGGGTGTTGTAAGAGAGAAGACGAATGTATTGACGGCACGGGGCAATGTCATTGTAAAATCCGATTCGGGATTGGTGCTCCTTGCAGATGAACTCCATTACGAACAGGACATCAACAGGGTCCTGTCAGATGGTTTCGTGACCGTGATAACCAGCAATGACAGCATCTCCGGTAGAGGTTTCAGCGCGGCTCCGGATCTGAGTGACTGGGTGATTATCAACCCCAGCGGGTCAACATGGCGAGAGACGGAATGATTTCATCCCGATATATTGCCCTCTGTATTTTGAATCTTTTCACCCTGGCTGCCATCACTGAAGGCAAGGTTGAGCGGATTGAACTCGAACATGCCGACACCCTTCGCAGTCGCGGAAACGTGAGGGAGTTGATCGGACATGTTCAGATCAGACGAGGCGCAACATTGATTACTTCGAAGAAAGCCCTTTATGACGCCAAGGCAGGCAGGGTTGTTTTGACCGGAGATGTCCTCCTCGATGAACCCGGTCAAAAGATCCGCGCCGAACGAATGACTTATAACGAATTGACAGGTGATTTTGAGGCATCAGCGAACGTTGATATGCTGCATGCGGACAGCATGCGCATCAGGTGTGATAAAGCAAACTATGTCGAGCTGACCGGCACTGTCGATCTGTTCGGCGATATAATTATCGACAACCTCTCCGATGGAGCAAGAATAACAGGCAGGCATGGTCGCTGGAATCAGATCAAAGACAGCGGGATTATCGATTGGGAACCGGTGTACATGCTCCCCGACGAAACCGGTGACCCACCGGATACACTGGTGATTACGTCAGATAAATTAGTTTTTAATCGTACATCGAGGGTTGCGGTCTTTACCGGCGACGTGGATCTGATGCAGGTTGAAATTCATGCCGTGGCAGACAGCCTGCGGCATCTGCCGGACTCGAGCATTACAATATTATCTGGAAATCCGGTCATCTGGCGCGGTGATGATGAACTAACCGGAAAACGAATCGAACTCCATTATGAAGGACGCACACTATCGAAGACATTCGTTCAGGATGATGCGGTGGCTTTATCGAAACCAGAGGAAAATGACTCGTTGCGTAATTACCTCAGTGGTATCACCCTGACTATGACAACCATCGATGACAGTACGCGCGTTATCGTTGTCAAGGGAGACGCAAAGGGTGAATATCATGTCTGGGACAGCGATACGGTTTACCAGGGAGTTAACATCTCAGCCGCGGACGTCATTGAACTGACGCTTATCTCGGATAAGGTAACCTCCATAGTGCTTTCAGGACGTGCGAATGGAGCGTTCTATCCACCCGACGATCTGCCTGAAGGGATTGGTTATCATGAGTCCCTTGCAACGGACAGGAACAGATCCGGAGTGAATGTTCGGAGGGACTTTTGAAAATCATAGCCGAAGGACTGGTTAAGCGATACGGACGTCGCGAAGTTGTCAAAAACGTCACACTCGATCTTGAGAAAGGTGAGATTGTAGGGCTGCTGGGACCTAACGGCGCCGGCAAAACCACCACATTTTACATGATCACCGGAATGATACGTCCGGATGCCGGCAGGATTATTCTGGATGGTCGCGATATTACAAAACAACCGATGTACAAGCGCGCTCAGTTGGGAATCGCATATCTGGCGCAGGAGCCTTCGGTATTCCGCAAACTGACCGTCGCACAGAACTTGATGGCGATCCTTGAGACACTGGATTTGTCGCGGGAGGATCGCAAGAAAAAGATGAAACGTTTGCTGGATGATTTAACGATCTCACACCTCGCAGATCAGAAAGCACATACTCTATCTGGCGGTGAACGAAGACGTGTCGAGATCGCCAGATGCCTGACAACCGATCCGAATTTTATCCTCTTAGATGAACCCTTTGCCGGTATCGATCCGATTGCCGTCAACGATATACAGAATATCGTGCGCGAACTGAAAAACAGGGGAATAGGGGTACTGATCACTGATCATAACGTATATGAAACCCTGACAATCACCGACAGGGCTTACCTGTTATATGAAGGATCCATCCTCAAATCCGGAGATGCTCGGTTCCTGGCTGAGGATGAACAAGCGAGACAGTTGTACCTTGGAGAGAAGTTCAAGCTGGACAGGTGATGTTATGGATAGGGATGAAGGATGATTGACGCCCTCCCCACATTAGAGATTAATATTAAACAAGGAAACAGACAATAAACCGCAAACCTGAAATAAAATCATGCAGGGGCTGAGACAGGAACTTCGTCTCCGGCAGGAGCTTACACTTCAGCCGCAGCAGATTCTCCGCTCGGAACTCATCCAGATGCCGCTTCTCGAACTGGAATTGCGCATCAAAGCTGAGCTGGATCAGAATCCGTTCCTCGAAGAGGCAGACTCATCCGAGAATATGGATGATTCTACCGACGAGAATATCAGAACTACCGATGCTGTGGAAGACTCGACTGAAGTTGAAGAGAAGCAGCCTGCCAATGATTCTGCCAATGAAAGCAAAGAGGTCGATTGGGAGAATATGCTCAATGATGCCGATCAATGGGAGTATCGTCCCAAACCTCGCATCCAAATGGAGAGTTCGGTCGATCTTCCCCAACCGCATGTTCCTACACTTTCCGAACATCTTTACGACCAGTTAAGACTTGATAATTTCGACGAATCCGACATGTTGATCGGCGAGGAGATAATCGGCAATATCAACCGGGACGGTTACCTGCTGGTCGATCTCGAGGAGATAGCATCATCGACAGGGCAATCTCTTGAGAAAGTGTCCCTTGTTCACCATCTGATTACAGAGTACGAACCGTTGGGGATTGCCTCCAGGGATCTGCGCGAATGCCTCCGGGTTCAACTTCGTCACCGCCAGCCTCCAGCTCCGATTGCTGAGAGGATGATCGAAGAGTTCTGGAACGATTTCATCAATAAACGTTTTGAAATACTGGCAAACAGGCTCGAAGTCGATATTGACGATATTAAGGAATCCTTCAACATAATCGCCAGACTCAATCCCAAGCCCGGTGAGGGATACTTCGACGAAAAACAGAACTACGTGATACCGGATCTGATCGTGGTTAAGATCGGAGATGAGTTTGAAGTATTCCTTAATGACGGTGATATTCCCAATTTCAGGATCAACCAGGCTTATCGTGAGATGTATATGAATCGCCGCAAGTCCGATAAGAATGTCAGGGATTTTCTCTCACGGAAATTAGAGTCGGCGCGCTGGTTCATTAACGCCATCCACCAGCGTCGTACAACCATGCTGCGCACAATGCGCGCTATCATCAGCAGACAGATCGAGTTCTTCCGCATCGGTCCTGTAAAGCTGAAACCGATGATCCTGGCGGATATCGCCCTTGATATCGGCATGGACATCTCGACAATATCCCGCGTAACCAACGGAAAATACGTTCAGACGGACTGGGGCGTACTCGAACTGAAGTATTTCTTCAGCGAGAAGATGGAAACCGACAATGGTGAAGAGGTCTCAAACCGCGTGATTAAATCGAAGCTCAAAGAGCTTATCGACGCTGAGGACAAGCATAGACCTTACTCAGACCAGAAACTGACCGAACTGCTGAATGATGAAGGTTTCCAGATTCGCCGCCGCACGGTGGCAAAGTACCGTGAGCAGTTGAGGCTTCCAATAAAACGGTTGAGAAGAGAAATATAGTTGGGACTTTTCATAAGTAGCAGTAATTGCGAGAAGTGATTAGCAATTCTCCTGAGGAAACCTTCCGGATCGGGATAGAGTTCGCTGAGGAATTATCCACGGGAGATGTAGTCGGACTGGCAGGTGAACTCGGATCGGGAAAGACCCTGTTTACAAGCGGCGTTTGTCTGGGACTGGGATATAAAGGCAACGTGACAAGCCCCAGTTTCGTGCGGATCCATACATATCCTCACGAACCACCCTTATATCACGCAGACTTCTATCTGCTGAGGTCGGATGAAGAGGTAGTTGACCTGGGACTTGACGAATTGTATGGCGGTGATGGAATTGTCATCGTTGAGTGGGCTCAGAGGTTCCCCAACCATCTGCCAGCAATCTGCTGGTGGATTGAGTTTGACTGGGTTGGAGGTTTGGAAACCGTCCGCAGGATTGTGGTTGACCGCAGGAAATGTTAGTATTACTTTGTTAAGTATGAGTTTCGCGTCGGGCTGATCCCCGCTTTCCAGCCTGTCCGAGAATACGAAATATCAGGTTGTCATTGCGAGGAATCCGGCAACTACCGGATGACGAAGTAATCTATTATATACGAATGAACAGTATGTTATGGAAAATCATAAATGCCCTTATTTATGCAATTAAATACTAAACAGCTTATTACTTTGTTGTTAATTATTACCGGATGGTCTGTTGCTTTTGGTGAATGGTCTAACGATCCATTTGATCCAATTGTAATCTATGACGCTGCAGATTTTGGCGGTTCCCCGCGAAAAGTTCAAATTTGCGGTAGTGAAGACGGCGGTTGTTTCATAGTATGGGAAGATCCATATTATAGTTTGAACCAAATTAGGGCACAAAAAATTTCGATTGAGGGCGATCTTCTTTGGGATGATGAAGGTGTAATTGTCAGACCAAATCGCGGGAACAACGATATCCCTCCAGATAATAGCGATGCCTTGGCTAATATATCAGATGTTTTGTCTGACGGCGAAGGAGGGGTGTATGTGCTCTGGCGAGACTATGCTAACAGTGATCTTGTTATGGAAATGAGAGGATGGGTCAACAACGAGATATATGCACAACACATCGATGCGGACGGTGAATTACTTTGGCAGGACGACGAACTGGGGCTCCTGATTTGTTCTTTCATCCCCGAAGAAGAGAATCAAAGGTTTGCGGGCAATTTGCTTTCAGATGGCGATGGAGGCTGCTTTTTCACCTGGTTCGACGAGCACAATCCTAATGACGACTCCCGGAACAGCATCTACCTTCAGCGCCTTTCGCCGGATGGTGAACTTCTATTAGGTGAAAACGGGACTTGCATCGGCCAGAATGATTTTACCTCCGGTGGGAGGTTGTATTCTGATCAACAAGGTGGATTTTTTATTGATGAATACCAACATATCTTCCATGTATCAAATGAAGGTGAATTCTGGGATGATCCCCTGCCAGACACACTTAATGGGTGGAGG
>JABMRV010000166.1 GCA_013202285.1 bacterium | reverse complement strand
CCCGTACTCTTGCAATCCAAGATCCACCTCAACGAGAAATCCCGGACCACAAGGGCCCGGGCTACATCTGGCAGACGAGGGCGTCTGCCAGCGGGAATTTGGTATTCTCGAACACATGAAAAGCGGGAACCCAGAATAAAAGTTTAATCTGGATGCCCGTTTTCACGGGCATGACAACGTCCCAAGGTCATGTTCTCGACAAACCTGTCCTGGAAATCATCTCTTTCGCCGAGATTGATAACATCAACTGTCCGTTGAAGCTCTTCGGCTCTCTCTATCATGCTGTCTTCGCTCAGGCAGAGCAGAGCGCCGCGTCCGGCAGCATTTTCAATCAGTGAGACTCTGTCAAGGTTTGTATCGGGAATTAATCCGATGTCTCTCGCAGCCTGCAGATCGATCCGACTGCCGAATGATCCCGTCAATATAATCTCATCCAGATCATCTGAAACGATTCCGGCTTCCAGGCAGAGGATTTCCACTCCTGCGGCAACAGCGCCTTTGGCAAGCTGGAATCTGCGAACATCATCCTGTACAATGAAAGGCGGAAGATTCGCCTCAGATCCGAACGACCAGCGCCTCTCCCCTTCCCTGTCCTCCTTCATCAGTCCCGACGATGATATTATTCCCTCTCGCAGCAGGAGCGAGATCGCTGAGATATATCCCGAACCGCATAAACCGAGCGGTTTCACACCGCCAATAACTCTGGGTTCTCCGGTTTCCGTAAATCCTTCAATTGCACCGGTTATGGCAGGCATTCCGGCAAGCATTCCCACTCCCTCGAATGCAGGACCAGCAGCGGTGGATGCCGCCCTCAACCGCCCATTTGCCGACAAGACGATCTCGCCGTTAGTACCGAGATCGATCAGGAGTCTGTTCCCTGTTTCTCGATGATTATCTGAGCCCGGAATCGATACGTCAAGATCGGTGGCGAGGATTGCCGCAGTGGTATCTCCGCCGATGAATCCCCTTAGAACCGGAACGATCCGGCAGCGGCAGCTATCCGGTAGTCCAACCAGCGCCGGTTCGAAAGCGATTGAACCTCGTCCTTCAAGTATGCTTGTAAAGGGTACTCTTGATAGTCCGGTATCTTCATATCCCAGCCAGATCTGAGTCATAACGCTGTTTCCCGCCAGAAACAGACTGTTCACATCATTCACATCAATATTGCTATCTCTCAGCGCAGATAGAATTACACTGCCAACTCGCTTTCGGATCAGATCGACCATTCTACGGCGTTTTTCAACATCCCTCATCGATTCGAGCCGCGACATGACATCACTGCCGAATGGAAGCTGTGGATTTACGAAGGATTTCTGGGCAATAACACTACCATTACGTAAATCTGCAAGGTAAACAGCAACCAGTGTCGTGCCAAGATCGACCGCTATTCCGTAGCCTGTTCCTCCGCATTCAATCCTGAAATCGGATAACGCTTTGAGATTGTCCCAAGCCTCGTATCCCTGAACACTGATCTGAATATCACTCGTCAGCCTGTGTTGGCATGCCATCCTCTCAGCGCTGTGTGGATCAAGAAGTTTTTGTTCCAACTCCGTCATTTCAGGTGGATGAGAAATAAATTTCACCCGACAGCCGAGACACTTCCCCTTACCGCCACAGTTATTGGGAAAATAATAGCCCTCCCGTTCGAGGGCTTCCTTGATGGTCTCCTCACCGGGTGAGGTGATTATACTGCCATCCGTTTCGATTGTGATTTTATATTCGGGCATAAAGTCTAATTGGATAGATTTTTTTTACTTCGAACCAGACTCACGTTCATCATTCGCACCACAAGTTCCGGATCGGCATTCGCCGGAATATCGCAGCCACTTGATAGTATGAACGGTTTCGGCAGATTCGCCATGCACTCCATTGTCGCTCTCTCGATGGTTTCTTCATCACCTTTCACGAATAAATAAGTTGATAAATAACCCATCGGTATCGTATCCTGAAGGAGCCCCCACATCGGAGCGTGCCACTCCTCAAAACTTAGAAGATCGAGTTTCAATGAATATATCTGTTCGATCAGTACGCTTACTTCGCCGCAGATATGCATGCAGCGAAACGAATCCGCTTCCTCCGCACGATCCAGAACCCGCCTGATCGCCGGTTCGGCAAATTCTTGAAAAAATGCCGGTCCGATAACGCTGCCGGAAGCAATAGGCGAACCCACCAACGGGATATAACCTTCTGAGCAAACAGCATCGATTAGCCGCTGTTGGTTCTCACAACAGACTTCAAGCAGATCCATTGCCATCCGCGGTTCCTCAAGCAGCGCTATCAGAAAGGCTTCCGTCCCTATCGCCAGCGCAGCCAAACTAAACGGGTCCTTCATGGAAAAAAAGACAGGAATTCCACTATCCAGCTCTTTGCGGCAGATCGCTGCAGCATTGAAAAGTTCGGGGATACTGCCTCCAGTCGGCATGTCGATTACTTTAACATCCCGAGGCAGCAGTTGCTCAATAATATGGGGATTTCTGTCAGGAGAGTATTCTAATTTTACCCCAAGCGCTTCGGCTTCAAGATTTATATCCGAAAAGACAATGACCAAATCCGATCCATAAAGTCTTCGCGTATACAGAAGACCTTCCGCCAACAGTTTTCCGTCCCGACAAACCTCGTCAAGAGGTTTCCGAAGCAGGAAAGACAGATGATCGGCTGCGATCATGGGTCCGCGGGCATAACCGCGATCCTGAAACTGGGGAAACATCCTGTGGAAAACCTTATCCTTCAAAGGGTATTCCCATAAGATCATGAGCGCCTTCGACCGCTCGCCGGGCATCCTCACCGTAGAAATGTGCGCCGATCGACCTGGAGAAACTATCGTCCACCGGAGCGCCTCCAACCATCAGTTTCAACTCGGGAAATCGTCCTTTCAGCGAAGCAACAGTATCCGACATACTGTCCATCGTCGTTGACATCAATGTTGACATCGCCACAATATCCGGTTTTTCCGCTGCCACGGCTTCACAGAACCGGTCGTGAGTAACATTCTTACCCAAGTCAACAATTCTGAATCCCGCTGCTTCGAGCATCAGCTTCACGATGTTCTTGCCGATGTCGTGAAAATCGCCATCGACGACACCGATAACGATGCTCCCCTTTCTACTGAGAGATCCTGAGACAACCTTCTCTTTCAGAATGTCAAAGCCGGCATACATCGCCTTGGCACATACAAGGACTTCAGGCACGAAATACACCTTAGAAGCAAATAACTTACCTACTTCGTTCATACCGGCTGCCAGACCCTGCTCGATTGCCTCTTCGGGAGGATAACCTTCCTTGAGAGCAAGATGCGCAAGGCGTTCGACCTCGCCGCTCTTCATCTCCAGAACGGCGGAAGCCAACTGCTCGTAAATCTCTTTCAATTTTCAGCCCTCATCCCTCATCCCTCATCCCTTATCTCCGAACCCAGCAGGAGAAGGCTGAGCCTGAGCTGCCTCCTCCTGCCGCTGTCCGATTTATTCGTCTCTACTTCCTGGCGATGAAGCGACCGCGCCCCATTTTACCTTCGTGAGCTTTCTCTGCCATGAATGCCATTTCACCACCCATTGCCTGGAAAAGCTCCATATTGTCGCCGATAATTTTGAGTGCATCAAAAGTAAGCTGGTCGGTCAGCATCTTGATGTAAAAATCGACATATCCCGCGAACTCCTCAGTCAGATCCGTGCTCTCAGTGATGGTCAGTCCGTGAGATCTGATAAGTTCCTCGTACCCCGAACGGTTCTGCAAGTAAGGAAACTTCATAAAAGTACAGATTCGTTCGGCTTCCTCATCGGAGAGAGAATTGGGACCTTCGATCCAGTCGGTAAAGGCGAGTATCCCGCCGGGTTTGAGTACCCGCACTGCCTCCGATATCAGTTTCGCCTTGTCGTCAACATAACACCAGGCATCTTCACCCCATACAAAGTCGAAGACGCCGTCGCCGAATGAAATCGACGTCACATCTCCCATCCGGTTTTCGATCATCTCGCCCAAGCCCTCCTCTGTAGTCCGAGCTTTGGCTTTCTCAATCATGGTGGTTGTTCCGTCATAACCGACCATGGTTACATTGAAATTCTTGGCAAGGAAGCGGCAACCCGCGCCCAGCGCCGAGCACAGATCAATGCCGTGCATGCCTTCCTTGATACCTGCTCTGGTGGCAAGCTCCATACTTGATTTGAAACCGCCCACATGGATCTGTTCGCCCATGATGAGTTCCCAGAGCACTCCTTCAGCGCCGTCATAGACAGCCTGAACCTCTGACAGATGGATGTCCAGTTTTTTCATGGATCCTCCCTTAAATTGTAGATTACACAGGGGTTATAGTTTGTATAATCCCTGTACCCTTGAATCTGATTGTATCCGCCGATTGGCGGATTACGATACGAGGACGATTCACGGGAAGGAGGTGATAGTGAAGACGAATAGATATAGCGAGAAGTCCGCCTGCTGGCGGATGAAGTCGGAATCAGGCGAGAATGAGTACTATCCCACCTGACGACTTCGGGATCACCTTTTCCCGGCAAGACCAGCTACACTGGTCTCTGTCACGTCCTCAAGTGGATGTTAGTAGATACGCTTTCAAATTGAATCCTGATAGATTGTTAATTTATAATTTAGCAACTCATTTGTGTAATTACAATAAACATGGCAAAAAAAATAGCGTCATGAGTCATTTTGCAGTTTTTATGCTTGACTTTAAAGTGTAACTTTCTTAGCATAAATAGTGTAGGCTGATGTGGATGTTGAATATTGAATAAATAATTCAAAATTCAAAATATATAAAGGCGTTGACATATTGAACAGCTACATAAGTGACTGGTTTCAGGAACACTCTCCGATCTTAAGTGTTGATACCGACGATCCGGTGATGTATATAGGAGAAGCAGCGCGAATCACCAAGCTCTCCGAGTCTGCTCTTCGGAAGTACGAGGCAGCCGGATTGATTGTCTTCTACCGTACTAAGACAAACCGTCGTATGGTCTCATTTGAAGATATTGAACGAATTCGCAAGATACAGTATCTGGTTAAAACCAAAGGTCTGAATATAGAAGGTATCCTGCGTATCTGGGCACTAATACCGTGCTGGGAGCTGAAGGAGTGTTTTCCGGATCATCGTCAAAACTGCCCGGCGACTGTGAGTTCCGAAAGACCCTGCTGGGTATTACATCAACATAAAGGATGCGCAGTTATTCCAAGTTGTAGTAAATGCGTAGTTTATCGATTCAGCATTTATTGTACCGAAGATCTCAAACCGCTGTTGCACGATACATTCCGTACCAGGGGAAAAAGCCAATAAGAACTCAGAGATAAAGCTATTTCTGGAATTTATAAAAAGAACCATCTACAACCTCTGAAACAGGGAGTTTAACCTAAATGTCTGACAGTAAACATATCAATCACAGTATCATCCGATTAGTAAAAGGAGATATAACCGACTTGGATATTGAAGCATTTGTCTATTACGCCACGTCTGATCTTGTACTTGGATCGGGTTTTGGTAACTCTATCTCGATGCGCGGCGGACCATCTATCAAGGAGGAACTGGAGAAGGTCGAGGAGCTGAATATCGGAGATGTTTATGTCTCCAAAGCCGGAGAGATGAAGGCTGATTATATAGTTCATGCTGTCGGACCCAAATTTCAGGAAGAAGACACCAAAACTAAACTGAAGACAACCATGATGAACAGCCTGAAAAAGGCGGAAGAAAAGGGAATCAAAAAACTTGCTTTTCCGCCGATGGGAGCCGGTTTCTACGGAACCCCCCTGCCGATGTGCGCTGATATCATGTTGCAGAGTATCAAGGAATATCTCGAAGGAGAGACTAACCTTGAAGAGATCGTTGTCTGCCCACTGGACACCAGGGAGTACACACCGTTCCTGGAAGCTCTACAGTCTCTGGCATAGTTTACTAAACAACAAACGGAAGGAACACAATGAGCGAATTACTGCATTTCGCTGAACATAGACTTCAAGAGATCGCCCTGATTATAATGGCATCCGTTTACACGATACGCATAATATGGCTGATGAGGTTCAAGGCAGGTCGTGAAAGACAAGCCCCAACCGGTGTCATCGGCACTACACCAAAAAAGGGAATCATCTACTCCTGGGCAAACATTTTTATGCCCTGGTCAATGGAAAGCACGCAAAAACACATCCTGATGTGGTTTCAGTTTGGGGTTTTTCACATGGGGGTGACAGCCGCAATAGCATTGTCAGTCATCATACCTTATCTCGGTAATATCCTTAATAATAAAGGAATAGTTCTTCTATTCCAAGTGGTAATCGGGGCGGCTTTCATCATAGCAATAATGCGGATTGTCAGGCGGATATCCAAACCTGTCATGCGTTCCATCAGCACACCAGACGATTACTTCTCACTGATTCTTCTAACCGTCTGGTTTTTCTTCGCATTTCTATCCGTCCCCAATCAGCATGAGAAGGGTGAAACAATCCTGTTGATCTATTTCATTCTGACTGCATTCTTCCTGATTTACGTCCCCTTCAGCAAAATTTCACACTATTTGTATTACCCATTCACCAGATATTATTTCGGAAAGACCATGGGATATAGAGGAATTTACCCTATGAAACATAGCAATCAACCTGAAAAACAGCAAAATTGATAAATTCAAAGTACAACATACTCCTCTGTACCGCCGACAAGAATGTCATCGTTTCCGAGCTTAAATTACGGTATGAGGAGTTCGACAACGGGGAAAATCATTGAGTAAACATAGATCCTACAAAGCAGAGAAATTTCTTGAACGTCTCGGTCAGAAACTAAATCGCCAGATGGTCGGTTCACTGGTGGCGTGCGTACATTGCGGAATGTGTACTGAAGCATGCCACTATGTCCTCGCTAATCCCGATGATCCCACATACGCTCCAGCCTATAAAGCTGATAGACTTCGTAAGATTTTTAAACGTCATTTCGACTGGACGGGAAGGATATTCCCATGGTGGGTAGGTGGGAAGAGTATATTTACCGATGAAGAACTTGAGGAATTGAAGGATATCGTCTTCGGGAAGTGCACTAACTGCAGGCGTTGTTCCATAAACTGTCCGATGGGGGTTGATTTCGCCACTTACAACCGCATGACACGCGGTCTGCTCGTTTCGGTCGGTATTATGCCTGAAGGTGTTGCGGTGGTCAGCAAGGATCAGTGGGAAATCGGCAATCAGATGGGAGTCCTCAAAGAAGATTATATCGATACACTGGAATGGATGTCAGATGAACTGCAGTTGGAATTAGAGGACGATACAGCCATTATTCCTATAGATAAGATGAACTGTGAAGTCGTCTATTCAATCAATCCGCGAGAAGTTAAGTACGATCCCCGCACCATCGCCGATGCCGCCAAGATCTTTCATAATGCCGGTGAAAACTGGACTATGCCGAGCGAAGGTTGGGACATGACGAATTTCGGTCTGTTCTCCGGTGATGATGCGCTTGGAGGCGCTGTTGCACGTCGATTGTATGAAAAGGTTAGTGAACTTAAAGGCAGGAAATTAGTGATCTCCGAATGCGGTCACGGTTACCGTTCGACACGCTGCGAAGGACCGAACTGGGCTGGTATGGATATAGATTTTGAGATGGAAAGCTCTGTTATTACCATGCTCAGGTACATCAGGGAAGGCAGAATAAAGGTCGATAAAACGAGAAACACCACGCCGGTAACATTCCACGATTCCTGCAATAACGCCCGTAGCTGCGGATTGTTTGAAGAACCACGTGAACTTCTGGAACTCGTTGTAACGGATTGGCGTGAAATGTATCCCAATCGTGCGGAGAACTACTGCTGCACAGGCGGAGGCGGCGCAATGTCGATGTCGGAATACACGCCGAATCGTCTCAAATCCGCAAAAGTTAAAGCCGATCAGTTAACAGCAACAGGCGCTGAAATCGTTGTTACATCCTGTCATAACTGCGTGGACGGTTTGACCGATGTAATCAGGCATTACAAGCTCGGAATGGAAGTGTCCCAGCTCGTGAACCTGGTAGCTAACGCATTGATTATCCCTGAGAAGAAGGTGATCGTCGAAGTACCGGCGGTTGAAGAAGTAGTGAAAGAACCCGTCCTGAAGGGATATAAAATTCTCGTCGTTGATGATGAACCGGATATCCTTACGTTTTTCAGCTCGGTTCTTGAAGACAACGGAGCAGAAGTACTCGAAGCACTCGATGGAGATACTGCAGTTGAACTTGCTCTCAAGGAGAAACCCGACCTGATGACTTTAGATCTCAATATGCCGGGCAAGGATGGAGGCAAGGTTTTTGAAGAGTTGCGCAACAACCCGGCGACCGCTGGTATTAAGGTGTGTATCATCACGGGGAGACCGGAATTGCGGAGACTTATCTATGACCGCCCAGTTACTCCACCGGAAGGTTATCTCGATAAACCGGTGGATGAAGACACCTTAATGCTGAACGTCCGAAAAATCCTCGAACTCGCATAAAGCAGTTTCGGTTCCGGACGATATGAACGAACAAAATAACAAATTTGCGCTTCTACTATAGTCTTTGTATAATGTAAGTATCGAATTATGGATTTACCTTATAGAGATTACTTCGATGAAATGCCATGCTACCTCACGGTACAGGATCGTAATCTGCGCGTCATTACGGCAAATAGAAGGTTCATAGAAGATTTCGGGGATTATAAGGGAAGATACTGCTACCAGGTGTATAAGGGTCGCTCAGAGAAGTGCGAGGTTTGCACTGTTGAAAAAACCTTTCGTGACGGTCAGCAACATTCAAGCGAAGAACAGGTCAGATGCCTCGATGGAACCGACGTCTCAGTCATCGTATATACCACTCCGATTCGGAATAAAGATGGTGAAATAATCGCGGTGATGGAGATGTCAACGGACATCACCGAGATTAAAGCCCTGCAGAAACAGTTTCGTGAAAGCCAGAACCGCTACAAGATGCTCTTTGAGGAAGTTCCCTGTTTCATATCGAT
The DNA here is from genome assembly GCA_013202285.1 of bacterium. Taxonomy (GTDB): domain Bacteria; phylum Electryoneota; class AABM5-125-24; order Hatepunaeales; family Hatepunaeaceae; genus JABMRV01. Next base: position 32,815 of record JABMRV010000166.1, on the reverse strand, counting down.
TCAGGATGCCGATCTGAATATTGTCCACGCTAATCGACTCCACCTTGAAGCCTTTGGAAACTCACTTGGTCGCAAATGCTTCGAAGCTTACAAGCATCGAACTGAAGAATGTTATCCATGCACGGTTCGACAGACCTTTGCCGATGGTGAAGTGCATTTTCACGAGGAGATGGTCACATCACTCCAGGGTAAGACAATGAACGTTCTCGTCCACACTGCCCCCATCAGAGACGCCACGGGAAAAATAATAAATGTCATCGAAATGACCTCGGATATCACTCAGATTCGCGAACTGCAGGATCAGCTCGCCTCGATCGGATTGCTTATCGGTTCAATCTCTCATGGCATCAAGGGACTGCTGAACGGCTTGAACGGTGGTATCTACTTGGTGAACAAAGGTTTGCAGAATGACAACCGTGACCGCCTTGAAAAAGGCTGGGAAATAGTCATGCGCAATATCAACCGCATCCGCAGCATGGTACTCGATATTCTTTATTACGCCAAGGATCGGGAGATGAACTGGGAGCATGTTTCCATATTGGATCTCGCAGATGAAGTTATAAAAGTAGTTGAAACGAAAGCCACAGAACTCAATATCGATCTTAAAACCGAATTGCAGGAAGACTCAGGGAAGTTCGATGTTGATGCCAAGGCGATAAGATCGCTATTGATAAACCTTCTTGAAAACTCACTCGATGCATGCAGGGTTGACCGTAAGAAAGATCATCACCAAGTCTGTTTTCGCTTGAAAAGCAATCCTGATGAAATCCTGTTCGAGGTCGAGGACAACGGCATCGGCATGGAACAGGAAACAAAAGAGAAAGCGTTCAGTCTGTTCTTCTCTTCAAAAGGTCATGAGGGAACCGGACTGGGATTATTCATCGCCAATAAGATCGCCAACTCGCATGGGGGATCGATTCAAATCGATTCTGAAGCCGGTAAGGGAAGCAAGTTTACTGTAACGATTCCCCGTAGAAGTGTTGCCTTGGAATCAATCGATCCTAAATAACTATTAAAATAAAGGAATACGCATCATGGACGACCAAAAGACAATTCTGATAATTGACGACGAACCGGATACCCTGACCTATTTTGTAAGTCTTCTCGAAGATAACGGCTACAACACTATCACTGCTGAAAACGGTGATGAAGGTATTGCCAAGATGAATCTGATGCTGCCCGATCTCGTTACTCTCGATATAACCATGCCTGAAATGTCCGGTGTCAAGTTCTACAGGACTCTACGTGAAAACGACAAGTGGAAATCCATTCCGATAATTATCATAACAGGGATTTCCGATGATTTCAAGAACTTCATCTCATCACGAAAACAAGTTCCCGCACCGGAAGGCTACCTTTCCAAACCAATAGACGAAGATGAACTTCTCAATCTGGTAAAAAAGTTAACGAGTTAACTGTCCCAATGACCGTCTTAACTCTTCAAGGAGGGGATTTATAAAATGAAATATTTAAATTTGATGATGTTAAGCACACTTCTTCTATTTGCAACTCTGTCGGGATGCAATAATAACACGGGATGCTCCTCCTGGAACAAGGGTAATCCTGTTGCTAAAATGACTGAATTGGAAACCCTCATCGGACACACCGGTGACATTTACTCCTTAACGTTCAATAATGATGGTACAATGCTGGCGAGTGGCGGACAGGATCATACTATCAAACTCTGGAATATTCCGGATAAACAATTTCTATCACTTGAAGGACATTCGAACCAGATCAGTTCGGTGGCAATAAGCCCCAACAGCAGTTTCGTCGCCAGCGGGAGTTTCCTCGAACCGGACACCGGCGAAATCAAGCTCTGGGATATCGCGAGTGGGGGTTTGATCTTTCAGCTTAAAGAAAGCGGTCTGGGCTCCATCCTGTCCATCGCGTTCAGTCCGGACGGTCAATTCCTTGCCTATAGTGGTTATGTATCTGTCATCCTGCGGGAGCTGGCGACCGGTCACCTCATCTGGGTACGGCGAGAACACACTGGTGATGTTCGCGCCGTTACCTTCAGTCCCGATGGCGTTTATATAGCCAGCGGTAGTTTCGACAGCACTATCAAGCTGTGGGAAGTATCTTCAGGAAGAGAAATCAGGACACTGATTGGACATTCGAAACCTGTAACTTCGCTTTCTTTCAGTCCGGACGGTGATTTGCTGGCGAGCGGGAGTTCAGGCGAGATCAAGATATGGAATATTGAGAGTGGAACGGAAACCGCAACCTTAACCAGGCATACAGACTGGGTTTACTCGGTTCATTTCAGCCCTGATGGTTCAATGCTGGTTAGCGGCTGTCACTGCGGTATTAAATTATGGGATGTAAAAAAAGGGATTGAACTGAAATTACCATTACAAATTGAAGATGTAGTATTCTCAGTTTCCATCAGTAGCGACGGCATGATAGCCGCCGCGGGACAAAACGGTAGTATCAAACTATATGATCTTAATTAAACTACGATCAACCAATTACTAACCCCTCCTCAGATTAACATCACTCCACTCCAAAGAGTCATTTCAGCAAACAGAGAAATCAACCGTCTGGTTGACCACCTCTATACAAGAGAAGATTCGCTTGTAATTGAACTATAATTGCCCTAATTTTCAGAAGCAGATTAAAAATCCACTCTTTAATTGACCGATTGAACTCCATGATGTAACATTCCGGTGAAACAACAGGTCTAATATATGGAATTGATCGATTATGAATCTGAATGGGCGATTTCAACCAAAACGAGTTTCTCAGTGACTACCGGCAAAATCCTCAACGAGCCTTCAGGCATTTGATGGATGAATACCGGGATCGAGTTTATACCTTCTGTCTTCGAGCTGCATCCAGGCGCGAGGATGCGGAGGATCTGGCTCAGGATATTTTCATCCGAGCATGGAAAGGACTGGATCGATTTCGCGGTGACAGCAGTCTTACAACGTGGATATATCGAATAGCATGGAACGTATGCGCATCACACCTTGATAAAAAGGGACGCACAAAAGATATGATGAGTTATGATGAAACAGACGACGAGGAGATGCAGTTGGGTTCATATCACGGTTCTGCAGAGGATTTAAGCTTCAAGAACGCAGAGAACAGGCAGTTCCTGCAAACGCTGTTTGAGAGAATTCCTGAAGCACATAAAATGATACTGACCATGTATTACATGCAGGAGATGACTTACGAAGAGATCGCTGCCGTCACCAGCAGACCGATGGGGGGTGTCAAGGCAACGCTGCACCGTGCAAAGGCTGGATTGAAGAAAGCTGCCATTATGGAGTTGGGAACCGACAGAGAAATCAATCCGAACAATAAGGGAAAGCTTCAATGATCGATTGTAAAACAGCACTTGAACTGATGGAAAGAAACCAACCTCTCACGAGGAGCGAGAGGAAGGAGCTTTCTGACCATCTGGATGGTTGTTCTGACTGCAAGGTCTCTGCAGAGTTTGAAGACGTTTTGTATGGAGTTATTGTTCCAGCAGAACTGCCGTCACCGTCTGCCGACTTCGAAGCTGCCCTGATGGCTGAACTTGATATAGCTCCCGCAATAAAACCCCTGCGCTATCCGTTACTGAGATGGAGCTGGATAATCGGTGTTCCTGCGGTGATACTGTTGCTTATGCATTATTATAACCCGTTAATGAAAACAGCGTTTAAGACTACTCATTTTCTTGTCCTGAAGGCTGCCGGTGTTCTTCTCTATTTCAATGACCTTATAAGTAATCCAGTATCAAGCGCTGGGGGACAGTTTGACGGTTTTCTCAGGACGGTAACCAGTCAGATTACTACATCGACCAGTATGGAACAAGTACTAATTATCAATCTGACTATAGCTTCCATCATCATCCTCGGCAGCGCTGTTGCCCTCGGAGTTGTCAACAGAGATTGACAGACATTAAAAGTTATAGATAAAAAGGTGACGTTGTTTGAACGTCACCTTTTTTAGTGTTTATTCCTTGGGTGTACATATAAAAGAACCGGCATCCCGATTAAGTCGGGAGCCGGTTCCTTGTTAAACGATTGGACTTTCCCGTTACCTGATAAGGATTATCTGAATTATCCTCGTGCTCGAATGCGTGCTCAGGTGGCAGAAGTAGATTCCCGATGAAGCTCTCTCACCTCCTGCATCCAGCCCATCCCAGTAAGTGTGATGTGAACCTATATTCAGGTCGTCATTGTACAGCGTTTTAACTTTACGACCTTCGATGTCAAAGATGCTTATTTCAAGCATACCATCCCACGGCAGATCAAATTCGATGGTAATAATATCGTTGAACGGGTTCGGATATGCAGGTCCGAGTGTCAGTTCTGTCGGCACTATGACCTCCTCTTCCGCATCCTCGCCGATGGGCGCTACGATCAAGTCAAACGTTTCCGTACTTGCTAACGAATCGACTCCGTCAAATGCATAGACCATCCATTCAACGTAATTGGTATCGGCTGAATCTACCAGCATTATGGTTCTGGCAACGAGCAGTTCAGTCTCTTGAAGATCTCTGAACCAGAGTGTCGTCGTGTCGTTAAATGTCAGAACAAGCGCATAGCTTATCGTTGAATCTTCAACCACATCGACCGATTCCGTCCATTTGAACATAGCCCATTCGTTGGTGAGCACCTGACGGTCGTATGGAGAGACCAGCGAGAAGGCTGTCGGTAGATCGTTGACGAAGTTGATGTCAACCATGAATGTATCTGTGGCAACGGCAGCACCGTCGGAGGTTGTTATCAGTATCGACAAGCCTGTTGCATTGTAGTTGTCAGGTACGCTGATCGAGAGCAGATGTTCGTCGTCAACAACGACTACAAGCGGCTCAGGAGCGCTGATACTGAATTCGAGTGCATCCGCATCCGGATCGGAGAAGACATCGTCCAGATCGGCAATTTCCCAGGGACCTGAGTCCTCATCGAACTCCTGGTCAGCAATACCGGCTATGACAGCCGGTGGGCGGTTTACGTTCCCGACCGAGATGAACACCGTGTGAGTAATCGCTGTGCCAGCCAGGTCTTCGACCTTGAATACGAGGTGATAATCGCCGGCATCCTCGAAATCCGTCAGCCAGGTGAACATTCCGTCAATGCCGCCGTTAACGATGAACTCAGCACCGCGTTCAAGCGTGCCGTCGTCATTCTCCAGCGTCAGGGTGAGAACATCTCCTTCGTTATCGAGATCAATATCTCCGGCTGCAACAATGAACTCAACTACCTCTTCCTCGTTATGTAATAGAGAGTCGGGTATTTCAGTCCATACCGGTGCATCGTTGACCGCCAGAATAGTAAGAGTGAACGGCTCATCGATAATGGGGTCTCGCCTGGGATCGTCCATCGGTGAGGTTGTCCATCCGGTATGGGTCGACCGCATCTGACGAACAGGACCAACGGAAGTACGATTGGTGGATCTCAGTGATCTCACAGTGCGGAACGAGGTTGTACGATTTCCGCCATGACCGTCATCCGCTGTAACGATAACTTCGATATCAGCCGCCTGGTAGTCGTCCGGAGCGGTGAGGATCAGCATGTTGTCATCGTCGATCTCGAAAATGATCGGTTCAGCAACAGTCACGTCATACTGGAGCGTATCACGATCCGCATCGTAGAACACATCGTCCAGATCGATGATCTCCCAGGGCCAACTGTCTTCGTCGTAGGTGCGGTCGTCGATCGGCTGAATTACAACTGGGGGATCGCTGGTATAGATCACATCGACGAGGAAGTCGTCGGAAACAGAATCACCATGCGGGTCTTCCGCCGTGACTGTAACCTGCAAGCTGTCGGCAAAGAAGTCCAGAGGTGCATCCAGGAACAGAACGTTATCATTATCGATGAAATAAGTGAGCGGTTCGGCAGCCTGAGCGGTATAGCTCATAATTTCACCTTCAAGCTCGAGGAAGACATCATCGAGATCGGCTACGAGCCAGGGTCCCTGGTCTTCAAAGAACTGCTGATCTTCAATAGGAGCGAATACAATCGGCGTATCGTTAACCTGAAGAATCTCGACTAATATGTCGATTGAGGTCTCCTCATCGCGTCTCGGCGTCGATGACTGTCCGTACCATTCGTTGTTGAATGACGTGCTGTAATCATCAGAATGACGCACCGGTCCGATGTTTTCAACGACATCACCAACCCACAGCGAGAATGTCTGCACACCGAACCAATTCTCAACCGGATCGAAGGTGAGGACATGCTCATCGTCGATATTGACTTGGAGATCGTCGCCGCCTGTGGTTCGATAGGTCAGGTCTTCCTGATTGTCAACATCAATGAAGACGGTATCGAGATCGGCGATTGTCTGCAAACCCGGATCCTCGTAGAGAATGATCTCAAGAGGAATGGCGACGCGCTGACGAGGCGGATCGTTGACTGCTGCGACGTTTACCAGGAAAGTATCCGTGACCGTATCAAAGCCGTCGGTGGCTGAAACGACCACTTCAATGGCATCACCGAATGCATCCTCTGCAGGCTGGATGAAGAGATCCGCATTGGTGATCCTGATGAACAACCAGTCTTCTGCAGGTACGGCGTCGAAAATGAGCACATCTTCGTCCGGATCCATGAAATGATTGTACAGGTTGGCGACTAAGACTTCGTCGTCATCCTCTTCGATCTCAACATCCACCATCGGCTGCACCAGTTCGGGTGGATTTATACCGCGGTTAACGATCAGGATAAGCGTTTCATCGTCGGCTGCGCCAGCTTCATCTGTGACCGTGATAACAATGGTATTGCGACCGAGCATATCACGCGTCGGTATGAAGGAGATCATTCCATCATCTACACCAATGTCGAAATCGTCACTGTTGTCACTGAAAGTCAGATCATCGCCTTCATCAACATCGCTGGCATTGACCTGGAGTTCAAACAGCTCATCGGCAATGGTTACGGCTATATCAAGAGGATCTAACACCGGTGAATCGTTGACTGGTGCAACTGTAATGGCGATCTCGTCGGTTGTTGAGAGCTCGTCGGGATCTACGACTGTTATTTCAACGGTAAGGTTTCCATTCCAGTTCTCGTCGGCGGAAATCTGCAGCATGTTCTGTTCGTTGATGTTCATCTCTGCATTTTCCGCTCCCTCGGTGATCTCACCTGAAATGTCCAGCTCATCGATTGAATTGTCAGGATCGCTGATCCATTCGTTCAGGTTGATTGTCAGCGAACCGTCTTCCAGGAATTCCGCATCCGGAATATCCACCACCGGAGCGTCGTTTATCAGGGTAATGAATTGCCAGTTAACCTGTCCGGTGTTAGGCGTGAGCGTCATGTCGCGAGCGCTGACCATCATGGATACGGCTTCATTATCGCCGAAATCAACGTCGCTGACATCCGCCGTAAGCTGTCCGTCGCCTGTTACATTGAAGAGAAGATCCTCACCGTTCATTGTAAAGATATATCCCTCAGGATCGATTCCGGCGAGTTCGTCAACGATCTCGACGTCGATGCTCTCCAGTTCAGCAGCGTTTACTCTCTCATTCCGGTCGGGTGACAGTGAAACGAACTCAGGAGGATCCTGATCGATATACAGCATCTGTGGATCACTGACCCCGCTTTCAGCATCCCTGTCGTTAATTGCTTTGAGGGTGATCGATGACTCATCCGGCAGATCGACTATGGTGCGGCTGAATTCGAATACAGCTTCATTTTCAAGGAAGAAACTGCCGATTTCCTCGTCGTCAAGGTAGATGAATACATCAGTTCCGACCTGACCTTCACCTGTCAGATACACCCGGTTGACACTTGTATATTGATGCAGTTCGAATATCGGTGTTTGGACGAGAGAAAGATCGATGTTGAAGTCGAAATCTTCGCTGCTCTCATTCCCAGCCATATCAATGACAGTCAATGAAGCCGTATAATTACCCTCTTCAAGGGCATCCTGAACCTGAGCGGTGAAAGTACCGTTATCGAACTGACCCTCAACAGCATCGCCATCGACGGTCAGGACGATGTTATCCGGATCGACACCGGAACCGTCATCGGCAAGTATGGCAACGAATGTCGGTGTATCCGTGGCGAGGAGACGACCGCCTTCAGCCTGGAAGCTGACGATGTTCGGATCAGTCATGTCGAGGAACACAGACACGGCTTCACTGCGCGCTGATTCGTTTCCGCCACCGTCGATGAGGGTGGCTTCAAGAGTATTATCGCCTTCAACCAGCAGGATTCCGGTGATGGTTATGTCTTGGGTGTTGTATTCAACAATCTGCTCAACTGTCACTTCGTTGTTGCGATAGATGCGAACGGAAGCGATGTTCTCATATCCATCCGGGTAATCGGGTGAATCCCCGCCCGTGTTGACAACTACTTCAATGGCGACAGTGTTCACTATATCGTCATCGAGTGGTTGCAGTTCGACTCCGTCAGGCGCGGTGGCATCAAAGAAGAACACCCATGTAACTTCATCTTCATTGCCTTCTTCGTCAGCAGAGAAGATGTTTATTTCGTTCAGACCTTCTTCCAGTCCGGGCATTTCATCATCGCCCTGGTGATCACCCGGCGCCCGATTGTACATCGGTACTGAAACTCGTCCGGGTGGAATCTGGAAGATCATGTCGCCGCCATCGACCAGTTCACCGTTAATACGCATCTCGACTGTTTCCCAGTCAACACCAGCGTCGATATCACTGATTACGGCAGAAACTGTATCAGCCGGGAGACGGTATGGCTGCATATCGTATCCACCACCGCCCAGACCGGCTACACTGCCATCAGGCGGCTTCAGGTTGGTGTAATCAGGGGGATCGCCGTCGATTGTCAGTCCGATGAAGAACTCTCCTGTGGCAACGGTACGGTTACCTGCATTATCAAACAGGTCGAGTTCGATTCGATGCAGCCCAGCGTCCAGTCTGTCGAATTCGTTATCCTCGAAATCGAAATAGACGGAACCGTCAGCCTCGTTCCAGACAAATGCACGCGGTTCGCCATCGACCAACAGAATAATATCATCACCTACAATCCCACTCGACGGCAGTGGATCAACAACCGCTATGTTGATCTCGGGCGTACTGCTGTTGATTGTATCCAGTTCATTGTCGAAGTACCTGTGCAACACCTCCGGAGGATAACTGTCAACGAAGAACGGTACATCAAACGGGTCGTTTGGTGCATTACCCAGCCTGTCAACTGCCATGACGCTGAATGAATGATGTCCCTCGATCAGATCCTCAGGGATGTCGTATGTAAGCAGATTGTTGAAGAACTGGTAGCCGCCGTTATCACCGTCATCAATCGGGATGTTGACGCGGTCGAGCGCCAGATATGCGCCGGTTTCTTCATCGATCCCGACAGCGTTTCCAGCATCGACATCGGCGATTCTGACTGCAATCTGAGGAGTCAGATCATTGATGAATCTCGCCGGACCGAGCACGTTGATCTCGGGTGCTTCGATATCGAGGTAGATCATTAACGAGTCTTCAAGAGCCGCAACCTGCTCATTGTTTATCAGTTCATAGCCCCTTAGTACAAGCCAGTTTGCACGGTTAACCAATTGAACGTTTTCAAAGAGGAAGCGTCCGCGTCGATCCGCTTCTGTGGAAACAATTTCTTCACCGTTGCGGAACAAGTGAATCGTTAAGAACCGGTCAGATGTACCACTCACATTGATTCGGTCGTAATTGGTAAACCGATCAAGCGGTTCGAGATTGATTTCACCTGCACTACTGTTAATCTCGAAGGCGACTGCGACGATGGTTGAGTTGCCAACGACGTCAGTGGCTCGAATCGAGTAACTGTGATTTCCTTCCGAGAGAGCCTCAGTATCCCAGGAAAATTCTCCGGATTCTTCGTCGAACAGGAAGTTATCGATGGCTTCATCGTCGAACATGAATTCAATCTCATCCACACCGCTGAAGTTGTCTGTTATCATCGCGGTAACGGTCAGCTCACTGATACGCAGCACCAAGTCATTTCCGGGATAAAGATCTGCAATTACAGGACCGACGTCATCCACATAACCCGCAGTAAAGACAACAGTTGCATGATCGCTGAGACCAGAGGGATCAGATACTTCGAAACCGACGTTGGGATAGATACCTCGGTCTTCAAAGCTCGGTCTCCAGACCAGGCGCGCTACGCCATTACCGTAATCAGTAAAGTGGGCGCTTGGCGGGAGGTTGGAAACTGTGATGACAAGTTCAACCTGATCACCCTCATCGGGATCGGTAGCATTGATGCTCAATTCCAGAGTCTCGTTGATTTCCACCTGTTGATCTTCAATCGCTTCAAATATGGGTCGGCGGTTTGTTTCACGGATGGTTATTAAGACCGGCAGTCGCGCACTCAGTTCGCCATCTGAAGCATCGAAGTAAGGCTGATAACGTCCTCTCGCGTCAAAACCGGTTTCCCAGTTAAACGTCCCGGAGTTGTCGCCGTTATCGATGAATTCTGCGTTTTCAGGCAGATCACCGGCGGTCAACTCCAGATCCTGACCGTCAGGATCTGTAGCGAAGACGGTAAAGTTGACAAGCGCGCCCTCATCCTCTGTGATCGGATTTATTTCACGCCAGACCGGACCGCGGTTGACATCGTTGACGGTAATTTGGATGGTGTCAGTAATAGCAGCAGGTGGTTGACCGTTATCAACAATCCTGAAGATGATGTCCTCATAGAATCCAGCCTGATCGTAATTCGGCGTCCAGCGGAAGAGTGAACCGTCGATGTATGCTCCTTCCATACCCTCAGCGAGTTCAACTGTGTAAGTGAGATCATCTCCGTCCTGATCGAAAGCATCAATGAACATCGAAAGCGGCTCGTTCTCATCAACTTCCTGATCCGCGAGTGCTTCAGTGAATTCGGGTGGATGGTTGATGTTTATGATGCGAATACTAACCTCATCCTCTCGGAATACCCAGCCGTCGAATGCCGTGAACTGAGCAACATGTGCTCCGGCGTCCATCGGTCCAGGTTCCCAGGAAACAGTCCCGCTACCATCACCGGCATCGGTGAATATCACGTTTTCGGGTAGGTCAACACCGACGAGTGCAAGGCTGATTGCGTCATCATTGAAGTCTGAAGCATTGATACTGAATTCGAGTAATTGCCCTTCCTGACCGACCAGGCTCTCCATCGGATCGAATATCGGAGCGACATTATCCCTGACCACTGTCAGATAGACATGGCTCGTCTCTCCGTCTTGGAATGTCTGAGGGTCGCCGTCGCGCCAAGTCGGACGGGCGAGGTATTCACGTTCTTCGTCGTGCTTCCAGATGCGGAAATAGATATGTTCGTTCTCATGGAAACCCTCTGTGATGTAATCCGTGTTGGGATTATCACCATAGATGACGAAGCGCCATGGTGCGAGATGCCTGTAAATACCACCGGAAACCACTGCACGCGGATTGACGACCGCAATCTCGTCACCTGCGGAAAGCCCGCCGCCGAAATAATCCAATGAGTCAATCTCAATGTTATGCTGCGGTCTGGTGGTTATCCAGTTAAAGTGATGTTCAGCAGTGACAAGTGAGACAACCGTCAGAGCCCCTGCTGCCCATGTATGAATACCATCATGGTAAATAGGCATGGCGTCAAGTTCTTCGTTGCCATCCCAAATCTTGAACGTAAAGGCGTCTCCCGTGCGGAAGCCTTCGACCGGTAATGTCTCAGGATCATCGCCCCAGGCATAGAGTTCCCAGGGTGCATCACCAGCTATATTCACAGCTCCGGCGCACATACCGACTGGAGTGAAGATGCCGATCTCCCTGCCGACATCGATTGAAAGAATATCAATCTGATGGTACAAGGAGGTGATCTCGTACTCGAAGTTCCTCATCCGGACGCCTGTGCCGGTAATCTCCATATCAAGCTGGGTATAGTCGGATGTTACATGAAGCATCGCAGCATAGTCAATCGCTTCACCCGGCGAGAACGTAATTGTTACCGTCCATTCCTCCCCCTGATCGAGATCGACAGGACCGTCATCATCGAGTTCGAAGCCGATACCTTCAAGGTTAAGTTGCAGTCCTGTGACCGGAGCCTGACCGGTTGAAGTAAAGGTTATTTCTCTATCGGATGAACGTTCGATGCGAACAAGACCGAAATCAACATTAGCAACAGTGGCGCTTACTTCAGGTGCAATCAACATCCTGAGCACAGAGAAACCATCGTGACGCCAGACGGGATCACCTCCGACGACTTCAGTACGCACACCGTTTTCAACGCCGAGGTCGTGATCCCAGAAGAGGAATCTGAACGGTTCATCGGTTCTGTAACCATCGATGAGATGAGTGGCGGGATCATCGCCCCATATCGTCATCGACCAGGGTGGATCTTCCTCACCGAATGTAATTAAACCGGCAATGGTTCCAGCGGGCGTAATGGCAGCCAATTCGTCGAATTCATCCGGATCATTGAGATAGTGATCGATCCAGTCGATTCTCACTGAATGCATGCGTCCTGTTTCCTCTTCAGCGAGGAAATGTCCACCGAATACGAAGATGTTGAATTCGAGTCTCGCAGACTGCTCCCCGTCAGATGCGGTGAAACGAATCGGATAAGAGTCGAATTCAAACCTGTTCGGAACTACTGTCAGAACTGCCGATCCGTCCACCACCTCGAAATCCGTATCTCCGATCTCCTCGTCAAGGAAGCGGTAATCGTATTCGATTGCGTCCCCATCCGGATCGATGGCTGTGATGCTGATGGAGGTTTCTTCATCGACACGAGCGATAATATCATACTCAACTGCCGGATAGTCGGTCCAGATCGGTGGACGGTTTACATCTTCAACAATGATAGAAGTCTCTAGTTCGACACCTAAATCTCCATCGGAGAGGGTGAAGAGCGCTGAATACACACCGGCATCCAGGTAGTTAGGACGCCACCGGAATACGCCTGACCCGTCGAGATTATCGACGAAACGTGCTTCATCCGGAATGTTATTCCTTTCATAATGTATTGCAAGCCTGTCACCGTCAGGATCGGTGCCAGCGAGATCGAAGACGATAATCTCGTCTTCTTCGCTGCGGATTTCCTCAACAACTACCGTCCAGATCGGTGGACGGTTGGCGTTAGTAACATTGATAACCACATCTTCGGTAACGCTCAGTTCACCATCTGAAAGGGTTATAGAGACACTGTATGATCCGGCGTCATCGTAAGTCGTGATCCAGAGGAACTGTCCTGTTCCGTCTCCCCGGTCGGAGACAGTGGCATCTTCGGGAAGATTATCGGATGTGAAGGTTATAGTCAGGTCATCTCCGTCGGGGTCTTCACCTGCGATACCGAAGCTGAAGAACTCAGCCTCAACTGCATCAACAACATCTGGCATTACAACCCAGTAGGGACTATGATTGACACTTTCAACCGTGATGTCAACCTGAGCTTCGATTTCAATCTCCTCATCAGAGAGTGTGAATAAGGCGCTGTATTCACCTGCATCGCCAAATCCGGTCTCCCATAAGAATGTGCCTTCGAGACGCCCTTCGATGAAGCGAGTTGAGAATTCCACATTCTCAGGCAGATCATCTGAACTATATGTTAAGGTTAACCGATCATAGTCGGGATCGGTGCCGTAGATTGTGAAACTGATCCTGTTTCCCTCATCGACCGAGATAGCACCGGGAACATCTTCTAATTGCGGTGGACGATTCACATCACCGACGGCGATTTGAACAGGTGCTTCGATGGTTTCCACGCCATCAGAGAGGGTGAAATCAGCGTAATACAGTCCCCAGTCCTCGTTGGTCGTCTGCCAGGAGAAAGAGCCCAGACCGGGGCTTTCGACCACAAATTCAACCTCTTCAGGCAAATCATTGCTGCTGTACTCAAGCGTCAGGTCATCGCCGTCGGGATCATAACCCCTAATGAGGAAACTCACAAGGTCACCCTCATCGAAACGGTCATCAAACACAGGCACGGATATCCACCGCGGCGGACGGTTGACGTTATCGATGATTATCGTGGTTGTTCCAGCAACATCGGTTACTCCATCGGAAAGGATAAAGGTTGCCGTGTGCGTACCTGCATCGTTGTAGCCAGTTTGCCATTCGAAGCTGGCAGTACCGTCACCGTTATCTGTCAGGTGGGCGATATTCGGAAGATCACCCGGAACAAGACGGATAATGAGATCATCACCGTCCGGATCGCTGCCGGACATATCAAACTCTATCCAATCATTCTCATCGGCAAAGATTTCAATGGGAATTTCATCCCATACGGGTTCACGGTTCACATTTTCTATGATGATAAGGACTTCGGTTACAATGCTAAATTCGCCATCTGAGAGCGTAAAGGTTGCGTGGTGATCACCCTGGTCGTCAAAGCCCGGACGCCAGGTAAATCTTCCTGCACCGTTACCGAAATCCCTGAAAGTAGCATCGTCCCCGATATCATCGGAGCTGTATTCGACCGTCAAGTCATCGTCATCAATGTCACCACCCTGGACGAGGAATTGGATCTGAACAAGCTCATCACCTTCCACAACATCAGGAACATTAGTCCAGAATGGCGCTACATTCACATGATTAACAGTGATTGAAACATCCTCGGATATGGATACAGGACCGTCGGAAACTGTGAATGTGGCGACATAATCACCCTCGTCCTCGTAATCTGTCTGCCAGGTGAAAGTCCCGGTGCCGTTCTCCGGGTTGAAGCTGAATGAGACATCGACAGGCAGGTTTTCAGATTCCATTATGACACTGATATCGTCGTCATCGGGATCGAATACTTCGAGAGAGAACGCAACCCATTGACCTTCATCGGCTTCAGCCCTTTCGGGAATTTCAACGAATTCTGGTGGACGGTTAACATGGTTGACGATGATCGTCACTGTGAGTTCGACTCGAAAACGACCGTCTGAGAGTTCAAAGTTGGCTGCATATTCTCCGGATTGATCGAAATCAGGATGCCAGGTGAGAGTACCGCTGCCATCTCCGTGATCGGCGAATTCGGTTTCAAGACGTGATATATCTCCGCCGCGATAAGCCACACTGAGTTCATCGCCATCCGGGTCTATACCGGCGACTGTCAACTGAAGTTCTTCGCCTTCATTGATCTGAATAAGTCGTGGAGGATCGTCCCATTCAGGCGCACGGTTGACATGGGTTATCGTGATGGGTACTTCGGTTGTAACCTCTGCCTCGTCGTCGGAAAGTGTGAATATCGCCAGATATTCGCCAGAGTCGTCAAAGTCGGGCATCCAGTTAAATGTTCCTGTACCGTCGCGGTTGTCAGTGAAGTCAACATCATCAGGCAGATCATCCGAATAATATGAGATACTGAGATCTGCATCGTCATCGGGATCATCACCGGCAACGTTGAAGGTAATCACCTCATCCTCGAGGCCCTCGATACCCTCGATTGGATCGGGGACTCCCACCCAGTACGGTTCACGATTGAGATATTCGACGTCGATTCTGACCGATACCGTAGCTTCGAGTTCGCCGTCGGTGACTGCGAATCGAGCCCAGTAGCGACCTTCATCATCGTAGTTAGTCTGCCAGGTGAAAATACCGTAGCCGTTGCCGTGATCCGTAAATCTGGCAACATCGGGTATTCCGACATGTGTGTAACTGAGTTCCAGATCCTCGGTACCGTCCGGGTCGATGGCACGCACCAGGAAGTTTATTAGAACGCCTTCATCGATGGTCATATAATCGGGATAAATATCCCACACCGGTTCGCGGTTTACGTTGTTGACCCGGATGGTCGTCACCTCAGACACGGTATAAACACCGTCGGATAATCTAAATGTAGCGTAATATATTCCAGCATCATCGTAGGTGGTTACCCATCTAAACCTACCGGTTCCGTCGCGGTTATCGGTGAACTCTGCAGCATCCCGCAGAGCGGGATCCTCGGAATCGAAAGTAATAGTCAAATAATCGTCGTCAGCGTCAATTCCGCTGACATCGAAGGTGATAATTGTAGTCTCATCACCTGCGAAAGTGCGCGGGACTTGAGTCCACTCAGGAGCCTGGTTCACATCGTTTACCCGTATCTGAACTTCCCCGACAATATTGTAAATACCGTCTGAGAGTGTAAATACGGCAAGATACAGACCGGCTTCATCATACGTGGGCTGCCAGGAGAAATCACCAGTTCCATCGCCATGGTCGGTGAACTGAGCCTCTTCGGGAAGATCATCTGAAGTGAAATCGATGGTGAGGTTGTCGTCGTCGGGATCCATCGCTTCGATGCTGAATTCGAGCAGCGAATTCTCGCCAATCTGGATCGAGCCGGGGATCCTTGTGAATTCAGGTGGACGGTTGACGTCGCCCACGGTGATGATGACGACCTCCTCGATATCGAACTCGTCGTCCGATAGAATGAAGGTTACAAAGTATATTCCTGTGTGACCTCCGCCTGTCTGCCATTCGAATGTTCCGCTGCCGTCTCCATGATCGGTGAAGTCCTCGCCTCCGGGCAGATCGTCTGAACGGTAAGTGATTATTAGTTCATCATCATCGACGTCCTCGCCGAATACATCGAACAAGATCAGATCACCTTCATTAGGGGCATGAACGGCGGGGGGTATATCCACCCATTCAGGTTCATGGTTGATGTTACCGATAGTGATATCCACATCGATATCAACCATGTCCTCGCCATCGGAGAGCGTAAAGGTGGCGGTGTAGTCACCTGCATCGTCAAAAGAGGTTTGCCAGGAGAATTCACCTCTTCCGTTACCGAAATCGGTGAACGACACGTCTAAGGGTAGATTATGGGAACTGAAAGTTATGGTAAGATCGGACCCATCAGGATCATGACCGCTCATGACAAATTCCACCAGGTCATCCTCATCGGCTACAACGTCCTCGGGAATCACGTCCCAGACTGGTACACGGTTGAGGTTATTCACAGTGATCCTGACGATAGTCGGGACAGAAATTTCACCATCGGAGATGGTGAAGGTTGCCTGGTACACACCGGCATCTTCGTAACCTGTTTGCCAGGTGAGTGTAGCGGTGCCGTCTCCATGATCGGTGAATTCAGCTTCTTCGGGTATATCGTCAGATTCATATTCGATGGTAAGATCGTCACCGTCGAGGTCTTCACCGATGACGGTCAAGTCGAAAAACTCGGTCTCCTCGATGGTTATTATTGCCGGCGCGTACTCCCATGTCGGTGCCATGTTGACATCGGAAACGATGATATCGAGATGAGTTATAGAATGTCCGCCGTCGTCAGAGGCACGGATTTGGCAGTTGTATCTCCCTGCATCATCGTGATCCGTCTGCCACACCAGAATTCCGGTGCCATTTCCGTGGTCGGTGAAGTGAACATCGTCAGGCAGACTGCCTCTTGTAAATGTGAGAGTGATGTCATCTCCGTCGTAATCGGCAGCCTCAAAACCGATTTCAATCAGTTCCTGTTCGCTTGCATAGTATTCTTCTATCGGATCGATAAAGTATGGAGGTGCGTTTACATTGTTGACAATAATTATTACATCGTTGCTGACGACATTTTCCACACCGTCCGATATGGTGAAGTTAATAACATATTGACCGGCATCTTCATACCAGGTTTGCCAGTAGAATGTCGCTGTGCCGTCACCTTGATCGGTAAATTCCACTCCTTCGGGCAGACCGTCAGGGTCGTATGTGATGGTCACCTCGTCCTCAACATCCGGATCACTGCCTACTACCGTGAATTCGATCAGGGCGGCTTCATCAACGGTGTAGTCTCCGGGGATGCTATCCCAGACAGGGGGGCGGTTGATGTTGTTTACGGTTATGGCTACATCATGGGAAACCTCCCAAAAACCGTCCAGTAATGTAAAGGTAGCGGTGTATTCGCCGGCATCGTCATAGCCGGCATCCCAGCTGAATGTGGCTGTGTTGTTGCCGTGATCGGTGAAATTAACGCCATCGGGAAGATCGCCGGAAGTGTAAACGATTTCAAGTTCATCTTCATCCTGATCGGAGGCTTCCATTGTGAATTCAATAGTTGTGTTCTCGTTGCCCTCAGCGGTTTCCGGAATATTCTCCCACACCGGAGGCTGGTTGGTTTCACCTACCATGATTACAACCTCAGCCTCAACCTCCAAGTCGCCGTCGGTAACAGTGAATATGGGTATGTAGTTACCCGCGTCATCGAGCGTGGTTTCCCAGTAAAAGGTTGCGGTACCATCACCGTTGTCGTTAAACTGGGCGGCATCCGGAGTGCCGTTCGGGTTGTATGAGATTGTGAGGTCTTGCCCGTCGGGGTCGGAAGCTACCATGGTGAAATCAACTACATCTTCCTCATCAATGTTAATTGTTTCCGTCGGAATGTCATCCCATACCGGAGCCCGGTTGACATTAGCAATTGAAATGGCGATTTCACCAACCACATCGAATTCGATGTCGGAGAGGGTGAATATGGCTGTATAGTCGCCCTCCTCATCGTAGGTCGGCGTCCAGACGAATGTTCCGGTGCCGTCACCGTGATCGGTGAACTCAACGGCTTCAGGCAGATCATCTGAACTGTAAACGATGGTCAGGTCATTCTCATCGAGATCGAAACCCACGAGATCTATCGTCAGTTCTTCACCTTCGAACCCATCGACGCTATCGATAAAGTCCACCCATTCCGGGGGTTGATTGATGTCCGCAATAGAGATGTTCAGCACTGCCTCGACATCGTATTCGTAGTCCGAGAGAGTGAATGTTGCGGTGTAATCTCCAGCATCGAAGAAGGTTGTTTGCCAGTAGAAGCTCGCTGTTCCGTCTCCGTTATCGTTGAATTGGGCGGCATCAGGAATGGTCTCTGATGCATAAACAATCGACAGATCATCGCCTTCAACATCAGTTCCAGCCATGTTAAATTCAATCAGTGCAGGCTCATCCTCGATAAAATCTTCGGGGAATTCCGTCCAGACTGGAGAATCGTTCACCGCCTGAACCTCGACATCAAATTCATGTGAAGTCGGCGTGTCACGACCGGGGAATATCCCTTGGTTGCCAACAGTTCGAAGCGACCTGACCGGTCCGAGATCTCTCCCGCCGAATTGATCGTCGGCGGTAACGGTAACAGTTACGACGCCGAACCAGTCTTGATCGGCTTCCATATAGACATAGTGTCCTTCCTGTATTTCGGTTGTAAACTGTTCTTGGTTGTCCTCCACAGTGAAGAACAGTTCATCATCGTTTTCGTCTGCAAAGATCTGAAGAAGATCAGCGACCCTGACCCCATCGAAATCCTCCTGCAGTACCTGATTGTCTATTGGCTCGACTACCTCAGGAGGATAATTGATGAAGATACACTCGAGTATAACCAGAATATTGACAGGTCCTTCATTCTCGTCGTTTGATTCGATGGTTATCCTACCTTCCCAATCGCCGAGTTCAGTGGGATTGAAATGAGCCTGGAAGATATGCTCCTCACCCGGTGCAAGGAAGAATTCACCATCGAAATCAACAGTGAGATACTCTCCAGTTACGCTGATGTCGTATATCCACAGATTAGCGTCACCATCGTTGGTGATGGTTACGTCTCTTGATGCAGAAGTGTTGATTTCGATATTTCTGAAGGAGAGGATTAACGGGTCAACGGTTATGTCGGGTAGAAGAAGACCGCTGCCGGACAGGTTGATCCCGAGTTCCTGGTCTTCCTGATCGGGGTCATCGTTAAATATCGTCAGAGTCCCCATGTAATTGATGTAAGCGACAGGTGCAAATGTAACTTCCACCGTGAGGCTCTCGTCTGGCTGGAGTACAGTTTCACCATCCGAGTAATCGTGAGTAAAAACATTGTTGTCGGACTGAACAGCCTGTATGGTGAGGTCCTCACCGCCAATATTGGTGATGATGAGATCCCACGTCGCGACTTCATCCACTAATACTTCGCCAAAGTCGTATTCGGTTGCGTTTACATCGATCATCGCGGGTGGGTCGATACCCTCCCCGGTGACATCTACGGTCATTTCTTCATTGCCGGGAGTATTTGAATAGATAGTCAACTGAGCATCGAATGTCGTGATATCATCGGGAGTGAATGTTACACGAACCCACCGCGATCCTCCCGGTCGAACGATGAAACCCACCCTGAAGTAAGGATCGAAATGATCGGGATCATCTGATACGATATTCGTCACCCTCAGGTAGTCTGTGCCGATATTCCTGATTTGCAGGTATTCATATCCTTCGTAACCCGAACCTATCTGACCGAAATCGAGAACTTCTGGAGAAACAGTAATATACGGTGCAAACGGGGTTTCAGCTTCAAGGTCGAGGATCGCTAAGCCCCTGTCAACCCATTCAATACTACCAACATGGATATCCGGAGTTGCCTCGACTTCAATATCTGAGGACATATCCCAGATGAAGAAGGATATCTCTTCGCCCGCAGTGAATCCATCGATGTTACCCGATCTTCCAAAGGCGCCAAATCCAATCTGTTCACCACGTTCTTCAACCACATCGCCACCGGCACATACGCCATCTTCAGTCTTGACGCCAATCTCATCGCCCGGTTCAAGCGGCTCACCATTCAAGGTCGAATTGACAATAAGTAAACTGTGATCGAGATCCGTCTCAACATAACGAAAATGAGTCTGGGGGTCGATACCGATGCCCACCAGATCGACGATTGCTTCGCCACCGGGATCATCCGAAGAGATGGTCAACGAACCCTCATACAGTTCTACCGCTTCCGGAGCGAATGTCACACTGAGGTCATGGCTTTGTTGAGGTGTTATTACGATGTCGTTACCGTCCCAATCTGTGTCGAAAAGATTCCCCTCAACAACAATATTATCGATTGTCAGATCACCGGTACCAGCATTTGAAATGGTCAATACCAGCGTTCTAATCAGTTCGGTGGGCCACTCCTCGAAATCCAGAGTTTGGTGTGAGAGCGCCATGAGCGGTTCGATCACATTTGTACCGGAACCGGTGAGATTAACCATTATCTGGTCATTATCGGGATCATCGTTCTCAATAGTCAGGGTACCCGCAAAATTATCTTCAGATGATGGAGTGAAGGTTACCAGCAGGTCATGACTCTCTGCCGGTTGCAGAATAATCTCGTTCTCAAAATCCGTATCGAAAACCTGGTTGCTGGGGTAAACATCGCTTATAGTCAACTCGCCGAAACCGATGTTGGTTATTGTCAGGATCCATTCAGCAGTATGATCAACGCCCATCAAACCGAAGTCGTGCTCGAAGGTGTCGAGCCCGATGACAGGTATCGGATCGTTGTAAAAGAAGATGCGTGCGATAGAGGTAACCACATCCTGTTCCCAGGTTTGGGTCTCGCCTACAAACTCGAAGTGAGCTTCAACTTCATCCTGTCCATCCCACAGTTTGAAGGAAAATTCTTCACCTTCGAGGAAGCCTTCCACATCATCGGGTGTGCCGGGATCGTCTCCGTAAGCAGCGAGACCGTGAGGTGGATCGTCAGCGATAACAACCGACCCGGCGCATACACCGTCAGGTGTGAAGACACCAATTTCATCGTTATTGCCCAATTCCTGGTCGTCAATGGTTGCAGATTGTATGATGAGGGAATGAGATGGTCCTTCATCGTTGGCAGGCTCAAAATGTTGTGCCTGAACAGCACTGCTCGTTAAGATCAAACAAGTTACGAGCAAACCAAAACAGATATTGAAACGTTTCATACCGTTCTCCAGAACTCTTTATTTAACAGAAATAAATTATTACGATTTACCAAGGGAGCTGTTCAAAGAGGAATGATGCAAGTAAAATCTCCCGTTCAAGGTTAAAGGTTCTCAAGTCAGTCACCCGCAGAGGGGTGACTTCTGTACAGGTTTCGTGAAGTGAAATTGCGGGAAGTAGTGCAGAGTTGTTCGTAGTGCAGTTTAACTGTACTATAAGCGCACAATATAAAATTTCCTGAACAGAATGCAACAAAAAAAGGGAGATCAGGGTAAAAAAAATCATATAGATTGGCAGATTTTACATGCTTACAACACCCTTGTAATCGAAGATTAAAGATGAAGTTTAATTATAAAGGCTGTATTTATAATGAAAAATATCAAGTATCCTGTTAACTTGTGCAAGGTCTTTCGAGTCACAGGATTGACCGTTCGATCCCAGCTTTCGCTGGGGCATGCTTGTAGTGTCATCATTCCGACGGCAGCAGGTGAGACACCAGCGCTATAATTGTTGATTGCACTGTTTAATAACAGTTTTAATATCAACAGAACCGTTGTTATAGTGGTAATGATACTTGACGGAAGGCTTCAACGATTTTTATTCATTAGTCTGTTGAAAAAACCGGGATACGCTTGAAAAACGATAAATAACCTTTTACCATAAAGAAAAAATCAATCAGCTCGGAGTCCAGAGTGAAAAAATTAATTCCATTTTTGATACTTTTGATTGCGGTATCGGCATTCTGTAAGAACAAACCCACCGTTCGATGGCCTATAGAACATCACAGGCTATCGCTCATTTTCGATGTGGATGAGCACAGTATTGAAGGAACTGCCGAGTTGACACTGCCTCCGGTAAAGTTATTCAGCAAGGGGATAGGAGTCGCAGGTTTCCTACTCAACAAGGAGTTCCAGGTCCAGGAGACTACTGTAGGGAGTGTTCCTTTAATATTCAGAAAAAGTGAGACGATCAGACCTGATGATATCTCCCCCAGGTACGGCATCTTTAATAAATGGGACGCCTCGAATGCCATTCTCTGGACGGCAGAGATACCCAAGAAAGCATTGAAAGCAAAGCCACTGATTTTGGAAATTGCATTTTCAGGTTCTCTTTATGTTCAACCGAGTGAAATCAAGTTCTCGAGAGAAAAGATTGCCTTTGAAGTTGACGGTACAATCGGACCGGAGGGGATATTTCTCTCCTCCGGTTCCTACTGGTATCCAACGCTGCCGGATGTATTGTCAACTTTTGAAGTGAAAACGCGACTCCCTGACGGTTGGAATTGTGTAACCGATGGACAACCCGGCACTGTAAAACAAGGTGACGGATGGATCGAGGTGGTTCACCGATCAGAAGTTGTTTCTGATGGAATATCGATGAGTGCTGCACCATGGATAGTGGAGAAGAGTGAATTTGACGGCGTGGAAATTATCACGTATTTTCTTCCGGAACAGGCTGATTTAGCAGAAGGTTACCATTCTTCCTGCCGCAGTTTTCTCGATATGTACAGCCAACTTATTGCACCTTACCCATTTACAAAATTCGCCGTGGTTGACAACTTCCTCGCTACGGGTTACGGTATGCCCGGATGGACCCTGATTGGAAGCATGGTGCTCAGTCGCCCGGAGATAAGGTTTAAGGAGATTTCACTTGGACATGAAATCGTCCATAACTGGTTCGGCAACTCGCTGTTTGTGGATTATCGGGAGGGCAACTGGTGTGAAGGATTGACAGTTTATTACGCCGATTATAAATACAAAGAGGATGCTGACAGCACTGCCGCCAGGGATTACCGGATGGACATTCTGAGTAAATTCACCGATTATGTTACTCCGGAGAATGATTATCCAGTGGTAGAATTCATCGCAAGAGCTACTCCTGCGGATCGAGCTATCGGGTACGGCAAGGTGATGATGATTTTTCACATGCTGCGAAAGATACTGAACCAGTACGACGAAACTATCTTCTGGCAGGTTGTCAGCGAGGTTTATAGTGAGTATCAATGGCAGCCTGTCGGTTGGGAAGTCTGGCGAGAAGAATTTGAAAGGCGATTGGGTCAAAAGCTTGACTGGTTCTTCAACCAGTGGATATATAACACCGGCGCGCTCGATCTGGCTATAGAAAATGTGGACATCCGGGCTGAACGCGGCAGATGGAAAGCGAACTTTGAAGTGACGACAAAATATGCGAGCGACTCTCCCGTACAATACCTGTTACCGATCAGAGCCTTGTCGAATACGGGTCAGGTGGAATACAAGGCATTCATAAGCGAAAAACGGCAGGGCATTCAGTTATCCGGTTCAGGGGAAATATTGACGATACAGTTAGACCCTGACTTTGATCTGTTTCGCAGGGTATATCCGGCGGAAGTGCCTCTGACGTTGGCAAAATTCTTCGGTGACTCAGAAGGGATACTGGTGGTTCCTTCGAAGGGGATGTATGCGGCAACCTTCAGACAGATTGCCGATAATCTTAAATCCCATGGTCAGCGTGTTATGACCGATCTGGAACTGACTGAAGAAATGCTGAATCAATCGTTGTGGTTGTTTGGCGATCCGGACATCAACAGCGCCATGCAGAAGTTCCCACCAGATCCGACCAGGCTTCAGTTCCTGCCATATCGCGCTAAACGCTGGATCGAAGAGGACCCCGCACCCGCAGGAATTATTTACAGACAGAAGGAATACCGTGGCGGGAAACTGAACGCTACCATGATTCTCCAGCATCCAAATAATGAAGAGAAGAGCATCGTGTACAGTCTGACACTGCCTGAAGCAGATCTGACCGGCAGTCTGCGAAAAGTGCCTCATTACGGTAAATACAGCTATCTGCTCTTTGACGGAGATAATAATATCGATAAGGATGTATGGACGGTTTATGGTGATAGTCCGGTTGCCTGGAGAAATACGAAGATCGGAGAGAAGTGAAACTGAAGCAGAGTTGATTTAACGAATATATAATCGTAAATTAGTAGTTTAGATTCTTATTCGGTGTTATATATCCAAAAAGAGATAGTATTCATCTCTGGGAACTTAACGAATGGAAGAATAATTCTTATATGGAACTATATTGAAGATTAAAAAGGAAATATCACCTGAGCGTGATGCCACTATCGAGATAGAAGTTTCTGTTGAAGAAACCGGTGACGTTTTTACAGAGGCGATAAAGAAGTTTCGCAGTGAAGCAAGTATTCCCGGTTTTCGTCCGGGTCATGTTCCATTAGACCTGATTCGCAAACGGTGGGGACGCGAACTGTTCTCACAAAAGGCTGAAGAGCTGGCTCGCGAACATCTGATAAAAGCTCTTGAGCAGGAGAAACTCGAACCTGCAGGTCGCATGGAAATAGACATGATCGAGTACGGCGAAGGCAAGCCGTTACGTTTCAAGGTTCAGTTTCCTCTTAAACCGGAAGTGAAGCTTCAAAAATACAAAGAATTACGGATAGTTATAAACGATGCTGAAGTTTCCGATGCCGATGTGGATAATGAACTCGAGCACATCAGACAGCAGCATGCCACACTGATCTCGATAGACGATCCTGCACCTGCCGAGGCTCGATTAACAGTGAAATTTCAGGAGGTCGATCCATCCGGTCTGCCATTGATAGGTCGTCCGGTTGAAGAGAAGGTTTTTGAACTTGGATCGGATGAATTGGGCATCAGCGGTGACGAACAACTGGTTGGAATCAAGGCAGGCGAAAAGCGAGTCATACGCGTTATACCTGAAGCTGGCGCTCTATCACAGGCTCCGATACCATCGGCTATTATTACTCCCGGGCAGTCTGAAGATTCGCGGGGTGCTACGAACGAGCAGCATCTGTCGGTTGAAGCAATCAAGGTTGAAGTATCGGAACTACCTGAGATCGATGATGATTTTGCAAAACTTGTGAATGAGAGTCTGGAATCGGTCGATAAACTGCGTGAATTGATAAAGTACAGGATTATGTCCTACGTTGAGTCTTATAGACACCGCGAGCTTGAGAACGGACTAATCGACCGTCTGATCGAGGATAATCCCTTTCCAATATCAAAATCAGTTGTTACAACAACCCTTGAGGAGATTGCTGAAAACATGAACCTTGAGGGCGACAAAAAACAGGATTTAATCGATCAGCATTTCAACACCGCCGAAAATGACCTTCGCTGGGTTATGCTCAGGGATGAGACAGCAAAAGTTGAAAACATTGAGGTGACAGACAGCGAAATCGAGGACGAGCTTAAACACATAGCCGAGCAGAAGGGTGAGGCACTGGATGAAGTGCGCAAAAAGCTCGAATCCCAGGGCGGAATAGACCGCATAAGGAAAAGCATGCTTGAAAGACGCGTCATCGATTTCCTGGCGAAGAACGCCGAGATTGAGAAGCGGACGATGAGCCTTGATGAATTTATACGGTTGACCAGATCAAAGGTTGAAGCCGAGGCCTGAAAGGGCTGTTTTCCTAACAGTTATTTTCAAGAAAGAATAAACGGAGCAAACGAATGAACCTCGTACCAATGGTAATCGAGCAGACCGGTCGCGGCGAAAGAGCCTACGATATATATTCACGTCTGCTCAAGGAAAGAATAATTTTTATTGCCGGCGGCATCGACGATAACGTTGCCAGCCTGGTAATAGCACAGCTCATATTCCTCGAAGCCGAGGATCCCGATAAGGATATATCGATCTATATCAATTCTCCCGGTGGAACGGTATCATCGGGAATGGCAATATACGATACGATGCGCTACATCAAGCCGGACATTGCCACCATAGCCATCGGTTCAGCGGCATCGATGGGCGCCTTACTCCTTGCTGCCGGCACCAAGGGCAAGAGATCGGCGCTGCCGAATTCGAAGATCGTCATCCATCAGCCGATGGCAGGCATGCAGGGGCAGGCTTCGGACATCGATATCCATGCCCGGGAGCTGCTCAAAACACGTGACCGATTGAACAAAATACTGGCAGAAGCCACCGGTCAGTCAGTTGAGAAGATCGCCAAAGATACCGATCGTGACAACATTATGACGCCTGAAGAGGCGAGGAAATATGGTTTGATTGATAAGGTTATAAGCAAACGTATCGATGCTTCCTCCAAGAGTGGAAAAGGTGCGAAGAAAGGCAAGAAGTGAGCGAGGATAAATCGGATAACAAACCAGATGAAGGTGAGTTTGATCCGCTTTCCGAGCAATGTTCGTTCTGTGGCAGACCGATTGAGCTGACCAGGGTTCTCGTCAAGGGCAATGATGTTGCGATCTGTGACGTATGTGTGACAGGCGCAGGTCAGATAGTCAGACGTGCAGTAGCACAGAAGCGCACCGCACTTAAGCATCGCATGCCCAAGCCGAAAGCACTGTTTGCGAAACTATCCGATTATGTAGTTGGTCAGGACGATGCCAAGCGAAGGATCGCTGTGGCAGTCTATAATCACTACAAACGGATCACCAGTAGAACACTCTCTGACGATGTGGAGATCGAGAAGTCAAATATCCTGATGATAGGACCTACAGGCACGGGGAAGACTCTCATAGCACAAACCCTGGCGCGGTTTCTCGAAGTGCCTTTCGCTATTGCAGATGCTACTACTCTGACTGAAGCCGGTTACGTCGGTGAGGATGTTGAAAACGTGCTGGTGCGTCTTTATCATGCCGCCGAGGGAGATATTACTCAGGCTGAGATCGGCATTATCTACATCGATGAGATAGACAAGACTGCGCGTCGGGATCAATCGGCTTCGATCACCCGCGACGTATCCGGCGAGGGAGTTCAGCAAGCTCTGCTCAAGATTCTTGAAGGCACAATCGCCAACATCCCGCCTGAAGGCGGTCGCAAGCATCCCGAACAGAAACTGTTGGCTATCGATACCAAGAATATCCTCTTCATCTGTGGTGGAGCTTTCGAGGGAATCGACAGCATCGTCCAGAAACGTGTCGGCAAGAAAGGCATGGGGTTCGGCGCTGAGGTGCGCGGTAAACGTGGGATGGGGTATTACGAACTCATATCGAAAACGGAACCTGAAGACCTGTTGCATTATGGTCTTATTCCCGAACTCATCGGAAGATTACCGGTGATAACTCCGCTGGATCGACTTTCGCGTGAGGCAATGCTGTCGATACTGTTTAAACCGAAGAATGCTTTGACTAAGCAATATATCAAGCTGTTCGAACTGGAGGGTGTTAAGCTCTCGTTCCAGGCAGAAGCTCTGGATAAAGTTGTCGATATGTCAATGAAGCGCGATACTGGAGCGCGGGCGCTCAGGAGTATCATGGAAAACGTAATGACGGATATCATGTTTGAGCTGCCGGACATGAGTGGAGTTGAGGAGGTTATCATTACGCCCGGTGTGATATCAGGCGATGAGGAGCCGGTGATTATACACGAAAAAACAAGACGTAAAACAGCATAATATTTAAGAGTAAGTTAAGTAATAGCAGAGTATTGAACAACATTTCCAGGAGGTAAAACCATGCATCACTTACATGCTTCAATGTCGAGTCTGATCCTGTTAGTCTTTCTATTATTTTTAGCTTTCACGCCTGCTATACTGGCGCAGGCTGAAGAAGAAACGCCTGAATCAACCGAACCGCCCACACTGAAGGATATTTCGGTCAACTCCATGACCTTCTGTCAGGATGTGCAGGATCGTGAGCCTGTAAAACCCGCCGATGAGTTCTCCCACGAGATTGAGCGAGTTTACTGTCATACTGACATGAACAGTAGCCTCGAAGAGAAGATTATCAAACACCTGTGGTATCTTGAAGGTGAACTCGTGAGCAGCATCGAACTGAAAGTTGGAAAGAGTAAGCGCTGGAGAATCTGGAGCTACAAGAGCATGTATCCGGAAGCGGTCGGCAAATGGGAGGTAGTAGTACAGACTGATGACGGAGCTGTACTCCAACATGGAGAGTTTACAGTCAAATAGGTTTCAGTTGAGGTTCTTCGCTGAATCGTGTTGGTAATCCGGCGTCTGGTGGACTATCAATGAGTGACCTGTCCAGCTTGCTGGACAGGTTTATTTTATTGTTGCTGTCAGGTCTTCAATCCGTCAGCTGACGGGAACGAAAACAGTGAATTCTGTGGTAGCATGTGCCAACATGCAAACCAATCACATCATTTCAAAATCAATAAAGTTCTCTTTAACATTGGTCATCGCATTGACGACCAGTTCGATCAGTCCGGCATAGTAAAGCCCGGATTTTTCTTTCGCTCCATAATAATCAAACAGATCGCGAATCTGACCCTTACAGTTTGAACAGGGAGTACAGACGTACTTCGGTGTTTCCGGACCTGGATCAACGTTGGAGAAGGCATTCAGTATCTGTTCAAACTTCTTTCTGCCGCTTACTTGAATCCGCCAATCCAGGAAATTATTCTGGGACATGATTGCCCAACCGCTGCCACCACCGCAACAATAATTTCTCACACCATGAGGATGCATCTCCCTGAATTTGGGAGCAATATACCGCAGGACTCGCCGTTGCGGTTCGACTATACCCATACTTCTTACCATATTGCAGGGATCATGCAGCGTTACAGGAAAGTAATTCCTTTCAGGATCAAAACTGAGTTTCCCGCTGAAGACCACATTCTCAATAAATGTCATCGCATTTTCGCGTGGTATAGCTTGAGTGAGTCTGTCACCAGTAACGCCCATCGCCTTCGTTAAGTGACCGCATTCGCCCATCAGAATTTTTTTTACTTTGAGCTTTTTGGCAATTTCATAGTGTTTCATTGCAACGCGTGCAAGCTGGACGTCATCATAGAACAGACCATAGTTAACACCATCATATCCGGCGATATCACTCGATAGTGTCCACGAAATCCCCATTTCCTGCAGAATAAGCGCGAATGCTCCCGGGTTATCGGGCCAGGCAAGGAACTCACCGGCGTTATGGATCAACAGGACATCAGCGCCTTCTTTATCCCAGATAGTCTTAATTTTGATGCCAGTACGTTCCTCCATGTCCTCATCGATAAAATCGCAGTTGTCTTTTACCACGATATCATTCATTCCGGTGCTGGAACCAATCTTTAGCTGCTGGACTGATCCTTTCTCATGAAGATCCTTGGCTGTTATACCCATCTCAGCGCTGAATAGTTTTCTTATCTCGCGGGTTAACTGACCGTTATCCACGCCAATGGGACAACTTTGCGCACAACGACGACAGAGCGTACAGCGATAGGAGAGTTCACATAGTCTTGAGATAAGTGTCCAGTTTAACTCGATATCCCCGTTGTTGAATTTCTTCCACCAACTGTTACCTCCCTTAATGTATTTGAAATAGAGACGTCGTAATATCTCTGCACGGTAAGTCGGACGATAGAGTTCGTTATAACCGCTCGCCTCGTATATGGGACAGTCCTTAATGCAGCTTTGACAGCGTGCGCAGTGTTCCATTGAGAGCGTAGTCGGTTGAAGGAATGTCCAGTTATTTTCGCGTGTGAACAGCTTTTCCAGACCTGATCTGAATAGTTTGACTAATCGCTCTTCCTCTTCTTTTGACTCCGGTTTGGGAATGTTCAAGACCATTGTATCATCAAGAGACGCTTCGAATTTCGATCGTGCTTCTTCTGTGAGCTGCTTGAAACCGGGCTGGTCCTCAAGTTTATCATAGGGAGGCGGCAATGGGTACAGATCTTCCGGATCTATATGAGCAAGTTGTTCAGATGGATTGCTGAAATCCTTGAAAGTAAGTTTCTTAGTTTTTGTTGCTACTGGCATTGTTATTTCTTCTCCTCAATCTCTGGTACGGGACTGGTTACGATATCCACCCAATTTTTCTTGCCATCCGCTCCAACATAGGGTGCTGCCCAAGTTACTATCTGTTTAAGCTGCGGATCAAGTTTCTTCTGCAAAGGATCTCCCGGAAGATTGGATTCATCCTCCCAACGAACCGAATGATATGTAAAGTACTTGGTGAAGAAGTGAGTCATGTGAGTGAACGGCAGGTAAAAAATGAAGAAGAGCGACAACCCTATATGCCACCATCCTGCTGCTTGCAACTTGGGAATTGCTGAAAACGTAATCAATCCTGTATATGTTTTTGCAAGGTTCGCAACCATCTGTTCGTCGGAAACCACCCATATAATACCGCTGATGAATATCGCTCCGAGGATGATAAGATTGAAATAGTGACTCATTGTGCTGAACTCTTTGAGATCGGAGTCGAAAAATCGCTTGTACAGCATGATTAATGATCCGACAGCTCCGAGAATACACCCTACCCAGGTAATTACCCGGATCAAGGTCAGTAATTGAGCAACATCAATGTTGAAAATATGTAGTATTCCGTAGAGAATCAGCAGCGCTATATTGCCCATCAACAGGTAAAGACCGAAGTGAAGGGGAAAGGTCCCGAACCATAATCGTCTGTTATGCTCCCAGACACCTTTCAAAAGCAGAATTTCCGAAATCATAACTATGAACTCACCAATATGATCCTTATGGTGAGGTTTTGTCCACCAGTCAACCTCTTCCAATATCGAACCGCCATAGTGAGCGCGCCCCTTTTCGTGAGGAACCGGATAAAGTTCCCATCGCAGATGCACAGGCATCCTGGCGATTCTTATGGCACGCGCGACTACAGTTATTATGAAGACGAGTGTGGTGATGTAAACAGAGAAGTGTAAAAACGTCATTTTCAATCCTTTTTACAAGTAAACTCGAGAAGTAACGACTTATTTATCAGTGCAATAAATAGTTATTTGCCTTCCGTATCCCGAAGCGTCAGGATGACTGAAAAACAAGGACTTAACTGGCAGACAAGGGCGTCTGCCAGCGATATGTGAATTTCTTCAACAGAAACTAAATAGTTAATCACGGGATGCCCAGGGATATCCTAAGCAATCGAATTATCTCCATAAGTGCCCCGAATAAGCGATTTAAGGTCTTCGGTGCAATATGCTCCGTAGCGATAGACTTCACAGCTGCGGCAGTCCGGCTCAGATAAGCAACCCTTGTTCTCCAGCAAGGTCCAGCATGGTCTGAGTGAATCGGTTGTTGCCAGACAGTCTTTGCGATCCCCCTCTGAACACTTTTTCAATTCCCAGCAGGGTATAAGAGTCCAGAGACGCAATATTCCCTTAAGGTTGAGCCCTTTGCTTTTAATGAGATTCCGTATCAGTTTAATCCGTTCAATATCTTCAAGAGAAACCAACCGGCGTCTTGTTTTTGTTCGATGAAAGATAATCAATCCAGCAGCTTCATATTTCCGCAGCGCCGATTCTGATAACCCGACTATTCGAGTTGCCGCACCAATTGACATTACAGGTTCATTGATCATTATGCCAATATTTGGGGCGTGTTCTTTTAACCAGTTGCTCAAATTTGATTTCATCGAAAAACCTCTTTGAAATAGTTCATTTCAAGTCGCTGCTGAATCTACGATAAATTGCCCAATATATTGCATGCAATTAAATATAAGGGATTTAGCTACATAATAAAAGAAGCGTCAATACAATAGTATCTTCCAGCAGGACGATTTAGTTCAATACCATCGAACTTAAAATTTACATTATGAAAAATATAAAAGCTATACTTTGAAATCAAGATATTTTGCATCGAATCTCATTAAGTTATAAAAAACACTTGGAGATTCAATGCACCGCATCGATGATATTGCAGGGATTGATAAACAGAGGTCGGATTCGGTTTTACTACGGTTTCGGAGAAGTCGGGCTACTTCATCTGCTTTAGACTTTTGATTAGATGCCGGTTTTCTTCCGGCTGTCCTACAGTTATTCTTAGTGCTGTTTCAGAACCGAACGGTTCCAGCGGTCGAACTGAAATTCCCTTGTTTCTCAGGTGGGTATCTACCTTCTCTCTCTCTTCAGCAGAACTGAGATCAATAAAGACAAAGTTGCCGTGCGGGACGGTTATATCGAATCCCATACCGCTCAGTTCCGTATAGAGAAAGTCCCGTTCCTCTGCGTTAATTGTCGCACATTTCTCCATATATTCAGTATCATCCAACGCCGCTGAAGCGGCGATGGCTGCGAGATTGGTGACGGAAAACGGCATCTTGTACGGCAGCAGGGATTTTATAACATCCGGGTGAGTAACAGCGTAACCGATACGGAGACCCGCCAATCCGTATATCTTTGAAAAAGTTTTAAAAATAAGAAGACTGGGATAGATCTTCTGTAACTCCAACGTGTCGGGATAATCATCTGCGGTTATATATTCAGCATAAGCTTCATCGCTGACTACATAAACATCCGGAGGTATCTGCCGCATAAACTCCTTCAGTTCGGTGTGCGAAATCATTGTGCTGGTAGGATTGTTGGGATTGGCAAGAAAGACAAGCCTGG
>JABMRV010000165.1 GCA_013202285.1 bacterium | reverse complement strand
GGATTCCCGCCTGCGCGGGAATGACACAGAAGGAACTAAGTAATGAAACACGGAACACGAAGTGTCCGTCATAAATAGCCATGCCACTCACTTGATATAGTAAAAAACAAATAACTTGAAAAGGATTGAGACAAAATATAGACGCAGTAAAGAGTATATAGTTCTCACGCTGTTACTGGTTTTTTTCCTCGGTGGACTGCCGGACTGTACAGGCATACCGAACGAGATCACAATCGGGACTCACCAAGTGGTGAACCCATACTATGAAGATCTGGTTCGCCCCGACCGTCCTCGACTGATGCTCGCGCTGTCAGGTGGAGGTGAAAGAGGACTGGCTCATATCGGAGTGCTCATAGCCCTTGAAGAAGCCGATGTCCGGATCGATGGTATCACGGGGGTTTCCATCGGAGCTCTGATAGGAGGACTGTATGCCGCCGGATTCACTCCTGAAGAGATCGTCCATCGCTTGGAAAAGGTCGATTGGAGCGGCATCATACTCGATAAGCTTGAACGCAGGACTCTAATTCTGGCTCGCAAAGAGGATAACTCCCGCCATTTGTTGACACTCCGCCTCGGCAAGGATCTTGCACCGGTGGTTCCCGGAGCAATCTCACCAGGTCAGAAGCTGTACATGAACCTGCTCGATCTGACCCTCGATGCGCCATATCGTACCGCCGGCGATTGGTCTGATTTGAAAATCCCGCTGCAGATACTCGCTACAGATCTGAAGACAGGCGAGGGGGTCGTTTTTCGTTCGGGCGACCTTACACCCTGCATGCGCGGTTCTATCTCAATGCCGCTGCTGTTCGACCCGTTCGTCTATGATACACTGCAGCTCATCGATGGAGGCATAACCTCTAACATTCCTGTTGAGATTGCCCGTCTTTCACCGGACGATATTGTACTGGCGGTCGATGCCACTTCACCTTTAAGTCAGCCGACTCCACCGATTAAACCGTGGCAGATTGTCGAACAGGTCACGACAATACTCGAAAGAAAAGCAGACGCCAACTCAGTGAACTCGGCAGACCTGGTAATCAAACCCGACATAGCTGGGGAACTCGAAGCCGCTCCCGATGAATTCAGCTCCGCCATTGAAGCCGGTCGCAAGACGATGAAAAAAGCTCTGCCTGAACTGAGACGTCTGCTCGGACGATCTCAACCGGAAAACGACACAACTCTTCTAAGTTTTAACAGCGTCGAATACAGTTCGGATGCTTCCCGTGAGTTCCCGGTTCCCGGTAACTGGTTTGATGCCGGTGGAGTAGAGACCGGACGAATTAGAAGCTTTCTACGGGGAGTTTATAACAACGGAACGGTTCGGAAGGCTCGAGCTTTCTTTGACAGTTCGAGTGCAACATTAACACTGGAGATAATCACCACCCATCGGCTGGATGAAACACGGTTCACGGGAAGTCAACTGCTCCCTGCGAGTATGCTTGTAAAGAGTTTCGAACCGCTGTATGATAAGCCGTTAAACGTGGATTCTGTTGAAACCGCCCTGGAGGTTGTCCTGAGATTACACCGTAAGGCGGGATTTTCACTCACCACAATTTCAGGGATTGATTTCGATACATCGTCGGGCATTCTCTCAATCAATATCGATCCGGGGATACTCGAATGCATTCGATTCCATGGAATAAAGAGAGTTCCCGAATACTGGTTGAAAAAGGAAATACCGCTGAAATACGGGCAACCGATTACACGAAAGGGAATACTGAAGGGAACGGCAAATCTCTACGCCACAGGGCTTTTTCGCAGTGTACAGCCGGTGCTTACAAGGGAGTCCGACTCAGACAGCGGCTGGACGCTGGAGGTTTATGTCAGCGAGCATCCCGCGCTGCCCGTTCGACTCGGACTATCCTATCAGGGTGAGCATTTCTCAAACCAGGCTGAGCGATTGACTCAAGGATTTATCGAGCTGATCTATCCCAGTACCTTTAATTATGCCGCCCGCACGGTTCTGTTCGCCTCCTTCGGCTGGCGTGATTCCGAATACAGGATATCAAATCTTGCAGATAAACTCTTCGGTTATCCTGTTATGTATGATCTCTCCTTATCATATCACTTTCGTGAGCGTATCATGTTCGATGAGTTCCATGATGAGACCGGCATATACAGGGAAACAAGCTGGGGAGTTCGATTTCTGACCGGTGGTCATGCTCCCACATGGGGTTTAATCTCCTTCAGCGGTCGTATGCAGAGGCATGAGAATAATTATCCTGAGCGCCCTGAGTGCCCTGAGCGCAAAGAAACTTATAACCTGACTGCAATCGGAACCCGGCTCACAATCGATACACATGATAGAGCGCCTTTCCCAAACGATGGTGTACAGCTTAAAGCCGATTATGAAACGGCAGGGAGTTACCTTGGATCTGAGCGTGTCTTCAACCGGTTATGGGGATCGTTCGATGGGTACGTTACACCGTTTCGTCGTCATACGCTGAACTTCCGTATCAGTGGAAGAACAGCAGACCGCACGACACCGTTCGACGAACGCTTCAGGCTGGGCGGGATCAACTCCTTCCCCGGTCTGCACCTGGATGAGATCGTGGAAGCGATGCAGATCCAGACGGGCATCGGTTACCGTTTCGACCTTATCAGCCGCATCGTGGCTGACAGCTATATCGGGCTGCGCTATGATGTTGCGGGCAGTTGGGATGATCCGGAAGCGCAGATCACGCGGCACGACTGGATGCAGTCAGCAGCGATCTATTTCGCTCTCGACACTCTCCTTGGTCCGATTATCTTCCAGTGGGGGCACCTGATAGATCGAGGTCCCCTGCCTGCACAGAACATCCTCTTTATTCAGGTCGGGAACCGGTTCTGAAGTGAGGACGTTAATAAACAGTGAACAGACTTTCCGAGAATGGGAAATCCTGCAACACTAAAAGAATGTTTAACTTAATGTATAACAGGAGCTTGGCATGAAACTGCTGCCCATATTATTAACAATAGCAATTTTCTTTACATCGCCTGTTTTTGCAGATGACGAAAAGGCAGCAAATAAATCAGCAGATGACCGTTACCGTGATGCCGCCATGCAGATCAGGCTGTTCAATGAGGTCTTCCGCGGCGTCAACAAGATGTATGTTGACAGCATAGATGTGGAAGACATTATTCGGGCAGGTATAGATGGCATGCTCGAGACTCTCGATCCTTACACTGTTCTCCTTGAACCGGAAGGGGTCAAAGACCTGGATGAGATTATCAAGGGACAGTACAGCGGGGTGGGAATTGAGATCGGACGGCGAGGTAAAAAGAAGGAACTGACCGTCATCTCCCCGATCGAGGATACACCAGCAGCACGAATCGGAATCAGAGCGGGCGATGCAATTATTGCTGTTGACGGTCTTTCCACTAAAGGCTTCACCACCGCGGATGCAGCGAAGTATATAAAAGGTTTGGAAAACACTGAGGTTACGCTTACTATACGACGCAAAGGTTCCAAGGAACCACTGGAATATACCATCACCAGAGCGACGATTCGCATCCACGATGTGGCATTCGCCGGGATGCTCGATGATGAAACGGCGTACATTAAGATGGTGCGGTTCTCCGGTCTTGCCGGAGCCGAACTGAGAGATGCTCTCAGAGATGTAATGAAGAAGAAGCCGAAGAGCCTGATACTCGACCTTCGTTCCAATCCAGGCGGAATGCTCGATGCCGCAAAAAGAGTATCACAGGAATTCCTTCGGAGAGGGGAACAGATCGTTTCCACCAGGCGGAGAAACGACTTAATGATAAACAGCTATCAATCCAGAGGCAAACCTCTTGCAGGCGACATTCCATTAGTTGTCCTGGTGAACGGCGGCAGCGCCTCGGCGTCTGAAATCGTCGCCGGCGCGATCCAGGATCATGATCGCGGTGTAATTATCGGCACACCAACCTTCGGCAAGGGGCTCGTACAACGTAAACTCGACTTCACCGGTGGAACTGCCTTGAAAATTACAACCGCACGGTATTATACACCTTCCGGCAGGCTTATCCAGCGCGACCGTAGTTCTAATCCGCCGTGGCGGACTGATTTAAGCAGCTCTGAATCAGACGAAATTGATCTACCCGATCCCGACTTATTCGGGACCGAAACCGATACAACCGAAAAAGACACCACAGCGGTCAGATATTACACCGATTCAGGTCGTGAAGTATTCGGTGGCGGTGGAATAACTCCGGATATTATAATCGAACAGCCGCGTCCGAATCCGGTCGGTGTTGAGATGTACCGGCTGGATCTGTTTTTTTCATTTGTAGATGAATGGCTCTCAACGCACGAGCCGCAGGATACAGTGAACATTACCGATGAAATGCTAAATGATTTCAATGTCTTCCTCGACAGTATCGATTTTGATCCACCCATTCCAGGTCAGGCACAGCTTGAGATTCTGCGCAAAATAGGAGAAGAGGATTCGCTCACAGAGGCTTATTTCACTGGTCTCGACCGGTTTGAAACAATTCTAAGGGAGAAGAGCCGGGAATACAGTGAGGACCTTAAAAAGTTTATCTACCAGAACATTGACAGGGAACTCGCCTCCGCTCTCGGCGGCAGGGAATGGCGCATTCGAGCGACTTTTGACGACGATGTGCAACTGACTGAAGCGTTGAGAATACTCAAGGATAAAGAACTCCACCGTGCTCAACTGGTTCCTGCAAGCCGTACTGATACCGAGCTGAGCAGCGAGTAACGTTCGTGCCGCAGGGTGTCCTCACCCTGCGGTTGTAAAATTATGTATTAAGCTGCGGGGTGGGGACACCCCGCAGCACG
>JABMRV010000164.1 GCA_013202285.1 bacterium | reverse complement strand
GGATTCCCGCCTGCGCGGGAATGACACAGAAGGAACTTTATTCTCGTGCTGCAGGGTGTTCTCAACCACGCCGGGTGCCCCGACTTGCTCGCAAGTCGGGTTTCAAAACAAAAAGCGGCGAATATTATCATCCGCCGCCTTCACTTGTAAACTATCGAAAGTGTTTTATCATCAATGGTTTGATCAGGATGTTATGGTTTATCTGCGTTTATTTTCTGAGCCTGTACTGCGGCGATGGCGGCGACATTGACAATCTCATCGACGGAAGAGCCCCTCTGTAGCACATGGAACGATTTTGAAAACCCCGTCAGTATTGGTCCGATAGCTTCGGCTCCACCCAGTTCGGACAGCAGTTTGTAAGCGATGTTTCCCGAAGCCAAGCTGGGACAGATCAGCACATTGGCTTGTTCTTTCAAAACGCTAAAGGGATACCTTTTCTCGAGAATGTCCGTATCGAGCGCAGTATTAGCCTGCATCTCGCCGTCTATGATTAGATCGGGATAACGCCGGTGTACAATATTCACTGCTTCCGCCACCACCTGAGCCCTTCGGTCACGCACCGAACCGAAGTTTGAGAAGGAGAGCATCGCTATGCGGGGTTCGATGTCAAACCGTCTGGCGCATTCAGCGGTGCAGACGGCGATTTCCGCCAGCGTCTCAGCATCGGGTTCGATATTGACGGTCGTATCGGCGAGGAAGATAATTTCTTTCTTGAAGACGAGCATGTGAAGACCTAAAACATGCTTCGTTCCCTCTGCCAGGGGTATGATCCTCAGCGCCGGACGGATTGCCTCCGGATAATGCCTGTCCTGACCGCTGACAACGGCATCGACCTCGTTCATTAAAAGCAGCATCGGTCCGAAGTAATGCCGTCTGCTCAGCAACCGTTCAGCTTCCCTTATAGTCATACCTTTACGGTGACGCATTTCAACGAACTTCCTGGTGAACTCGTCGAATCTCGGGTGAGAAGAAGTTTCGATAAGTTCGATGCCGTTCAAATTTACTCCCAGCATCTCGGCAGCCTGCTGAATTAATTCGGTTCTGCCGAGCAGAACCGGAGTACCGATGCCTTCCTCAATTATGCGGACAGATGCTCGCAGGATGTTTTCGTTATCACCTTCAGGGAAGGCGATTTTCACCGGGGTGCGTTTGGCTTTGTGGATTACCTGGCGCATTACCTCTTTGGATCGACCCAGTCGGCGTTCAAGGTCCTCCCAGTAGGCGTCGAAATCTTTGATCGGTTTTCGCGCTACTCCGGTTTTACAGGCGGCTTTGGCGACTGCCGATGCTTCCCACAGAAGTACGCGTGGATCGAACGGTTTGGGTATGAGATAATCACGTCCGAACTCAATTTTGTCAACTCCGTATGCATGGCAGACTACTTCGGGAACGTCCTCTTTTGCAAGGTCAGCCAGGGCACGTGCTGCGGCGACTTTCATCGCTTCATTAATTGTAGTCGCATGAACGTCCAATGCGCCGCGAAAGATGAACGGGAAGCCGAGAACGTTGTTGACCTGGTTCGGATAATCGCTGCGACCGGTTGCCATTATCACATCGGAGCGAGCTTCAACTGCGTCAGGATAGGAAATTTCCGGATCCGGATTTGCCATGGCGAAAACGATGGGATTGTCAGACATGGATCTGATCATGTCCTGAGTTACACAATCAGCAACCGAAACACCACAGAAGGCGTCGGCGCCTTCCATTGCATCGGCGAGAGTGCGCCTATCGGTTTTGATTGCGTATGCCGCCTTGTACTTGTTATAGCGGGGATGTTCGGGGTCAATATCCTCGCGTCCTTCGTATATTATGCCCTTACTGTCGCACATGAGCACATTTTCAGGTCGGACGCCGAGCGATATGTAGAAGTTGGCGCAGGCGATTCCTGCAGCGCCTGCACCGTTATAGACAACTTTGATATCTTCAAGTTTCTTACCGACGATCTCGCATGCATTAAGCAGCGCTGCTCCGGAGATGATCGCCGTACCGTGCTGATCATCGTGAAAGACCGGTATTTTAAGCTCTTTTTTAAGTGTTTCCTCGATATAAAAGCAGGCGGGAGCTGCTATATCCTCGAGATTTATCCCGCCGAAAGTAGGTTCAAGCAGCCTGCAGACCTGAATGATTTCGTCGGAATCCTCTGTGTTCAGTTCAATGTCAAATACATCCACGTCGGCGAAACGCTTGAACAGAACACCCTTACCCTCCATCACCGGTTTACCTGCCATTGGACCGATGTTGCCCAATCCGAGAACAGCCGTGCCGTTTGTTATAACGGCGACCAGATTACCCTTAGCGGTGTAACGGTAAACGTCGTCAGGATTTTCTTTGATTCTGAGGCATGGTTCCGCTACACCCGGTGTGTAAGCCAGCGATAGATCGCGTTGAGTTACACATGGTTTGGTTGCGATAACCTCTATCTTTCCGACCCTTGGTCTGGAATGATATTCGAGAGCCTCCTCATTTAAGGTCATTTTATTTCCTTCTTGAATTTATTTAATTTGTTAAGGACGCCGACTGAAACATGCCCAGACGAAAGCTGGGATCGGTGACCGTATGTTCAACTTACTTTCCTCCCAACAAATACACAAGTTGCGTGAACACTTTCCCATCGATTTTCATATTTACCCATTCTTTCATCAACTTCAGTGCAGGGAATGTATTGTATGCCGTTCGGTAAGTCCGGTTCTTTGTTAATGCACAGAAAATATCGATACAGGTGACAATACGGAGGTCCAGACCTATTTCATCGGGATTCAAGCCGTTCGGATAGCCTTTACGTTTGAGGTCCTCGTGATGATGACGAACGATATGCAGAACATCCTTGTTTGGTAAACCGGTATCGTGAAGCGCGAGGTATCCGAAGTTCGGATGGCGCTTCATCTCGAGGAATTCATTCTTATCAAGCGGACCTTCTTTTTTTAAGATATGCGGGTTGACAAAACTCTTGCCTACATCATGCAGTAATCCTGCCCGACCCAGATTAAGCAGTTCAGATCCCTCCTTGAATCCCAGTCGTTTTCCCAGTGCTATTGTGAATGACATCACCTCGATACTGTGAATATGGGTCTGGTAATCTTTTGAAACAAGTGCGAGGAGGTGAGGCAGAACGTCCTTATCGGAGAGTATGAATTCTGCGGAGGATTCAACGAGATGCATGGAGCGTTTCAGCGGTTCAGGAGAACGCGGATCGACCAACAATTCCTTGACAATGTAGTTTGAGGCATCGTGAAGAACAGAAGCTTTTTCGCGAAGTGTGACTTTCGGATTAAGAAGGACGTTCTTGACGTTGGTCTCCAGATAAGAACTCATGGAATGAGAATTATCACTCTTTATATAAATATGAGTATGTCGGTTTGCCTGTAGTCTTTTGCGGATTGAATCGTTGAATTCGAGGTTGGTTTCGCGGTATTTTACAAATTTATCGGAACCGATCTTGATGTAAAGTTGAGCTTCCAACACGGCGTCGGTCTGCATGGTTCGGAGGGGAATGCCTATGAATTCAGGCTTGCTTTCTTCAGCTTTCTGTAGTTCCGGAAGTTTTTCGATAGTTTCTGTCATGCTATTTGTAAGATGTTAATTATCATGATTAAAATAGATTCTATATGGACAGGAGACTAATTTCCAATCCCGCCAAGCATTTTTACGAATTCACTGAAAATCGTCGAATCGATTTTAGAATTCACCATGTCTTTCATGATTTTCAGCGCAGGATATACATTATAGGCTTTCCGATAGACACGCCGGGTTGTGAGCGCGTTGAAAATATCGCAACAAGTGACTATACGAACATCCTTTCCAAT
The DNA here is from genome assembly GCA_013202285.1 of bacterium. Classification (GTDB taxonomy): domain Bacteria; phylum Electryoneota; class AABM5-125-24; order Hatepunaeales; family Hatepunaeaceae; genus JABMRV01. The sequence goes on along the minus strand of JABMRV010000164.1, from coordinate 23,460 downwards.
ATGAGGTGCGCTCAACCTGTGCGGATAACCATTTCCCTTCAGATCCTCGTGATGCTTCCGGACAACCTGCAGAACACTCTCAGGTAACTCATTCGTCGAGTTAAGCGCTTCATAACCGAAATCCGGATGCAATTTCATCTCGGCAAACTCTTCTTCATTTAATGGACCCGGTTTCTGAGTTACTTCCGGGTTCACAAATGATTTTCCGAAATCATGTAATAGAGCGCTATGTCCTAAATCGACCAATTTCTGTTCATCTTTAATTCCAAGCTTTCGCCCGAGCATTATCGAGCTTATCATAACATCGACACAATGTGAATAGGTGTAGTAGTCAACGGTACTTAATTCAAGCAAGTAATCGAGTATGTTGGAATTGGTCAGCATAAAAGCAGTTGCTGATTTAACCAACTGTTTTGATAATTGTATGTTATCTTTATTACCTGGATCGACGATGATCTCCATAGTGAGATGAGTCATAGTATCATGAAGAACCTCCGCCTTTTCAGAAACCAGAATGTCGCGACTCTCAAGGATGTTTACCAAATTGGCTTCAATATAGCTGTTCAGTGATTTAATATCGTTATTCTTTATATAGATATGAGTATGCTTTCTTGCACGCAGTCTGCTGCGGACTCCTGCATCAAATTGCAGATCAGCATCGCGATATTTTACGTACTTGTCACGATTGATCTTTATGAAAAGTTGCGCTCCGAGTACTGCATCCGTTTTCATGTTCTTCAATGGAATCCCGATGAATTCAGGTTTCTGGGATGCAGCAGCGTAAGGTTCCGGTAGCTGGAAATCAGTTGTCATCTTGGTTCTTCGTTAATAATTGATAATGGATTTTACTACCCAGCCTTCTCTGTAACCATCTTCGCGCATCTGCCTGCAGAATCGAATAGCGTTATCCCTGTTTCTGAAATCACCTATTCTGACTTTATAGAATGGAGCTTCATAGATTAAGTAAACTTTTTCCAGATATTTGACCTTCAGTCCGGCTTTAATTTTCTTGGCAATCCATTCCTCACGTCCGCTGAAGAGTTGAATGCGATATCCCTCGATGATCTTGTGTGTAATGGTCTCACCGATTTTTTCTTCCTGACCGGACGAGAGACTGAGTTCAGCATGATACGGTTCAACAAGGAGAGGAGAAGGAGGCACAAAGAAAGCCGGGAGGTCAGTATCGAACGAAGGAAGATCCTCTTCCTGCTTTGGGGGATATTCTCTCGTTGTCCTGCTCTTATCAGATGGATCGACCATTGTGACCGATTCATGAGTGCTCTTCGATGTGCAGCTCATCAGAACCGGAATCAACAACATCAGTGGAATTATCTTTTGAATCAGGTATATCATAACTTTGTAATATACTCTTTATTGCACTGTTGGTCAATATATGACATCATTAAGTGAAGCTAAAAGCAGGAAGAGACGGAAATCAACCACTTGCAAAGTTTTACGAAACATCCGATCAGTTGACTTGCTGATTTGTTGAATTGTAGTTACATTTATCTTTTAATTGCAGATATTCGCCGTGCCGCAAGGTGTCCGCACCCTGCGGTATAAACAGCGATCCCGCAGCTGCGGGATGATCCGTCAGTGACGGACTGCACCACGTTATCGCTGGATTAGGGATTTTTCTTTTTAAATGTCATATCTGGATTCCCGATCAAGTCGGGAATGACAAAAATTGAAGATATTTGTAATAGCATTTTGAATGGGAATGCAGCTATGTTTGAACCGCAATGAGGATCGGCACAAGAGGCAGCGCTCTCGCATTGACTCAGGCAAAATCAATTACTGAGATAATTACAGAAGTTCTCGGTGTCTCTACAGAAGTGGCAGTTATCAGAACCCAAGGTGATCGAGTGACTGATGTCCCGTTCAGTGAGCTTGAAGGGCGCGGTTACTTTACCAGAGAGATAGAAGAAGCTCTGCTTGACGGACAAATCGATGCAGCAGTCCACTCTTTCAAAGATATGCCTGCGAAGTCTCCCGATGGTCTGGCGATTGCAGCAGTGTCAGAACGAGAGAATCCTGCCGATATGCTGATTGTCGCGCCTGGTGCTTACGCAGATATTCAGTCGGTTCCGCAGCTGCGGGATAAAGCAGCGATCCCTCTCCGTACCGGTGCAGTTGTGGGAACCAGCGCGATCAGGCGAGCTGTGCAGATAAAGAGCATTCGACCCGATATACAGATCCGGGATCTGCGGGGTAATGTACCGACCAGATTGGAGAAGCTTGCTGCCGGGGAGTACGACGCGATATTTCTTGCTGTTGCCGGAGTCAAGCGATTGAAATTGACATTAGATGAGTTCAAGGTAGTAGAATTAGACCCAGCCATTTTTGTTCCAGCTCCCGGACAGGGAGCCTTAGCCGTCCAAATGCGAGAGGATGATCCGTTATTCAATGAGATCCATTCTCTTCTGCATGACAGGGAAACTGGACAGGCAACGACACTTGAACGCAAGGTGTTGACGTATTTTGGTGGGGGCTGCGGATTGCCTCTGGGAGCCTATGCCGAACCTACAGGTAATTTGATAAAACTGCACGGCTTCTGGGGCGGTGACACTGAGCATCCCGTCTGGGCTCAGGTTCATGGTGATTGGTCGCTTGACCTTGCGAGTGAGTTATTCGAGAAGCTTAGAATATAAATAAGTTCTTGCTTGCAAGAAAACTATCATAGAGTCAGGTTTCATCGAATTTCGATACATTCTCAACAAGAAGTGTCTGTCACAAGCACTGAATAAAACAGAGGTTTTAATATGTCTTTTCCCATAGATCGACCACGTCGTTTGCGTGTTAGTAAAGGATTAAGAAGGCTCGTTAGAGAAACCCATCTGCACGTCGATGATCTTGTGCAGCCATACTTTGTTGTACCGGGTGAGGACGTGCGGAGTGAGATCAGCAGTATGCCCGGTCAATATCATCTTTCAATCGATCGCGTAGCGATTGCAGCTAAACGTGCATACGAATCGGGGATACCCGCGATTATCCTGTTCGGAATACCTGAGACTAAAGATGATAAAGGCAGCGGCGCTTATGATGAGAAGGGGATAATCCAATGTGCGATTCGCTCCATCAAGGAAGTTGTACCCGATCTTCTGATAATTGCCGACGTCTGTTTGTGCGAATACACCAGCCACGGTCACTGCGGAATAATAAAGGAGGGCAGGGTTGACAACGACTCAACCCTTGAGCTGCTCGCAGAAACTGCCGTAAGCCAGGCGCGTGCGGGAGCGGATATTGTTGCACCATCGGACATGATGGACGGAAGAGTTGCAGCGATCCGCGATGCCCTCGATGCAGAGGGTTTCGTCGATACAGCGATTCTTTCCTACGCGGTTAAATATGCCTCGTCCTATTATGGACCGTTTCGGGAAGCAGTTGATTCCACTCCCCAATTCGGAGACCGGCGCGGGTATCAGATGGATCCGGGGAATGTACAGGAAGCACTGCGCGAGGCGGAGCTGGATCTGGAGGAAGGCGCGGATATGATCATGGTTAAACCGGGCATTGCTTATCTCGATGTATTGTCGGCAGTTAAGCAAACCTTCCAACGAGTTACAGCCACCTATCAGGTGTCGGGTGAATATGCCATGATTGAGGCTGCCGCAAAGAATGGCTGGATCGACCGGCGGGCGGTTATTATGGAAACGCTGCTTGCGTTCAAACGTGCCGGCGCCGATTTTATCATCACATATTTTGCCGAAGAGGTTGCTGGCTGGCTGAACGAATGAGATATTAATTGGATCACTTTATCGTTGAATTGAAATTCGCTACCGCGCTGCCAACCCGCCGTGGTTGGCAGCAATTATTCTTCATTCCACTAAACCGTTTGTCCGAGAATTCTTCTTTACCTGCCGTCATCCCGACGCATCAGGATGACGGAAAAACAAGGATTAAATTGGCAGACGAGGGCGTCTGCCAGCGGTCTGGAGGACTTTTTCAACAGACACTGATTAATCACATTACAAACTATCCTAATTAAGAACAACACCATTCTTTCAAGCCGATATAAACCTTGTCAGAACGATCCTTATTTTGTATAATATTCAGATAATTACTCTTACTGATTAAAACCGTCAATTCCGGAGTCTTCCACGGTAAGACAAGTCGTGTTTTATCTTCTTTTGATGGTGTTGATAACAGGGATTTACCTCAGTTCGGGTTCTTCAGAGGACACTGAAATGAGGATGGATCTCGATACACCGTCTCCTGCGTTGGGTGAAGCGGTAGCGAATTCGATTCACCAGGTGTTGACAGATCCTTACACTATCCCGCTCGAGAAACTGGCGAATTACCTGACCGAAGATATACAGCACGACATGATAACCATCGATCAGTTGAACAGGTGGACGTTGGACGACTATTTCCCGATCTGCTTTATCTGGGACTGTGATGGAAGTCGTATTCAGGTGGATAAAGGCGCCTCACCCTGGATTCTCAATCGGATATTAACCATTGTCAGAGAAGGACTACTTGTAGAAAACCCGGACGGGCTTCCATTCATAAACAGTTTCCATGTGGAGGGGGAAGAATATTGGCTTGGTTTTCTGAAAGTACCCCTTTTGACCGATGAACCGAACCAGGTTGCCGGAGTTTTTTTCAGCATCGACCGTTATCTTGCGGAACATGTACCTCGTCTGATAGATAACCTTGTCAAACGCCGCTACTTTCCGCTGGTTGATTTCCAGCGAGATGATCAGTATGATTTCAGCATGTCGGATGGAGACATCAGTTTCCGGATCCTCGACGAAATGGGAGAACTCTTCCTCCAGCGCGGTAGGACGTTCGATGAGGACAAGCTGATCTATGCGTCATCACAATGGTATGATGAGCGGATAGTATGCCTGAAAAGAGGTTGGGATTTACAGGTATTCAGCGTTAATGCAGGTTTGATGAAGACTGGCGAGGCGAAACGAGGAGTTGGAATCCTTATGTATATCTCTGCGCTTGTACTCGGATCGCTCTTTTATTGGATAGGGATTGGAAAAAGCAGGAGGAAGGTTGTCAACACGAGAAAAATGAAGGAAATATAGAATGACAAATATCTCCCGGTTATCAAGACCGGCAATAGCCGATATTATTCCTTATGAACCAGGCAAACCAATATCTGAAGTTCAAAGGGAATACGGATTGACCGATGTTATTAAACTCGCTTCAAATGAGAATCCTCTTGGTCCATCACCGAAAGCTATCGAGGCTGTGCGGGAAGCATTGATGGATACAAACAGATATCCTGATGGCGGCTGTTACTATCTCAAACAAAAACTATCCGAACGGCTTGACGTCAAACCGTCTCAACTTGTCATTGGAAACGGATCCGCTGAAATATGTGAACTGATCACCGAGGCGTTCATCGGTGAAGGCGATGAGGCAATTATCGGCAGACAGGCATTCTTCAAGTATCGGGTGGCGGTTCAGATTATGAACGGTGTTATCGCATGGGCTGATATGCCTGATTTTACGCACAATGCCGATGAGATGCTTTCAAAGATAACCGCCGGAACAAAGCTGCTCTTTGTGGCAAATCCCAACAATCCCACCGGTACGCTGATGAATCGTGAACAGGTGACTTACCTCATGGATCGATTGCCCGAACGGGTAATAGCTGTTTTCGACGAGGCGTATTATGATTATCGAAATCTTGATAACTTCCCTGACACGATGTCATATCTGAGGGACGGTCGGAATATTATCATTCTCAGGACTTTTTCGAAATCCTACGGACTTGCCGGACTGAGGATCGGTTATGCTATCACCACCGAAGAGATTGCCCGTGCATTGAACTGTGTTAGAGAGGCATTCAACGTCAGTAGTATAGCTCAGATCGCCGCTGCTGCAGCATTGGATGACGATGAGTATCTCCGTGAAGGGATCCGCTTGAATGGAGAGGGTAAACGTTTCTACTACGATGAATTGAAGAGAATTGGCCTCGAATACATTCCCACTGAGGCGAACTTTGTGTTGATCAAAGTACCTCTTCCGGGTCGTGAAATGTTCGGAGAATTGCTTAAGAAGGGTGTTGTGATACGACCGGTTGATGGTTATGGACTGCCGAATCATATACGGGTATCAATAGGATTACCAAACGAGAACCGAAGGTTCATCGATGCTATCGGTGAGCTGTTGCGGGAGAAGTCATGATAGGTGGCGCAGATATTATGTCTGCGATTAAGAGTGGAGTATTCTTACCTGTCTGATTTTCACAGAATGTCGTTTGACTTAACAGGCTTCTATCGTATATTGAGACAGTTAGAACGCTGCTGTTTGATCAAACCATCTATTTCCTAATAATAACAAGAGGTATAAATGACCGAAACAGTTTTCGACGAAGCTCAGTGGGATATGAAGGACTTCGACTGGACCGATAAAACATTCTACTTTGTACCAATTATCAGTATCTTCAATAAACCGATCAGTCTGGGATCGAAACTGGAGCAGTTGTACCGTGAAGCAAGACAGGCTGGTTATAATATCCTTGGGAAAATGGTACTGATTCAATATGGTGTTCTTAAAGGTCGCGTTATGATCGAAGTAGAGAAGAAGGATATCCTTGATGCCAATATTCTGCATTTTGAAGATAAAACCAGTGTTGATACAATTGTTTATCGGGGGACTCCGGGAGGCATCTCCAAAGCTGTCCAGCGATTGAGAGAACGGGTTGCTTCAAAACGTCGGATCGCTCCACGTGCGATATACTACATGTATATAGACAAACCCGGTCAAGATTACAAGACTGTTATATTTGCCATAACCTGATGAGGTTGTCGAATGGACGATAAAATCAGAGCAATGATAGATAACATCCGATGGCTGGGTCATGCGAGCTTCAAGCTTAAGGGCTCAAAAACTGTCTATATCGATCCCTGGAAACTTCCTGAGAGCGAGGGTTCAGATGGCGACGTTATTCTGGTTACACACGATCATTACGACCATTGTTCTCCTCCAGATATTAAGAGAGCGCTGGGATCCGGCGGAAAGGTTCTGGCTGCGGAATGCTGCCGTGATTCATATCCGGGAGCGGACATATATACCCATGCCTGGATGAAACAGCGGATCGACGGATTAAGCGTTTACGTAACAGCAGCGTATAATGTCAACAAGAGATTCCATCTCAGGGAACTTGGTCATGTCGGTTATGTAGTGGAAATGGATGGCGTAAAAATCTACCATTCCGGCGACTGTGATGCCTTTCCGCACATGAGAGATATCTCGTGCGACATTGCATTGCTTCCCGTATCGGGAACCTACGTGATGGACCCGTTGGAAGCGGTTGACGCCTGCAACATCCTGAAACCGCAGGTGGCGATACCGATGCACTGGGGTGATCCTGACGTCGTCGGTACAAGGGAGGATGCTGAACGTTTCGCCGAGCTGGCGCCTTGCGAAGTGGTGATCCTTGATCTTGCGAGATGAACGAGGCGGAGAAGCAATCGGATAAGGTCATCGGACTTATTCCAGCCCGGTATGCCTCGACCCGTTTCCCCGGGAAACTGCTGGCAGATTTGAATGGCAAGCCCGTTCTTCAATGGACATGGGAGAAGGCATGTGAAGCGGAATCGCTTGACAGGGTTATCATCGCATCCGGGGACGAGAAAATAACCGTTGCAGCACGTGATTTCGGAGCGGAAGTAATCGATGTGTTTGAAGATTGTGCAAGTGGTAGTGACAGGATAGCCAGAGCATTACATCAGCTTGAGGATGATGGCGAGAGGTTTGATATCGTTGTCAACATCCAGGGCGATGAACCGCTGCTGGATCCGGCGACGATTGACAAAGTTGTTGAGAGGCTCCTGTCCGACCCTGAAGCCGGTGTAGCCACATCGGCGACGCCCATCCGCACGGAAGGGGAATACAGGGACTCTTCAGTGGTCAAAGTTGTGATGGATAAATCAGGGCGGTCGCTGTATTTTTCTCGGTCACCCATACCGCATGGTTGGAACAGTCGGGAAGGGGTAGCATATTGTCACATCGGACTGTATGCTTTTCGCAGGGATGTGCTGATAGATTTCACAAACCGGTTGCCCTGTGAGATTGAAAAAGCTGAACGATTGGAGCAACTCAGGCTGCTTCATCACGGGATTGAGGTTGTTGTGGTTGCCGTTGAAGAGAGTGGAATAGGGATTGATACGGAGGAGGATCTGGAGATGGTTAAAATAACTTTATCCAGGAGATAGAAATGATTAGTTCAATTAGGATACAAGGCTTTAAATCCATCGTCGATCAGACTCTTGATTTGGGACTGTTTAATGTTCTGATTGGCGCAAATGGTAGTGGGAAAACAAATATTTTGGAAGCTATTGGTGTTTTTAGTGCTGCTGCTTATGGATCGGTTGAAAGGGAATCCCTGAGATATCGGGGTGTCAGACCCGGTGAGCCTGCTCTTTATAAGTCATCATTTACAGGTAAGAGATTTCCCCCATTTATCAAACTTGAAGCTGAATCATCAGAAAGCGCTTATTATATGGCTACATTGAATAATCCAATTTCTTCTCCTGAAGCAAAGTGGGGTTATAGCCATGAGGAATTGAAAGAAGTTGACAGAAGAATAATGACGCGTGCACCTGGAAAGTCTAAGTTACATGTGGGTAATCCTCTAGCCATCATATTATCAGGAATTGAACAAGATCTTAGGCAAATTAATCGCTATAAAGGTTTGGCTGCATTTTCATTATTTTCTGAAGAAGAAACAAGAAGAGCAAGAAAACTTATAGAACTCCTCGAAAACTACGCAATATATACACCAGTAACAGATGTATTACGTGATCTTTCTACTGATAGGATGCCCAAATACCCTGTTGGTTTGAGCGGTAGAGGTCTTGCTAAGGCTGTTGGAGATATATTAAACGTCCGTAAAAAGAAGATCGGTGGTATTGATCTTGATGAGCTAATGGAGTTTATCGAATGGGCGGATGCTATTTCGGTTATACATCCGAGTGGTATGACAACTGGTACAACATCGCCACCATTGTCTCCCCTTCTACAGTTTAAAGACAAATTTATGCGAAAAGGACGTCATATTCTTTCTGATTTGGATGTTAGTGAAGGTGTTTTATACGTTCTATTTATCATCGTATTACTGTGTCATCCTGACGCTCCGAAATTCCTTTCAATAGATAATTTTGATCAGACAATGCACCCACGCCTGAGCAAGGCTATTACAACGTTTGTGACTGATGAATTGATTGAGAGGAATGACAAACAGTTTATTGTTACAACACATAGTCCGCTCGTTTTAGATGGATTAGATATAAGTGATGACAGAATCAGGTTGTTTGCGGTTGATAGAAATGATTACGGAGCTACTGACATATCTAGAATACAGCTTAATGCTAAAGCACTTGACCTTGTTCGAGACGGGAAGTGGAGCTTGTCACGATTATGGTCAGAGGGTCGTTTAGGCGGTGTTCCGAAACTTATCTGAGGTTGAAATGAGAGTCGGAATAGTGGCTGAAGGTATTACGGATATTTTAGTAATTGAAAAGATTGTACGAAGTTGTCTGGACGATATTGATGTAAAAAGAATTCAACCAGATTACCCCCATTGCTTAGGCAGTAAGTCAGGATGGAAGGGTGTGAGATCTTGGTGTGAAGAGTTTGGTGAGGAACTTGAGACATATCTAATTGGAATTACAAATAAGCCAATAAACGTCCTGATAATCCATCTTGATGCATCAATGGCTCATAAGGTTAATGCTAATAAACCATGTCCACCGGCTTCAGATTCTACGGATATCTTAAGAGATATAATCAGAATGAACTGGCTAGGTTTACAAAGTAAACCTCCCTATTTGGTTTTTGTAACACCTTCCCTCCAAACTGAAACCTGGGTGGTCGGTGTTTTGGATCAAACTTTTCCTAATCTTGAGTGTAGTGATAAGGTAGAAGGTGAACTTGTGCGACGAAGAAAGCTGCGATGGAAAGGTGGAAGAAGACGACCAAGGAAGTTACAGAAATCATACAAGAGATATAAACCGTTAGCCAAGCAGGTTGCAGAGAGTTTTCAGGATTTATGTAAAATCTGCACTGAAGCAGACAGGTTTAAGAACGAAACAGAGAATGCGTTTAACAATCCGTTAACTTAATTCAGCCGTCAAAGGAGTTACATTTTGCCCCGTTCCTCCAAACCCAAATCCAAATTCATCTTCTTCACCGGTGGAGTGGTCTCTTCGCTGGGGAAGGGTATTGCGGCTTCGTCCCTCGGGATGCTGCTGAAAGCGCGCGGTTTCAACGTAACGATTATGAAGCTGGACCCGTATATCAATGTGGATCCGGGTACTATGAATCCCTTCCAGCATGGTGAGGTTTATGTAACCGATGACGGCGCTGAGGCAGACCTCGATCTCGGTCACTATGAGCGGTTCCTCGATATTTCGATGGGCAAGCTGAATAATTCAACGACCGGTCAGATATATGAGAGTGTAATATCGCGTGAACGTGCCGGTGATTATCTGGGCGGCACGGTACAGGTTATCCCGCACATAACCGACGAAATCAAGAAGCGCATTCTTGCCGTGGCTTCCAGTGAAGCTGACTGGGATGTTGTCATCGTCGAGATCGGCGGTACGGTGGGCGATATCGAAAGCCAGCCGTTTCTCGAAGCAATACGGCAGATGGGTCTTGAGTATGGGCGAAGAAGCGTGGCATACCTGCACCTGACTCTCGTGCCGTATATCCCGACCTCCGGTGAAATAAAAACGAAACCGACACAACATTCAGTAAAGGCGCTGCGGGAAATCGGAATACAGCCGGATGCGTTGATCTGCCGTACCGGACATCGACTGACTCCCGAGCTGAAACGCAAGATCGGGATGTTCTGTTCTGTACCTGCTAATGCAGTTATTGAGGCGATAGATGCCGAGAGTATTTACGAAGTACCGTTGAACCTCGAACGCGAGGGTCTTACTAATATCATCCTCAAGCAGTTCAGGTTGAAGTGTGGACGTCCTGACCTGACAGTCTGGAAGGAAACCCTGGAACGTGCTCAGAATCCGCCGAGTGAATTGGATATTGCAATCTGTGGCAAGTACACCGGACTGCACGATGCTTACAAGAGCATCATCGAAGCATTCGTCCATTCAGGCATAGTAAACGAGGTTAAGGTAAATCTGAGATGGGTGGATTCCGAATTCGTAACGGATAACGATATTGCAGAAAAACTCAAGGGTGTGTCAGGTGTGTTGATACCGGGTGGATTTGGTGATCGCGGGATTGAGGGGAAGATTTGTGCGGTTCGTCATGTAAGAGAAAATAAGATCCCGTTTTTTGGTATCTGTCTTGGATTGCAGTGCGCTGTAGTGGAATTCGCCCGTCATATCGTCGGTTTGAACAGGGCAAATTCGAGCGAGTTTGCACCTCGTACAAAATTTCCAGTTATTGACCTGATGCCTGAACAGAAGAAGTTGAAAAAGAAAGGCGGAACCATGCGCTTGGGGGCGCAACCCTGTCATATACAGCCCGGATCTATTGCCTATAGGATTTACGGACAGGAACTTATCAGCGAACGTCACAGGCATCGTTACGAATTCAATAACATTTACCGAAAACAGTTTGAAAAGGCTGGTATGCACTTCGGCGGGCTGTCACCTGATCATAAGCTCATCGAGATGATCGAGATCGAGGATCATCCCTGGTTCATCGGTTGTCAATTTCATCCTGAACTTAAAAGCAGATTTATCAAACCTCATCCCCTGTTCCGTGAGTTCGTGCAGGCGGCAATTGACTATAATAAGCGGAACCAGGTGACTGAATAACTCCTGATATCACTGTGCAAGCTATACACCTTAAACCGGGACGACAGAAACGCATTCGCAACGGCCACCTGTGGGCGTTTGCCGGTGAGATTGCCGAAGATCTCAAACAGTTTGAACCCGGCGATCCCGTGGCACTTCGTGAAGCGAAAGGGCATCTGCTCGGCAGAGGTTACGTTAATCCCCATTCTTTAATCGCCGTGCGTTTAATGACCGTCGGGGAGGAGGAATGGGGCGAAATGCTCTTTGAACACAGGATCACTTCGGCGCTGGATTACAGGGAAAGGGTCTGTCCGAACTGGGAAGCTCGCCGGTTGATCTATGCTGAGAGTGATATGCTCCCCGGTTTGATTGTAGATCAATACAAGAGACATTTGATTGTTCAATCCCTGACTGCCGGAATTGAGCGCCGCATTGATGAGATTGTCGAAGCGCTGGTTAAGATCATGAAACCTGAGAGTATCCTGTTGAAAAGTAATGCCCAGTTCAGTAATATAGAGGGATTACAGGAAACAGACAGGACGCTGCTTGGAACTACTCCTGAGGAGATATCGTTCATAGAAGAGGGAGTTGTTTATACAGCCAGACCTCAGGATGGTCAGAAAACTGGTTTCTATTTAGATCAGCGCTTGAATCGCGGCATGCTGAAGGAGATTGTAACCGATAAGCGGGTACTCGATCTCTTTAGCTATACCGGCGCATGGGGTATCAGAGCACTCGTCGAAGGAGCCTCCGAAGCAGTGATGGTTGATAGTTCTCTAAAGGCGATTGAGTGGGGTAGAGTGGACGCATCGAAGAATCCCACGGCTTCTAATGCGCTGTTTATACATGCGGATGTGGGTGATTTTCTCGATGATGCCATCTCAAAGGGTGAGAGATTTGATATTGTAATTCTGGATCCGCCGTCATTCATTAAATCCCGGAAGGGAGTTTCAAAAGGTATAGCAGCGTACAGAGCCTTGAACCGTAAGGCTCTGAAGGTCGTTTCCAGAGGAGGTTACCTGATAAGCTGCGCCTGTTCGTATCACCTTGACCGAGACAGTCATCTTACACTTATCGGTGAGGCAGCACGTAGAGAGGGAAGAAAGATCAGGATGGTCAGGAGCGGTGGACATTCACCGGATCACCCGATCCTGCCGGGGCATCCGGAGACCGAATACCTCAAGTGCTGGCTATTGAATTGTGAATGATGGTACTTACAGGATAAACCCAGATCAATGGCATGTTATCCTTAGTCATATACACAATATAGATCATCTAATTAAACTGTTACCTGATGCAACGTTTACTTCTGGCATATCACGATCTGTTCACTAAACATGATGCGGGACCCGATCATCCCGAACTGCCTGCGCGTATCGATGTTGTTATGAACGCTGTGCGGTCTGCGGAGTGGAATGAGATGGTGGAATTTGTCGATGCTCGGGATGCGACCCCGGAGGAGGTTGCTCTGGTTCACAGTGAGAGATACATCGATGCCATGCGCCGCTTGTGCGAGGCTGGCGGTGAGTATCTACCGGCGATGGAGAGCAATATAAATCCCGAATCTTTCCCGGCGGCGATGAGAGCAGTCGGCGCCGGACTTGTACTGGCGGATGGTGTGTTTAAGGAAGGATGGAAACTCGGTTTTGCACCAACACGTCCCCCCGGTCATCATGCGATTAAAGAGAGACCGATGGGTTTTTGTATCTTTAACAACATCGCCATAACCGCCCGGTATATTCAGAATACATACAGTATAAAACGCATCGCGATTATCGACTTCGACATACATCACGGCAACGGTACTGAAGAGGCTTTCTGGCGGGATGAAACTGTATTATATTGTAGTCTCCATCGTGATAATCATTTTCCTTATAATAAGGGTCGTCGAGCTGATACCGGAGAAGGGGAGGGTGAAGGATATACAATAAATGTACCTCTGCCGGCGGGTTGTGATGACGAGACCTTTCTTGAAGCCTTCGACAGATATATAACACCGGAGGTCCTTAATTATGGACCGGAAATAATCCTGGTGTCTGCCGGTTTTGACGGTCATTGGCGGGATATAATCGGCGGTATGCGGTTTACAGGCGATCTCTACGAAAAGATAGCCAAAAACCTGCTTGCGCTTGCTGAAGCCAATGCTGAAGGCAGGATTATTTCATTATTGGAAGGAGGATACGATCTTATCGGACTCGCTGAGGGAGTCACACGGTATCTCGGTGGATTGATCGATGAACAGGGATAAGATCAGGCTGAAGAACATGCGTTTTTTTGCCTATCACGGATGTCGGAGCGAGGAGAAGACGGATGGACAGTTCTTCGAGATAGATGTCGAGTTATCATGCGATCTACAAAAAGCCGGATTATCGGATAAACTTGAGCAGACACATAGTTTCGATGAGATTTACGGAATTGTCTCAGGAGCGGTGACCGGAACGCGCTATAATTTACTGGAGGCTTTGGCGGAAGAATTAAGCGACCGGTTACTGGATAAATATCCCGATTCTGAACTGAAACTGGTTATACGTAAACCGAAACCGCCAATCGATGGTGAGATTGATTGTGTTGAGATTGAAGTAATTCGTCAGCGATGAGAATTGAGCAGGTAACAGCTTATATTTCAGCAGGATCTAATAAAGGTGATCGCGAACGGATCCTGTCAAGCGCTGTTAAGAATCTGATGATGATCGATGAAGTGGAAGTAATCGAAGTCAGCAGCCTTTATGAGACCGAACCCTGGGGAAGGAAGGATCGACCTTATTTCCTGAATTGTGTAATAGAGATTCGTACCAAACTGGAACCGGTTAACCTCTTTGATACGTTAAGAAAGATGGAGTATGAATTCGGACGACGTTTAAACACCGAGAAATGGAGTGCAAGGGAGCTGGATCTGGATATCCTGATATATGGTGAAACAATAATCGATTCACCGGATCTAATTATCCCGCATAAACATCTTGTCGAGCGGAGGTTTGTGCTTGTGCCACTCGTTGAACTCGGTCCTGATCTGGTTTTATCAGGTGACGGGATCACTGTAACACAAGCGCTGCATGCATGTCCCGACAATGGAAGTGTCAGACTATTTCAGGCGGACTGGTTATGATGAAGATGCCTCAGGGAACATATATCGCTGTTGATGGAGCTATCGGTGTGGGTAAGACTTCTCTGGCAAAGATCATCGCTGAGGAACTCGACGCTCGCCTGGTGCTCGAAGAATCCATGAGTAATCCGTTCCTTCCGGATTTCTATCGCGACCCTCGGCGGTTCGCCCTGCAGGTTCAATTGACATTCCTGATATCAAGACATCGACAGCAATCCGAACTTAACCAGTTGAACCTGTTTGACAGGATGGTGGTGACGGATTATGTCTTTGAGAAAGACCATCTCTTTGCATATCTTAATTTAGATGAGCGGGAATACGAACTCTACAGAAGGGTCGAACAATTGCTGTCCGCGGATATTCCTGTACCGGATATGGTGGTGTACCTGCAATCGACACCTGAACGGCTGATGACCAATATCCGGATACGAGACGTTGATTTCGAGAGGTCGATAACACCAGAGTATTTAAAGGAACTTTGCGAGGCATACAGTCAACTGTTTTTTCATTGGGATAAATCGCCGTTGCTGATTGTAAACGCATCCCGCATCGATTTTATAAATAATGAAAAGCACCGCAGGTCATTGTTAGAGATGATTCATCGGATGCCTGCGGGAACAACCTATTTTAATCCGGAGACTTGACATGGTACGGCTGATAGTACTTATATTAGTTTTTTATCTCGCTTTCAGTTTCGTCAGATTCTTCCTGAAATTCTTTGGCGGATCCCTGATCAATAAGGGAGCAGAAAAAAAGGACAAATTATCCAAGCCATGGCATGAGGAAGACGTTGCCGAAGGTGATTATGAAGATATCGAGTAACTGAGGATTTAGATGCGAAAAGTAGTTGAGACAATCGAAGCCCCTGCCGCAGTTGCTTCATACAGCCAGGGCATCATTTACAGCAGTAATTCAGGTAAAATGTTGTTTACAGCCGGTCAGATCGGGCTGGATCCATCGACAGGAGAGCTTGTTCCGGGTGGTATAACCGCTCAGATGGAAAGAGTTATGCAGAATCTGATGGCGGTTCTCGAAGCTGGAGATACATCCTTGAACAGGGTGATAAAAGTCACCATTTATATGGTTGACATGGATGATTATGCCGCAGTAAATGAGGTCTATTCCAGGTATTTCGACGATAAGCCTCCGGCACGGTCAGCCGTCCAGGTCACCGCGCTCCCCAAGGGTGCGTTAGTGGAAGTGGAATGTATTGCAGCCGTTTCATAGCAATTGTAACTGTTCTTCTTATTTACTTATTACCGGGCAAACTTGATGCGGTAACTAACGAGGATGCTGAACCATCCTGGCGTCCCTCTCCAACCGGTGCAGCTCTGAGGTCGCTTGCATTCCCCGGTTGGGGACAGATGTATGCCGGAAGCCCGCTTAAAGCCGTGATCTATGCCAGTCTGGAGCAGGGATTTATATACGGCATCTACAGACAGGATAAACTTTACCGGTTTTATTCCGCGAGAGGGGAGGATTCTATTGCGGATGTTTACCTTAATG
Source organism: bacterium (assembly GCA_013202285.1). GTDB lineage: Bacteria > Electryoneota > AABM5-125-24 > Hatepunaeales > Hatepunaeaceae > JABMRV01. The sequence goes on along the minus strand of JABMRV010000164.1, from coordinate 7,116 downwards.
ATCGCAATAGACTCGGCTGGTATCTAACTGCGACTTTAATCTTATCGGTGATGGATGCTTATGTCGAAGCCCATCTGTACGGTTTCGATGTGTCCGATGATCTTGCAGGCAGCAGTGAAAGACATGATTCTGTTCGCAGCGTTAATTGTGGACTTAGTGGATTGCCAGGGGGGGGTGTTGTTTTGAACATTTTCTGGAGGATACCTTGATAGATAGGGCGGAGGCTCTTGAATTAGTCAGAGAGAATGTCGATAATGAGAATCTCGTAAAGCACATGATCGCTGTCGAAGCGGTCATGCGCGCATTAGCAAATAAGTTCGGCGAAGATGAGGAATTATGGGGAGTGACCGGTCTGCTTCATGATCTTGACTATTCGGAGACGGTCGATAATTTCTCCCGGCATGGACATCGAACTTGTGAAATGCTGGAGGGTAAACTGCCTGATGAAGCATTGCATGCGATTCTTGCTCATCCGGCTCATGTCAAGGCGGAGTCCAGGTTCGACTGGGCGCTCTATTGTTGCGATCCGGTTACCGGTCTGATTGTCGCCGCGGCATTGATGCATCCGTCTCGCAGTCTTGCCGGACTGCCGTTGAAATCAGTAAAGAAGCGCTTCAAAGATAAACATTTCGCCGCCGGAGCTAATCGTGAACAGATGCTGACCTGCAGCGAACTTGGGATGGAACGGGACGAGTTCCTCGAACTCTCCCTGAAAGCAATGCAGGGAGCAGCCGATCAGCTTGGGTTGTGAATCGACAACAACAATATCTTTGTACCGCAGTGTGTCCGCACCCTGCGATAAAATAGCGATCTTAAAAATCCGCTGGCGAACGCCCTCGTCCGCCAGCTAAGTTATTGTTTTTCTGTCAGACGAGGGCATCTGACGGCAGGCGAAAACAGATTCTCGGACAGACTGGAAGAACCGATTCAATATAATAAGCAATATGGAATTGATAGATAAACCTCGACCGAATTGCGGTGTTATCGGCATCTGGGGAATTCCTGAAGCCTCAACTATGGCATATCTGGGTTTGTATGCACTCCAGCATCGCGGACAGGAGGCTGCAGGGATCGTCTCCCGCGATGGAAAACGATTATATCGTCATGCAGGCATGGGACTTGTAGCCGATGTATTCCGGGGACGTTATATACTCGATGATCTACCTGGGGAAGCGGCGATCGGTCATAACAGGTATTCCACCACGGGTCAATCAACCGAGGACAATGTTCAACCGCTTCTTGTTGCAGATCGTGCCGGTTCTATCGCCATGTCGCATAATGGAAATCTGGTGAACTACCGGAACTTGAGAGGGTTCCTCGAAGAAGAGGGTTCACTCTTCAGCACTTCCAGCGACAGTGAGTTGATCCTGCAACTGATTGCCCGTTCACGTTCGAAAACCGTGTCCGAGCGTCTTATGGAAGCACTACGGATGGTTAACGGCGCTTATTCCCTGGCGCTGTTGACTGGAAAGCAGTTGATAGCCGCACGTGATCCGCTTGGTTTCCGTCCTTTGTGCCTCGGGAAATTAGGTTCCGGCTGGGTGGTTGCGTCTGAGACATGCGCACTCGACCTGTTAGATGCTGAATATGTGCGCGATGTCAATCCTGGAGAGATAATTCTTATAGATAACGACGGTTTGCAGAGCATTCAGTTCATTCCAATCAGAGAGAGAAGGCACTGTATATTTGAGTTTATCTACTTTTCCAGACCGGACAGCCGTGTTTTCGGTGATAATGTCGATAAGACGCGTCGAAAACTTGGACATCACCTCGCTAAAGGACACCCGATTAAAAACGCCGATATTGTAATTTCCGTTCCTGACTCCTCAAATACAGCGGCGCTTGGTTTCTCGCATGTATCGGGAATTACATTTGAGATGGCTTTGATCAGAAATCACTATGTTGGTAGAACCTTCATTGAACCGGAACAGAGAATGCGGGATTTCGGGGTCAAGATAAAGTTTAATACAGTTGCCGGAGTACTGAAGGGCAAAAGCGTTGTGGTGGTAGAGGATTCAATTGTTCGCGGTACTACACTGAAAAAGTTAGTGCGACATATTCGTGATGCAGGCGCAAGGCAGGTGCACGTTCGTGTAAGCTCGCCTCCGATTATCAGACCCTGTTACTATGGGATGGATTTCCCAACGAAAGAAGAGTTGATGGCATCGACTCATACCGTTGAAGAGATTAGGCAGCATATAGGAGCTGACACTCTCGAATATCTCACGCGAGATGAATTACTGGCTTCGGTTCCGCATGATAACGGTCAGGGTTATTGTACAGCCTGTTTTACCGGTGAATATCCCATACCCAATGATATAGAAAATGATTCAAGTTAATCCCAGTAAGAACGGCGCATCGGTTTTGTTTGGTGGAGCGGTTCCGGTCAGACTCCTCGATTCATTCTTCATCCTCCGACCAACGCTGATGTTTCCTCTTGTAACGATGATCCTCGCCGGTCATCACCTCGCGGCGGTACAAGATTCCCTTGCCTGGGAAAGATGGATGTTGTTAATGACCAGCATGTGCGCGATGTTCGGTTTGGGTTATCTGCTGAATCAGGTACGGGACAAGAAATGTGATCTGGATAACGGTAAACTGTTCCTTCTGTCAACAGGAGTTCTGAGTCGTAAACACCTGATTATAGAAGCGGTCTTGTTGGGTATTACTGTGCCTGCAGCTCTGTATCTGGCGGGTTATGAACGGCTTATCGTCTGGGTAATTGCGATGTTCTTAATTGGTGGTATCCTCTACAATTTCACCCCTGTTTCTCTGCAAAACAGTCCTTTAGGTGGATTATTAGCAGGTGTTGCAGGATGTTGGCTGCTGTTGAGATTCGGTTCGGTGGTAGCCGGTTATCCAGGCGAATGGTATCAGGAAATACCCTATATTATCGCCTTCGGTTCAGCATGTCTGTTGACCGATTTACTCGACAGAGATGGCGATGTCGAGAACGGAAAAAAGAAATTTGCCGTTGTATATGGTATTAAAGCAACCATGATCGCCAGTTTAGCAGGATTCCACCTCACAGCCGGATGGGGTCTTTACAATCATGATATGGTGATAGCGATCCCGGCGATTATCTCCCTTCCGATTCTGTGGATTGGATGTATTAAAAACGATGTTTCACTTGCCGTTATCGCCAATAAAATCGCAATTTTCTCACTCTCAGTTGCGGTGGGGATCGTTTATCCGGTTTATCTCGTGGTGATCGGGATCTATTACCTGCTTGCGAGATGGTATTATGCTCGGAGAATGGGATTGCGTTATCCCACATTTGGAGTGGAATAGGATAGTTCAATCGTTATTTACTAAAAGAACTATCCGGGTAATATCTGTCCTCCTCTATAAGGAGTTAGGAAATCGAAACTGATATAAATCTTATAACTGTCGAACCGATTCTGATCGATGTATTGCGGTGTGATCTGTGTGGATGTTGTGTGGGCGTTTGTCCACCTGATTGCATTGTGTTAACCGATCATTCCCTGCATATTATCGGTTCTGAATGCACTGATTGCGGTCTGTGTCTTGCAGCATGTCCGGTCGGTGCACTGACCGGGAATAGTCACCCCATTGAGAAGTGATTTCAGAAAATAAGTCAGATGCTTAAAGAATATTATGACATTGTTGTTGTTGGTGGAGGACCTGCCGGGACTATGGCTGCCGCAGCAGCTGCCGCAGCAGGAGCGAAAACCCTGGTGTTGGAGCGGGATTCAACAATCGGTATTCCTGTTAGATGCGGTGAAGCAATCGGAATTCCGCAGCTTGAAAGATTCTTTGACATCGATGAGAAGTATGTAGCAAATCGTATTGAAGGCTTGATAATGCATGCACCGGATGGGACGAGTGTTCAGGTGGAGAGTTCTGAATTCGGTCTGGTGCTGGAGCGTACAAGATTCGACAGGATGCTGGCAGAATACGCCGCCAAAGCTGGCGCTATGCTGCAAACAAGATGTGAAGTAACCGGACTGATTATGAACGGCGCCGGTGTTGAAGGTGTCAGGTGCAGCAGGCTGGGTAAACGTTTTGAAATAAAATCACGGGTGGTAATCGCTGCAGATGGTGTTGAATCGCGCATTGCCAGGTGGGTGGGAATAACCACCCACTTAAAACCGGTCGATCTCGAGAGCGCTTATCAGTTCATGCTCGCCGGGATCGATGTGGATCCGAGATACTGTCATTTCTTTCTCGGAAATGACCTGGCGCCGGGGGGGTATATCTGGATTTTTCCCAAAGGTGACGGAATAGCAAATGTAGGAATAGGCGTTTCCACCAAGATCTGTGATGGTGGAACAGCCTATCAGAAGCTGCAAGAATTCATTTCGAAAAGATATGGAGACGTTGCTGTTATAAGTGAAGCCGCAGGGGGTGTACCTGTTGCCAGACCGATGAAGAAACCTGTCAGGGATGGTTTGATAGTAGTCGGTGATGCTGCTCGATATACCAACCCGTTGACCGGCGGTGGAATCTCTAATGCTATGATCAGCGGAAAGCATGCCGGAGAGATTGCTGCAAAGGCAGTTGAACGGGATGATGTTTCCGCTAACGGTTTATGTGAATACATCAGCAGGATCGATCGTGATATTGTTAAATCTAACCAGCGTGCTTACAGGTTGAAAGAAGCTGTATTCAAGCTTCGCGATAAGGCGTTGAATGACACTGCTCATCATATACTTGCGCTGCCGCCGAAGAAACGTACATTAAAGAACATTTTCCTTAAAGGGTTGGCATCACAACCAACGTTAGTTTTGGATATAATCAAGGCATTCGTTTGAACCAAAGCGAGATAGGGGCTCAGACAGTCTCAAAGAAAGATAAAGCCCTCCCGATGGAGGATAGCGGATTACAATCACAGATTCTTCTGCTTCCAAATATAATTTCGGTCAGCCGTCTTTTTCTCATTATACCGATTGCAATCCTGTATAATAATCCTTCTCCTGCGGCATTCTGGGTTGTTCTATCGTTAATACTTGTTTCATATTTTTCCGATTATCTTGACGGTTATCTGGCGAGGCTGCTATCCCAGCAGTCAAAGCTTGGATTGATTCTCGATCCGGTTGCCGATAAGATCTGGACGGCAGTATTGGTTTTTCTTCTTTACCGGTTTCGTGAATTACCCGTCTGGATAATGGCAGTGTTTATTTTACGAGACATGGGTATCTTCTACTTTAATATTCGCCTGCTTAGGAGGTTGAACACAGTTATGTCCTCAGATGATTTTGGCAGGGCATATATGGTTTTGATGGGATTACTGATTATCGGCTATACAATCGGAATTACGAGGTTGATCTGGCTGGCATACTTTCTAATCGCTCTTGCCGCTTTTACCTTGATTAGCTATTTCCGTAATTATCACCGCTTAATGCATAGTGACGGTCAACTCGATAAAGTGAAACAATAGCAGGTCGGTGAATAAAAATGCCTCTCCAATTCTACGATACACGAAAACGACGAAAGATACCGTTCAAACCGTTGACAGCTGGCAGGGTTAAGATGTACACCTGCGGACCTACGGTCTATAAAGACGCCACTATTGGAAATTTCAGGACGTATATGTTCGAGGATCTGCTGCGTCGGACGCTGCAATTCCTCGGATACGAGGTTACCCAGGTGATGAACATTACGGATGTTGACGATAAAACCATCCGTGAAGCTCATTCATTGGAAGTTCCGCTTTCGGATATTACAGAGCCGGTGATTAAACGTTTCTTCAGGGATATTGACTCCCTCAAAATCGAACACGCTGAATATTACCCTCGCGCTACAGACTACATCCCTGAGATGATTGAGTTAATTAAAAGACTACTCGATAATGGCAACGCATATATAATGGATACCAATGTGTATTACAGTATTGCTTCGTTCCCTGAATACGGACGGCTTTCAGGGATGAAACTCGATAAACTTGAGCGTGGTGTGCGTATAAATGCTGATGAATATGAGAAGGAAGATTTTCGCGATTTCGCTCTCTGGAAGGGATGGACAGAAGAGGATGGCGACATTTGGTGGGAGAGTCCGTGGGGACGGGGACGTCCTGGGTGGCACATCGAATGCTCGGCGCTTTCCATGAAGTTTTTAGGTGAAGAATTTGATCTGCACACCGGAGGAGTTGACAACATTTTTCCTCATCACGAGAACGAGATCGCTCAGAGTGTTGCAGCTACAGGTAAATCGTTTGCCCGTCATTGGATGCACTCGGCACACCTGATGGTCGAGGGCGAGAAGATGTCGAAATCATTGGGGAACGATTATACTCTTAAGAGCCTGCGCGAGAAAGTGGAGGGAAAAGGATATTATTTTTCAATTGCAGCATTCAGATTAGCTTTACTCTCAACGCACTACCGCAAACCACTCGACTTCAGTGTGGAAGACTTCCTGGTCGAAAATAGGCTTGCTCTCGTTAGGTTATGGTTGCTTAGAAATGCGGCAGAATTAGCAATTTTAGATGGTGGGATCAGACCTGAAATTGAGATAGCAATTGAGAATGCACAAACACACTTCAAGTCAGCATTAGAGGACGATCTCAATATCTCTGCATCACTCGCATCACTGTTTATCTTGGTCACCGAAGTGAATCGCTTGAAATCGGTACGAGGATTAACAAAATCAGAAGGCAAACGGCTACTTGAGCAGTGGCGCGAGTTCGACAAGGTGCTTGGAGTTCTCTTTTGGGATGAGGAAGATGAGGAAGACGAGGAACTCCAATCAAAAATTGAAGTTAAGGTAAGGGAACGACTGAGGGCTCGTTTGGAGCGGCGCTTTGACGATGCAGACAGAATAAGGGATGAATTAAAGGGGAATGGATACCAACTTGATGATGGGAAGGACGAAACGGTAGTGATTTGGTCGGGAGGTAGAAAAATAGTTAAAAATAAAATCAATAACTCTTGATTTAGAAAATATATGTTGTATATTAGAAAGTCTACCTCAAATTGCAATACTCTCTGGCTTCAATTGAAGCTGGATTTTTTTGATATTGCTGGTGTAGCTCAGTGGTAGAGCAGCTGATTTGTAATCAGCATGTCGGGGGTTCAAGTCCTCTCGCCAGCTCCATGGGTATGCGTTCTGTGTTTGATAATAATTTGGGGTGGTGTCCGAGCGGTTAAAGGAGTTGGT
>JABMRV010000163.1 GCA_013202285.1 bacterium | reverse complement strand
TTTGTCATTCCCGCGCAGGCGGGAATCCAGACAAGCTATTGTTATTTCATGGATTCCGGCTTCCGTTGGAATGACGAGAGAGAGGCTTTTTCAACAGGTACTATTCTGTTCAGTTAAAACGGGATTTCTCTTTCAGCCTGGCGGCTTTACCCTTAAGCTTACGAAGATAGTACAGCTTGGCGCGACGTACAATGGCGCTCTTTTTAATCTTGATGTCGGCGATAAAAGGACTGTGCAACGGGAAGATTCGTTCAACTCCGATGCCGCCTGATCCTATTTTCCTGACGGTAAAAGAAGCGTCCGCTCCACTGCCACGCTGACTGATTACCGTGCCGGTAAAGACCTGTATTCGTTCCTTTTCACCCTCGACCACCCGGTAATGTACATCGACGGTGTCACCGGGATTCATTTGAGGAAGATCTTTCTTGCTCTGATCTTTTATAATTTCTTTCCAAGATTCCATTTTTAGTCCGTTATTTTAGCAGGAGATCAGGTCGTCTGTTTTCTGTTAATACGCGTGCCGTAATCCTGCGCCAGATTTCGATGTTCTTATGATGCCCGGACATCAGAATGCCGGGTACTTTCAATCCTTCAAGGTTCTCAGGACGTGTATAATGTGAACAATCCAGCAGATTGTCTCTGAAACTGTCGTCAAGTGCGCTGCCCAGATCACCGAGAACGCCGGGAATCATTCTGACGGAAGCATCGATAATAGTGGTAACGGCTGTTTCACCACCGGTCAGAACATAATCGCCGACTGAATATTCCCTGTCAATCCATCTCTCTATCACCCGCTGATCGATGCCCTTGTAATGTCCGCACAGGAAGACAAGATGTGGTTTCTCTGAGAGTTCATCGGCAGTATGCTGGTTGAACGGAATCCCCTGCGGAGATGGGAACAGAACCAGCGGTCTCGGATGGACATTAGATACTATATCTTCAAAAGCGTTAAATATCGGCTCCGGTTTGAGGAGCATTCCCGGTCCGCCTCCAAAGCGGTAATCGTCTGCCTGATGATGCTTGTCGGTAGTATATTCCCTCAGATCATGTATATTTATCTGCAGGGCTCCCGCATCGACAGCGCGTTTAAGGATGCTGTGAGTGAATACTCCTTCGAAGAATCCGGGAAACAGGGTAATGATGTCAACTTTCACTTTTCCGTCCACAGTCCTTCGACACGGCGGATAACAGTACAGTGCCGGTTTAAGTCTATTTCCAGGATGAATTCCCTGATAGCCGGAACCAATATCTCACCGAACTGTCCCTCGATAACCCACAGATCGTGATGATCCTGGTGCATCACTTCCTGGATAAAACCAAGCTCCGTCCCATCGTCGGCGACTGCTCTCATGCCGACAAGATCATCGACGTAGTATTCATCATCCGGCAGCTTCAATCGCTCTGATTCGTCGATAACGATCTCACAACCGTTCAGATTAGCTGCTTCTTCAGGATTACCAATGCCTTCGAGGGAGAATTTGAAAAAATTACCGGTACGTATCGTGTTAAGAACAGTTAATCTACGATAACACTCATTCAATCTAATTGTGATCTCTCTCAGTCCGGTGAATCTGTCCGGTTCATGGGATACGGAATAAACCTTAACCTCACCACGAACACCTATCGGACGGGCAATTCTACCTATGATTACAGGTGTTGCAGGTTGTTCTACCGGTTGACCGGGCAAAGAAGATATCACTGGCGGAACGAGATTATTCCGCGGGCTTGGATTCCTCTTCGGATGATTCGTCTTTTTCACTGTCAGGTTTTTCCTGAACGGGTTCGTCGTCTATCTTCGTGTCAGAGGCATCGGAACCGGCATCTTTCTTTTCCTCGGCTTCCACAGTCTCGGCGTCTTTCTCATCCGGTTCTACTGAGGCAGCTTCACTGCTTTCGGTATCCTCTTTTTCCCCGGCATCTGCTTTTTCAGCGTCGGGAGCGGGTGCAGCTTCTTCTGCAGCCTGCTTTTCAGCAGTTTCCTTCTTAGTGTCAGGGGCAGGTTCAACCTCTTCAGCAACCGGTTTTACAGTGGCTTCTTTCTCAGCGTCGGGAGCGGGTGCGGTTTCTTCTGCAGCCTGCTTTTCAGCAGTTTCCTTCTTAGTGTCAGGAGCAGGTTCAACCTCTTCAGCAGCCTTCTTTACAGCGGTTTTCTTCTTAGCCAGTTCAGCTTCTGCCTCGGTTTCTTTCTTTTTGGCAAACCACTCGATCATAGCCTCATTGATCTGATCTTCAGTCAGACCGCGTTTCTCCATGCGGAAACGGAGCCAGATACCTTCGCGTCTCAAGAGACTGCGTACGGTATCGGATGGCTGGGCGCCGACCCGCAGCCACTTCAGTGCTTTATCAGCATCCACCTTAATGCCCGGTGGATCGTCGAGTGGATGGTAATATCCAATTTTTTCGAGATAGGCACCGTCACGTTTCTTACGACTGTCAACAGCGATGATACGGTAATATGGGCGTTTTTTCCGCCCCAAACGTGTTAATCTGAGTTTTACCGACAAGTTTTTTCTCCAGTATAGTTAAAGGCAATCCATAGATGGACTGTTAATATTCAATGTTTATTCAAGCTACAATCAACCAGGCTGCCACGGCACATTCAATGAAGAACAAGAACGCCAGTACAGTTGATACCAGGATTGCAATCATCTCCCGGTCGGCTTCAACTTTTGTCTTGAAAAGAACTCTCTTAGATACGAGAATCAAACCGAGTCCGAGTCCCCCCGTGATTATCATCCAGAAAAAACCCCACCGAGGAGAATCATACAGACGATCTATGATAAATCCCAGCAGTGCAGCATCGAGCAGCACCATGATGCGTTGAGTGATAATGCTTCTTAGCATTACAATGTATTAAAAGTGCAATTTATAGTTGCGTTAATATAGATTACGGTAAAGCGCATGCCTCGTGTACTTGTATAAACAGCACATGTTAGCGGACGAGGGCATCCGCCTTACCGGATGTAACATCTTCGGACAGACTGGTTAACCGCTCATACCGGGAATGCCTGGTAATTTGAACGGCATTTTCCCACCACGTTTTCCCATTTGTTTCATCATTTTATTCATCTGGTCGAACTGGTTAAGCAGCCGGTTGATTTCCTGAATGCTCCGTCCGCTGCCGAGCGCTATTCGTCTTCGTCTGCTGCCGTCGATGATGCGCGGTGTACGGCGCTCATCGACTGTCATTGAGTCGATAATCGCGGTGACGCCTGTCAGTTCGCTTTCATCGAACTGCATGCCCTTCATTGCCCCGCTGAGACCGGGAATCATCGCCAGCAGGGAATCGAGCGGTCCCATGTTCTTAAGCTGGGTAAGCTGCTCGCGGAAATCTTCGAGTGTCAGTTCCTGTTTGGCTAATTTACTGGCGAATTTCGCTGCCTTCTCGGCATCGACTGAAGCCTGAGCCTTCTCGACCAGACTGACTATATCCCCCATGCCGAGAATACGCCCTGCCATCCGGTCAGGATGAAATGTATCAAGATCGGCAGGTTTTTCACCAACGCCGACAAACTTGATCGGCTTGCCTGTTACCCAGCGGATCGAGAGGGCTGCTCCACCGCGAGCGTCACCGTCGAGTTTGGTCAGGATAAGCCCTGTGAGATCGAGGCGTTCGGTGAACGTTTTCGCTGAACGAACAGCATCCTGACCAGTCATGCCGTCCACCACCAACAGTGTCTCAGGTGGTTTCACCGCTTTCTGCAGCCGCACAAGTTCATCCATGAGTTCGTCGTTGACGTGCATGCGACCGGCTGTGTCGATTATCAGACAGTCAAGGCTGTTGCTTCGTGCGTGTTCCCTGGAAGCCTCAGCGATCTTAATGGGATCGACGACGTCGCTAATGAAAACCGGAATATCAAGCTGCTTTCCCAGTGTCACTAATTGATCTATGGCTGCCGGTCGTCTGGTATCGGCAGCAACCATCAACGGCTTGCGTCCCTGCCGCTTGAGCTTCAAGGCAAGCTTGGCAGTGGTTGTGGTCTTACCGGTACCGTTCAGACCGACAATCAGGATCGATGAAGGAGATTTTCCGAACCTGATCGGTTCTGCCTGCCCGCCGAGAAATGCTACCAGCTCATCATGGATGATCTTGACCAGCAATTGACCGGGAGTAATGCTGGTCAATACCTCGGAACCGAGTGATTTCTCTGTTGTACTCTTGACGAAAGCCTTTGCCGCAGAAAGACTGACATCGGCTTCGAGCATGATTCGCCGCACCTGGCGCATGGTATCGCGCACGTTGGCTTCGGTCAGCTTGCCCTGTCCTCGCAGGTTGCGTACGAATTTCTCGAACTTTTCTGTCAGCTCTTCAAACATTCTCTATGGCTTTCCACTGCTTCGAATTCTGTCAACCAGATTGGTTGAGGAAAATCCATCCAACCGCCTGATAAGCTTCACCATACCGGCAAATTCCCTGCCGACGACATCTTCAATCCTGTAATCATCACCCTTTACCAGGATATCAGGTTTAATTATTGACAGCAACTCGTAAGGCGTCGGTTCATCGAACAACAATACCAGATCGACCGCTGTTAGCGAGGCGATAAACGCTGCTCTATCATTCTCGTCCATGAAAGGACGATCCGGGTCTTTCCCCAGCAAGCGAGTCGAACGGTCGCTGTTCACGCCGACGATCAATCTGTCAGCAAGATTCGCTGCCTCTTCGAGCGAGTATATATGCCCGCGATGCAGGAGGTCGAATACACCGTTGGTAAACGCTATCGTCTCATCTGCCGTACGCCATGCTTGCAATATATCCGGCAGTTCATCTCGCGTTACAATTCTGGTTTTCCATGAAGCGGTTTTCATTCAAGCTCGATCTGTTTCGTCTGGCGACACCCGTGGGCGATACTGGGTTCGAACCAGTGACCTCTGATATGTGAGACCAGCGCTCTGACCAGCTGAGCTAATCGCCCGAAGTTCGATCTCTGGCACAACCCTAAAAGTTAAGATTATTCTAATATAATGTCAAGAAATGAAATGCTCATTTCAGTCAGGTGGGAAAACTTAATGTGATGATAAACCCGGTCATGGATAGATCTGGTTTTATTAACAAGATTGCAGCGTTTTGACAAAATGCAACAATTAATTACACTTATCAATAAGAACCAGGAATCTTCTATTTCAACTTGAATATAAACGTAACTTCCCCGCGTTGCTTGATTTGCGGTTGAGATTTATCGAGGGGATTGAAGCGCCAGGTTTTGAGTGCGTCGATGGAAACTCTCTCGAGTTCGGGTAGTCCCTTTGTCGATGGAGCGGTGAATGATACTGCGCCATCAGGCGTTACCTCAAAGGATATCTGAACAACAGCAGCCATGTTAACACCTTCGGGGAATTTTGGAAGTCTGCCGCTGATCTTCTTGCGTGCGGGACCTTCCCAACTGATACTGAACATCTCATCACCGGATAATGTCTCACTCAATGCATCGGGATGTTGACCGGTTAGTTCATCATCATCGATTGTTATTGCCCTGAAGCCGGGTCGGTCGCGGATGTCGGGTGATGGTGAATCAAGGCTGAAACTGCGTTTGCCAGTTAGTTTTTTCCCAGATGTCAGGTCGGGTTTATCTGCTGGTGAAGGAGCTTCGATGACCTGTCGCCTGCTGTCGGGCAGTCTCAGCAGAGGGGATGTGTCGTCCAATGTCTGGCGTTGCGGAAGTTCAATCAAGGGTTTCTCGCCGGAGAATTTCCTTGCGCCGCTTCCGCCGCTCCCCATGGGACCTCCCAGCGGTACGAAGGCAATTGTTGTAAAATCGAGTTCAAACGGTTTGAGTTCAACAAGAAGCACCAGGAAAAGCAGCGCCAACAGGATATGCAGCGCGCCAGAAACAAGCCATCCGGTCAGGTCGTGATAGCGTTCGGTCATTCCTCTTCCTGAACAGTGGCGATAAGAAACCTTTCGCCGCCAGCCGCTTTTATCCGGTCGATGACTGCAACAGCCGTTTCGAGTTGTACCCGCCGGTCTGCTTTTATAACTATCGTCTGGGCTGCGCCGTGGACAATATGCCTGCGGATAAGTGCAGCAAGTGAACTCAAACCGGTGCGCTCGCTGCCAACGTAGATTGTTCCGTCTTCAGTAATGCTGACAATAATGTTCTTCTCATCGATCACCTGAGCGTTTTCACTGCGAGGTAGTTGGACCTTAATGCCCGGTTGGATGATGTAGGCGCTGGAGAGGAGGAAGAAGATCAACAGAAGCAGGACGATATCCGTCAGTGAAGCCAGCGAGAAACTGGTTGTTGGTGGATTTTTCGGTTTAAGTTTCATCGGGGATGCTCATAATTTTGAGCGTAACTTCGCAAGCTTGTTCAAGATAATGAGCCAGACGTCCGACCATAACCGCCAAATAATTATGGATAATGAGCGCAATAATGCCGACGGTCAGACCGGCGGCGGTTGTAACCAATGCTTCCCAGATGCCTCCGGCGAGGACATTGGCATTGACGTTACCGCCAAGGTTCTGGATCTGCATGAAAGCGCGAATCATTCCCGTTACCGTTCCAAGGAATCCGAGTAACGGCGTTGCAGCCGCCAGTGTGGCAATGGTTCCCAGACCGGTTTCAAAGCGTGCCAGTTCCGCACCAGCCATGGCTTCGACTTTCGAGTCCGCTTCCCGGCGAGTATATTTTCCCCGTCTAAGTGCTGCAGCCATCTCAGCAATCGCCCTGGGACCGTCCTTGCTGATAGCTACAAATTTCACCGGATCGACCTTTGTCGATGGGTCGATCCATTCATGCAGGAACATCTTGTAACGTCTATGTTCCCTGCGCAGAGTCAGGAATCTTCCGATACCCAGCGCTATCACGACAACGGATGACAGCGCTATGAAGACCATTATCCATCCACCGCGCATCAGGATCTCAAGCAGGCTCATCTATACTCCGTTTATTGTTATCTTTCACGCCAGTTGTTTCCAAAGTAAAAACCGATATAAACTGTTAAAGGCGGCATATCGTAACGAGGATAGTCATAATATTCCACGTTCAGTATATTCTCCACACCAACTTCAACTCCTATTCCTCTATTAAACTCATGATCGACCGATGCGTTCCAGATTAACCGATCCGGTCGATACCCCTCACCTTCAAAATCGACCGGTGATTCACCCGACCATTCAAGACCATTTCTCAGTGTAAACAGAGACATGGGGAATGCAGTTGAAACGGTGACGCTCGTTTTTGGGATCTGAGGCGCTTGATCTCCGGTCTCAAAGCCATCCGTCTGAGCCTCTTCATATTTCATGTGTAAGTTGACCGAGACACCGGAAACATCGTTATAATAGCAATCGAGTTCTAAACCCCTGCTGGACAATCGTCGCGCCGAGGGATACCATTTCCCAGCGCTGTCAGGTACGGCAAAGATGATATGCCGGGCATCGGTCAGGAAACCTCCGATAGAAAAACCGACGTCGGTGACGAGGGAACTTGCGATGTTGTAGTTATAATCAAGACTCAGTCTATCTATCTCCTCAGAGATATATCCCCGCGCTTCGGAGTCGAGGACAGGTGATCGGGATAATTCGTCTCTATAGGAGACCAATCTGCTGAGAGGATTGTATTTGAGAGAAACTGTCCCATCGAAAGGTAACCCGCTCTCGATCTCAAGCTGGGGACGCACACCTTGAACTGAAACTCCACTGATATCGTTCCCAAGATATGCTGAACCTCCAACAGAAACAACAATTCTCTCACGGGGTTGCATTCGATATTTTATGGATAGCCGTGCTAACTGCAGGCGGTCGTCGTCCGTATCGATACTCTCAGAACCGTAGAAAATGCCTGATTCAAGGAAACCTTCCCCAAGAGCAATGCAGTGCAGACCATCCAACTGTCCGTGAAAACCGCTTAAATCCTGCTTGCTGGAATAGTTCATGCCACTGAGATGTAACCTGCCGGTAAACGATCCGATACTGGTATGAAAGGATTGGACTAACAGGTTCAGAGCGAGATCGGAACGGATGGATTTATAATCGCTGGTGTCCACAAGCAGTGTATATTCCCTGCGTGTGAAGCTGATTCTCGGTTGTATTGCAGTGTTTTCGCCGAGGTATCGAACTTCGTCGTATTGAATCCGCCATCCCGATTGAAAACCTGCAGCGATTCGATGCGGAGGCTGCAGATATGCTATCGTTCCTCTGCGAGATACCCCCTGTTCGGCGTTGATCAGGCTACCGTTCAATCCGAACAGTCTGAAAGCGCCCCCTCTGGTGTCGGCTCTCCAGTATCCCGGTACAGGTTTTACGATCAAAGATGGTTTCGATGGAGGCTGCCAAACGGGGATTGATGTGAGTTTGGGGCGGATGGAGTTAACCGATCCCGGAATTGATAATGAAGATTCTACAGTAGTGGGAAGTCGCGTTCCTCTCAGAGTAGTGGCTTTCTCCACGCCTGAAATGATGTAAGCGGGGAGTTCGATTCGGGGCAGTTCCTCAGCTCTCGTCATTCTGGCGAAAGCCAGAATCCA
This sequence comes from bacterium, assembly GCA_013202285.1. GTDB lineage: Bacteria > Electryoneota > AABM5-125-24 > Hatepunaeales > Hatepunaeaceae > JABMRV01. The sequence goes on along the minus strand of JABMRV010000163.1, from coordinate 8,773 downwards.
GAGAATAATAAACGCTGTTATTGTATATGATGTTAGTTTACACAAGCTGGAGTAACCTTATCGAAATACCCTGTATGAAGTGGAGCGAAGACATTCTTGTCCCGCAGCTGCGGGATAGATTGCTACAAGATGGGCAGATACTTCTTTATTTCATAATCGGTAACCTGCATCCGCCATTTATCAAATTCGATCAACTTATTATCAATAAACTTATTGAATACATATTCACCCAGAGCCTCCCGCACAAGAGCGCTGTTTCTGGTTTCCATAACCGCTTCGTAGAGGTTGCCGGGGAGTGTTTTAATATTCATTGAAATCCGCTCGGCTTCGCTCATAGTGTAAATATCTTCTTCAACCGGATCAGGCGGTTGAAGTTTATCTTCGATACCTTTCAATCCCGCGGCTAACATAACGGAGAAGGCAAAATATGGATTTGTTACCGGATCGGGTGAGCGAAGTTCGATACGGGTCGATTGCTCTTTGCCAATCCTTGCCCTGGGAATCCTCACGAGTGCGGAACGGTTTTTCTGACCCCAGCATATATATACGGGCGCTTCAAAACCGGGAACAAGGCGTTTGTATGAGTTAATGGTTTGATTGAGAACCGATGTTATCTCACGCGAGTATTTGAGCAACCCGGCGAGGTAGTGTTTCGCCATGTCAGACAGATGATACTCTTTTTCCGGATCGAAGAATTCGTTTTTGTTTCCGGTGAAAAGTGACTGGTGCGTGTGCATTCCTGAACCGTTGGCGTCGAAAATCGGTTTTGGCATGAACGTCGCATAGTAACCTTCCTGACGGGCGACTTCCTTGATGATAAACCGATAAGTAAGACACCTCTCCGCCATCTCCAGCGCTTCACAGTATCTCAAATCTATTTCATGCTGGGAAGGAGCTACCTCGTGGTGAGAATACTCAACAGGAATCCCCATTTCTTCAAGCGCGAAGATACTCTTTTTTCGCAATACGGTTCCAACTTCGTTGACAGTCACATCGAAGTAGCCGCCGGAGTCGAGAGTTTCAGGTTTCTCGGAGTTTTTGAAGTAGAAAAACTCAAGTTCGGGTCCGACATTGAAAGTGAAACCCATATTAGCAGCTTTTTCCAGGTTCCTACGGAGCACGTATCTCGGATCGCCGGGGAAGGGTTCACCTTCCGGAGTCTTCAGATCACAGAACATACGGGCAGAACTGTATTCTCCATTAGCTAACAACCTGGCGAAAGAGCCCGGATTCGGATGAGCCATCAAGTCAGATTCCTGGATACGAGCGAATCCTTCGATTGAGGATCCATCGAAACCCATCCCATAAGTGAATGCGTCTTCAAGCTCACGTGGTAAGATTGCAATGCCCTTTATATGACCGAGGATATCGCTGAACCAGAGCCTGATTACTTCAATGTTCTCATCGTGAACTATTTTTAGAACTTCTTCTTTTGTAAGTTGCATTATGTAAAAACACGGTTAAATATGTGAATCTTAGTTCTTTAGTCGTTTTTCCATTGAGCCTGCATGAAGTAAGGATAGCGCAATTTGATGGTGGAAACTTCATCTAACGCGGAAATTTCTTCTTCAGTAAACTGCCAGTCAACACATTTGATGTTTTCCTCGAGTTGGTCGAGCGTTTTTGCTCCGATGATAATCGAACTGACGTTTGGCTTTACTCGCAGCCAGTTAAGCGCTCCCTGCGATACTGTGCCATTGTGAGCTGAAGACAGTTCATCCAGTTTTTCGACGATATCATAACCGCGTTCTTCGTTGAATTTCAGGAAAGCCTTATCGGGATCGGTGCGCCTGCTGTGGAGCGGACGAGGTTTTCCTCTGCGGTATTTACCGGTTAGAAAACCTCCGGCAAGCGGACTCCAGGGTAATACACCGATGCCGTCTTCTTTGCACAGAGGCATAAGCTCCTGTTCGAGATCGCGATGAATAATGCTGTACAATGCCTGCAGTGTAACAAATCCCGACCAACCTCGCAGTTCTGCCAGCATCTGCGCCTTGGCAAGTTGCCACCCGGTCAGGTTGGAGCAGCCGATATAACGGACCTTGCCGGATTGAACTAAATGATCGAGAGCTGACATCGTCTCTTCAAGGGGAGTGTCAGCATCCCAGTTATGAATCTGGTAGAGATCGATCCAGTCCGTCCCGAGACGGGTTAGACTCGCTTCGACGGCTTCGATAATGTATTTACGGGATAATCCGGTATCATTGGGTCCTCTCCCCATCCGACCTCTCACCTTGGTGGCGATGATAACATCCTGACGATGGGTACCGAGAGCATAACGTAGGATCTCCTCAGCGAATCCATCAGAGTAAATGTCTGCGCTGTCAAAGAAATTTATGCCGGCAGCGAGGCATGTGCTGACCATCTGGGCTGCATTCTGTCGCTCTACCGTACCGACATTGGACCACATTCCTCTTCCACCAAAGGTCATCGTACCGAAACACAACTCCGATACTCGGATACCACTCTTTCCTAATTGATTGTATTTCACGTTATTTCCAAACTATTTTACAGCAGTTTCCCTTATGCCGGTTTACTCAATGTTGAAAATGCTGTTCTATCTTTCAAAATTTCTAACTTTCCAACTCTGTTCCCCTTGCTGAAATAACTAAATAGATATTATATTGACATAACGGGAAAATTACAAGCGGGAAGCCTGTGAGTTTACTTTTATATGCAGATTACTCGTTAAACACTCCCGTATGATCGAGGGAAACAATTACTGTTTACTCTCGTAGAATATATAGAACAATTAGCTTCATATAAAGAGGAAAATATGAAAACTGGAATACATCCGCCATATCGTCTTGCAACAGTGACATGTGCATGTGGAAACTCATTTCAGACCAGAAGCAGTGTCGGTGATCTGAGAGTTGAGATCTGTTCACAGTGTCATCCCTTCTATACCGGCAAACAGAAGCTCATCGATACTGCCGGACGTGTGGAGAAGTACTACAAGAGATATAAGCTTGAACCAACAGAATAAAGAACTGAGATGAAGGATGAAGGTGAAAGATGGTGCGAAGAGAAATCTGAGAAACAACCGTATCGTCCATTACCTTCATCCTTCATGTTCAGCGACCTCGTTTTGTCGTGTCATCTGATTCCCGAACCCGGGCTCGTCCTGCAATATAATTTGCGGTGATGATCCACAGCTTGATGCCATCGAATACCTGATAGGCAAGCTTGAAAACGAACCGATGATCTGTCCCAAACGACCGCCATATCCTGATCACAGCATAAGAATAAATAATTTAAGAATAACCTTGAATCAGATTGATAATAAAATTCCAGGATTTGTTACCGGTAATGAGCGAATTCTTCTCGTCGATGATGAGGAGATCATTCTTGATATAGGGCAGGAGATGCTTGAACACGCCGGTTACAATGTGATAACGGCTAATGATGGCGAAAAGGCTTTGAATATATTTGATTCTGAAGGTGAGATAAACCTCGTAATCCTGGATCTCACCCTTCCGGGTATCTCAGGCAGTGCAGTTCTTGAAAAATTACTGAAAATAAATCCGTCACAGAAGGTAATAATCGTCAGTGGCGATGATTTCAGTATTCACAAAGATGGTTTGGCAGATAAAGGAGCGCGGAAGTTCATTCAGAAACCATACCAGATGCAGTTACTGCTGGACACGGTTCGTGAAGTGCTCGATTTGAAGGAGGATAGCTGAGGGGAGCGACGACATTCCTGTCGTCGATACATGTGATTCTCAGAGCAGTAATATATAATCCGATTCGTCAGTTGACGGATCGGTTTTTTTATTTTCTAAGCTGTTCAGAATGGGGAGCGCCGACATTCCTGTAGGCGAATTCTGGTGATTTGATTCGCCGAGGCGGATTATCCACCTGTTTCCATCCTGCAATAGCTGGAACTCTTAGTTAAGTTTTCTGTTTGAGATGATCAAGAAAAGCTTCAGAAGAGGAAATATTTGCCGATAGTTAGAGCAGAAGAGACAGTCTTTCCCATATAAGCACGAATCAAGTTCTCAGGCGAAAACCCGTAAGAGCTTGATTTGGCAAATATTAGTAATCTGTTTATACAGATGATGCTTTGGCATGCACAATGCATATTCAGACGGGGAGATGTTCAAACTGCGGAGAAGTAATGCCTCTTAGATGTAAATGCGGATCCACTCATTTCAAACCAATCGGTATTCAGGAGAGCTGGTCTGGAAAAAAAACGAATCACAGTCAACAGGTTTTGTTCCTGGTGAACTGTTTGAAGTGCGGTACGACCATAAGCTGCAACAGGCTTGATTATGCCCTGATGCGCAACGAGGAAGCAGATGCTGCTCTGGAGGTTTCTTTCTTCACTTCCGGTTGAGAAGCGGTTCCTCGACCAACCCTCCGTTTAACCGATGCGAGTTTCTCTCTTTATTCGAGTTCAGAGAGCGGTTGTTTGAGAATGTTCTTGAGAATCTTGCCAGGGCGAAAGAGAGTCTTGCGTCTGGGTGGTATGTAGATCTCTTGTTCCGGTTTCTTAGGATTGCGTGCTTTCGGTTTCGCAGCGGTACGCTTGACTTCGAAAACTCCGAAGTTCCGAATCTCGATACGGCATTCGATCGGTCCCCCTGTCATTAATTCACGTATGCTCGTGAAAACTGCGTTTACTATTCTGGCAGCCTCTTTGGTGTCGATGCCAGTTTTTTCAGCCGTCTTCTCGACGACATCCTTCTTGATGTAGGTTTTTGCCTTCATGAAACGTTTCCCATTTGTTATTACTTCAAATTAACTTAGTGTTTTCGTACTTTAAGAGCCGGTCGAAAGAGTGTAGAATTATATCCTTGAGATTAGGTACTTTGTCTCTCTTCGGCTTCTTAGAGCGAAAAATATAATCATTAGATTCTCGAAAGTAAAGTATTTTTGAGATTTATATGAGTTTTCATTTATCTTTCCGCATTTTGCTGTAAATTGTTCCATTCCTGCAGTCATTATTCGATAATACTTCATTCTTTACGACGTCATTCGTGTACTTTTGTTACTTTACCACCTGATTTGAGAGGACATCCGCTTATGATTTACTATATTACACCTGATCCAGCGATAACATAGGACTCCTCCACGTCAATAGCCCGGATTCCACGAATTCGGGATTCCAACTTTGATGATAGATCTCTTCAAACATAGTGCTGAGAATGAATCAACCAAATATATGTATCTACGAAGATGCCGGGTATAAGGGCTTCGGTCCCCTAACCGACACCCGACCCGTTTGGGAGTTGCGCTGTGGGGCGTTCACCCTGGCGGAGAAAATCGTGAAGCGATTCGCTTTCCATAAGATCGTATTTCATGCCCGAAAAGATCTCAAACCTTTTATGGTTGAAGAGGGTTTGACCATAGAGGAGTTTAATCCTCCTCCGGACAGCGGAACATGGCTGTTTATCAATGGACGTGTTCTCCTCAGTGGATCTGCCATCTCGGAACTGATTGCAGCGGAGGAGGATACACTGTTTATTTCAAAGGACAAACCCGTTGCTGTCAGGCTGTCCGGTGAGAATCTGAGACTGGTCATTAATGCTGGCGACGAATTGTTCGATTATAATTCATTATCGGGATTGAAAAGAGTAGAGGTAGATGCCCGGGTTATGGAATATCCCTGGCATTTAGTGAGCTGCAACTCAGAACAGATTGCGGACGACCTGACTCTCGTTTCAGCAGATGATGCCGGCGAAAAACTGCAGAACGATGTTATGAAGAATACGTGCGTCGGTGATGTCAGGGGCACAGGTAATGTCGTTATCCGACCCGGTGTTGTAATCGACGCAGAGGAGCACCCGGTGCGACTCGAGACCGGCGTCAGGCTTGGACCGGGAGTGATAATCGATGCTTCGGCGGGACCCGTTTGGATAGCGGAAGGCAGCATTGTTGAAGCCGGAGCGGTATTGATGGGACCTGTCTATATCGGGTCCGGTTCAATTGTGAGGAGACATGCTAGGCTGAATAACGGTGTCAGTCTCGGTCCTCAATGCCGCGTCGGAGGTGAGATTGCTCACACGATTATTCAAGGTCATTCCAACAAACAACATTCAGGTTATCTGGGTTCATCTTACGTCGGAAGCTGGGTTAATCTGGGAGCAGCAACCGATAACAGCGATCTGAAGAACACGTATAAACCAATCGATGTCATTATCGGCGGTGAAAAGGTAAATACCGGTGAACTGCATATTGGCGTGTTTATAGGCGATTTTTGCCGCACCGCCATCCAGACACGATTGAACAGCGGCACTGTTGCCGGTGTGTGCTGTAATATCATCGACGGAGATTTTCCCCTTACAAATCTGCCGGCATTCACCTGGGTTGGACTGAGCGGTTATCACGAGTATCGTTTCAACAAAGCGATAGAGACGATCCGCACAATGATGCCGAGACGAGGCAAATGGCTTACACCCGCGCTTGAAACACTGCTGAGAGAAATATACGACAGGCATGAGGATGATCGTGCGAGAATACTGCGAAGATCCCGTTGACTATCCCGCAGATGCGGGATCAAACAACTCAATGAGAGTAGCCGAATCAAATATAGCGAAAATCAATCTATTGTCGCGCTTTGCTCTCGGTTTGATGTTCTTAATTGCCGCATTGACCAAGGGGATCGATGTCGTCCGCTTCGGAAGGAGAGTCGAGATTGCCTTCGGGACGTATGGAGTTGCTGAAACTGAATTCTGGATTATTCTGGCTCTGGTCACCGGTTGTTTAATCCTGCTCCTTGAATTCCTGTTGGGCGGAATGCTCATCTCCGGTTATAGATCTCGCTTGGCTGGTATTCTGGCGGCAGGACTGCTGCTGATCTTCCTTATCAAGCTTTTCTGGGAGCTTATCAACGGACAGAACCATGATTGCGGGTGTTTCGGTACCTTGATAGAACGTTCGGCAGGAGAAGCACTGATTGAAAATCTCATCTTTCTATCCCTGTCCGGACTTGTTATATTTACATCGCATCGAGATACTGAATCTCTGTCTGAAATTTCCCATGTAAAGCGAAAACGCTGGACGGTTTTCACACTGGGATTCGGGATTTTCTGGATTATATTTTTCAATAGCACACCGGTCTTCTCAAGTGTAGTCAGAACCGGTAGCAGTTGGGATGTACAACTATCGGATACGGTGGAAACCGTTTCATTGAACCGTCTTGTATGGCTGCTGGATCCCGAGTGCACAAGCTGCCGGTCGCAGGTTGATCTGCTTAATGAATTATCTAAAACCGATCATTTTCCGGTGGTAACAGGATTGGCGTTTGCCACACCGGGGCGGATCCGGGAATTCTCATGGGACTTTGAGATTCTCTTTGAGATAAAACGTATTACCGAAGACGAAAATCGAAGGATATACCTGCCTTCCGGGAGTCTGATTCTGATCGTGGGGAATCGGGTCGGGAAGATATGGCGTCCCGGAATGATTCCTTCAACACCGGAAGAGATAATAAAAGTCATGCAATAAACGTCGGGATTCTATTATGAAATTTGGCGTGGTTATCGTTGGCGCCGGGAAAGGCGAGCGGTTGGGCAGAGCAACGCCCAAGTGTATGGTTAAGATCGACAAAGTACCCCTCCTGTTGTTGTCCGTATGGGTGTTTGAGCAATCGAACGACATCGAATCGATTGTCCTGGTAGTTCCACCCGGCTATGAAAAGGACATAGATCTTGATATTAAACAGCTAAGATTTCAAAATGTTACTTCTATAGTTCCGGGTGCTGAGCGGAGGCAGGATTCGGTGCTTCATGGAATTCAGGCTCTGTCTCGTGATATCGATCGTGTTATTATCCATGACGGCGCACGACCGTTGCTTTCAACGGACGTGTTGAATCGTTTTCTCACAGCGTTAAAGGAAGAGCAGTCGGTTTTTGTCGGCATTCCGGTCACAGATACTCTGCACAAGAATATCGAAGGTTATGCTCAAAGTGCCCCTAACAGGATTGATCTAATTGCAGCCCAGACTCCACAGGGCTTTGACAGATCGCTCCTGCTCGAAGCATTCTTTGCCGGTGAGGAACGTCAACTGACGGTTACCGATGAGGCGACTTTGGTAAGAGAGACAATGGATGTTTCGGTGAGGATAGTCGAGGGTGAGATTATGAACGTGAAGATTACCAGACCTGAAGACCTTGAGCTTTATAACTTACCGCTCAAAACGAGAGTCAGAGAGATGAGAGGTTTTTAATTATGATGAGGATCGGTGAAGGTTATGATGTTCATCCGCTCGTTACCGGCAGACAGTTGATACTGGGCGGGGTAAAGATCAGCTATACGCACGGACTTGCAGGACACAGTGACGCCGATGTGCTGGTTCATGCGATATGCGACGCTCTCCTGGGAGCAGCGGCGCTGGGAGATATCGGTACGCACTTTCCATCGAGTGAGAGGCTCTACAAGGATATTTCGAGTCTTAAATTGCTTAACCGGGTCTGTACCATGCTCGAAGGGAGTGGATTTCGTCCGGTGAATGTTGATTCAACGCTGGTGATGGAGCTGCCACGCGTCTCGGATTACATCTACAATATGCGACGCAACATCGCCAAAGAGTTGAAGCTTGATATTACCTGCGTTTCTGTCAAAGCCACGACCACCGAACAGCTTGGCTTCGAAGGACGTGGAGAGGGAATCGCAGCAAGGGCAGTGGCAATGATAAAGGAGATTTAAGGCTGTTCGTGATTATTCACTTCTTGGTTTCCGCCAGGTTTCAAACGAAGTGTTCATGTGCTGCAGGGTGTCCCCACCCTGCAGCGAAAGTCAGTACCAATGACCGCAGGGTGAGGACACCCTG
>JABMRV010000162.1 GCA_013202285.1 bacterium | reverse complement strand
GTTGCCAACCGAACCTCCGCTCCGGCTTTTTGTCTTCACGCCCCTCAAGAGAAGGGCGACTTTCGCCTTTTTTTAGAGAGTGATCATGTTATGGGTTACTGCTGCTTCACCAAGGGCACCTCCACCAAGTTTTTGCATGTGGGACACTTCGCTTTCGCTGGCTGCCCTTTGAAATCGGTGATCCGAGATTTCAGGTGCCGACCGTCATAGATTTCCCTGTGACAGACCGGACAACGAACGGAAGATGCAGTTAGCTTGATTTTTAGCATATCTTTCCTCAATTAATGTTTGTAGGTGTTAACCGATATATTATATATAACATAACAGGCAAAAAAAACTATCCCCTCCTTCACTATTGGGGGGGGAGATTAAGTTCACAATATTCTGCAGTTGACTCTCTTGTGTGTAATCAGTTCCAACGTCTGAAGGCGTATGCGCATCGCCTGGTCCGAGACGTTGCTAAACCTGCCAGACTTCTTTACTTGATCCACGACACTCAAGACACCCCAAAATTCTTCAATATCTTCCAGAGACTTTGAATTACCCTCTGAATGATAATTCGAATTAAATGACTCGAGAACACTTTGAGAAAACACTTGAGGACTGGAATAGTTGAGCTTAAACGCATCCCGGACAGCCTTTGCCGGCATCAGAAGCGTCGCTGAAAACCAATTTGCTTGACGCTCACCCCAGGAATTGTCATTTCTGTGGCAGATAATGGGAAAGCGCTGATCTGATTTGTTCAATGAGTTCAAATCCAGCAGAGCGAATTGGTCGGGATTAGTACTCGCTGCCAAATGCTGGTGTAATATCCAATGCCCGAGTTCATGCCCAATGGTGAAGTTGGTGCGACCCAATGACAACGATTCCTCAACCTCGATTTTCTTATCCCAAATCAGTAACGCACCATGCAGGTCGGGTATTCCGTAGACGGTAAATAGATATCTGTAAATAATCTGCATGCCAAAATAGTGCTCGGCGATGGTCTCGATATCGATAGGAGGTTTGAAGCTGACATCGAGCTTTCTTTCCGCATCCTGCAACACCTGCTCCGCTATATTCTCAACCTGTTTACGGCTTAAGAACGACACGGCATTCATATCAATTGACATTTGCCTTATACCTCGTTTACGGTTTCTTGGCTTTTCTTTCCTTAATTAAATCCCTCAGTTCATCAGGCGTCATTCCGCTCTCCATTCCCAGCCGCATGAACTCCGGCGCCCGCCGATCCCGCTTGAAAGCCTCTTCGAATTCGGTCGGCACTCTCTCAGCGAGTTGAAGCATCTGTATCTTATCAAGGTCAAGGATTTCAGCCATCTTCTCGACCACTTTAGCGGCTGGAGGCCTATCCAGGTTGCTCTCGATCTTAGATAGATAGGCTGCAGCAATCCCGAGCTTTGCTGCAAACTGCCTTAACGAGAGCGGTGGACGAATACGCAGACGTGTCTCACGAATCACGTCTCCGAATCGACGATCCTTTGTCTCGCTCATGATTGATTCCTTTCTTAAATACCCTAATTGACGGTAAGGTTGACAGCTCTGTTGCCTGTCATCCGTTATATACAATCTAACAAATCCCACAAGCAGAGTCAATACCTCAAACCATGTTTTTTATTGCATGTCCCAAAAATGACCCCTGAAGCACATAGTATAAGTGAGGGGGTCAAGCAAATCACAACCTTTTTGGGGATTACCTGTGAATATCAGCTCACCGTCGAAAAATAGCGGAATGTTCCGACTCCATTCCAAGTTTGTCGCAGCCACTTGTAACGACCTCGATCAGCAGCAATATGCTCTCCAAATCTACGCCGCCTGGCTGGTAAGGGCAGTCATCCGGCGAGCGGGCATTGCGGCGAATACATCTCACCCGCTCGATCATTCCTCACAAAATGCCTTGACTTCCCACCCGAATAACTGCACCGTTGGAACCCCAAGATACTGTAAAACTGGAGGTTCTAACAAATGAACGATATTGGGGCTAATGGATTCAAGCCCGCCGTAGGCTACCTCAGGCGCTCGACAGACCGCCAGGAACAATCCATCGGTGATCAAAGGCGAGTGATCGAAGCCTATGCGGTAAATAGCGGCTATGATGTCCTTGATTATTATGTCGACGATGCCATCAGTGGGGCGTCGTCGGAAGACAGGGCATCCTTCCTGCGGCTTATTCAGGACGCCAAGCAACGTGACTGCCCGTTCCAGTTCGTGCTTGTGTACGATATCAAGCGATTCGGACGGGTCGACAATGACGAGGCTGGATACTATCGCTATCAGCTCCGTCGGCATGGCGTCGAGATCATCTATGTAGCGGAAGGTTTCAACGGCGACGACACCGATGACCTTCTGCGACCGGTTAAACAGTGGCAGGCGCGACAGGAGTTGAAGGATCTGTCAAAAGTCACAATCCGAGGGCTTCTATCTCGCGCCGATGGTGGCTGGTGGATGGGAGGCGTGCCGCCGTATGGATACGATCTGGCGTATTATGACGGGTCGGGGCAATGTTTATGCACTGTCCGTTTTATAGAGGATGGTTCGAAACAGGTGCTGGATCAGGATGGGAATATCACTCGAACCGTTCCGAAGGGAGAGCGCCTGCAGTTTACTAAGCGTGATAAGTCCCGTCTCGTTCTGGGACATCCGGATCGGGTCAAGCTCGTCAAACAGATCTTCGACTGGTATGTGCTGGATGGGGTAGGTTACAAAAGTATCGCCGAACGATTCAATCGAATGAATGTGCCTACTCCGATGGGCGGTCGCCGCCGAACATCTAAGGAAGCAAAATGGTGTGCTACGACTATTATGACGATTCTGCAGAATCCGGTCTATACCGGCGATATGGTATGGAGCCGTCTGTCATTTGCCAAGTTTCATAAGATTTCAAATGGGCAGGCGGTTCAGACACGGAACTTTACAGGACACGGACCTTCCCGCAATGGGCAGGAAGATTGGATCGTCCACCGTAATAACCATCCCGCGATTATAACCCGGGCTCGATTTGATCAGGTTCAGAAACGGCGTGAAGCGACAGCTAAATTCGGTTACGCGAATACGCACAACGTGGGAAGAGGTGCTATATCGCCATATCTATTGACAGGATTGATAAAATGCCTTCACTGCGGTCACAAATGGATCGGATATACGGTGAACAAAGGACGTCGCCGGAAGGATGGATCGAACGTGAAAACCCTCTATTATGCCTGCAGCGGGTATGTCAACAAGGGGAATTCGGTATGCCAAAGGAGGGTTATTCGAAAAGAATGGCTGGAAGGCTGGGTTGTAGATCATATTGAATCCATGCTGAAAGAGTATTTCGGAACACCGGAGGGACTTAAGAAGATGCGTCGGATGGTCACAGAGGAGATGGAAAGCATTGTTCCACAGATCGGCGAGGAGCTTGATCAGGTTGAAGCTCACATCCGTGCGATCAAACAGACCATCTCCAACCTGATCGAAAACCTGACCTCGACCAATAAGGAATACGTCGACGCCAGGCTGGTTGAACTGAAGCGGGAGTTGGCTGTTCTGGAGACCAAGCGTCTGGAACTGGAGGCTGCAGGTGCGAAGAAGATCGAGGTTGGTCGCCTAATAGATCAAGCGGTCGAACTGGTAGGGGAGTTCAAAACAACCTTCATTGAAAGGTCGATTGAAGAGAAGCGTCTGTTCCTGAGGGCGTTCTTGAAACGGATCGAACTTGATCCTATAAACCAAATAGGCAAGGTTGAGTTTATTTTATTGCCGGGAGCGAAAGAATTTGAGAAGAAAAGTGGATATACACTCAATGTAGAATTACAGTGGTAAAAAAAGTGATAAATCAAAAGCGCATTATATGCGCTATATTTTATCATCAAACTGACGTCTGCGAAAAAATAAAATCCGAAATAAGCAGTTTTGACCGCTTGGTAAAATATGAATGATTTTGAGTGTTTCTGAAGTGCTTAATAATATAGCATCTAAAACTTGTTGATTTGGTGTTCTTTATTATAGGAAACGGGGTATGCATCACATGCACGAAATGGTGTGCAAAAAGTGAAGACCGACACTCTCCAGTATCGGTCTTCTTTATCACCTGTAGCGGGGGCAGGATTTG
>JABMRV010000161.1 GCA_013202285.1 bacterium | reverse complement strand
ACACGGATTTTCAGTCCGTTGCTCTACCAACTGAGCTAAAGCGGCATTGTTTTTCTGGGATTTAGATACTAACAAACCAAATATTATAAAGAATGTAATATAATCACAAATCGATTCTCATGCAAGTCATTTTCCGTACTGTTAAAGGGCATTTCACTCTCAACAGATCGCAAACTCCAGCGATTGAACAAGATTCCATTTTTATATTCGGTTTTCTGTTCTTATATTTAATAGATACTTGTTGATAAAGTTCAGATCTATTTCATATTACATTATATCTTTATTCTAACGAAATAGGAAACCATAAAATAACAATAACTTGTCTGGATTCCCGCCTGCGCGGGAATGACAAAATAACACTTTATCGACAGGAACTGAATAAATACTTAACAAGAAATCTCTTCGGAATTCAACACTTCTCGATCGCAAAGGAGGCATAATGAAACATCACCAGGCTCTGATAGCTCTGCTTCTCACAACGCTCTTTGCATTGTCGCATCTGTATGCCACTCCGCAGGTTGACGCAGACAATCATATAATTGTCAACGGTTCTGACGCTCACAGTGTCAGCCTATCATTCGATGCCACCAATCTGAATGCCCTGTATGATAACGAAAATCGCATTACTCTTCCCGCAATTTCGAAGTACGTGGTAATCCCTCCCCGATGCGGCGTCAGGCTGAATGTAAACAGTGAAGGAACAAAACGTCTGAAAAACCTCCCGCCGCCTCGCTCATATCAGGATAAATCCGTCACCGGTTTATATCCCGCTCAACCGGTGGTGATGGGTCAACCGGCAATACTGCGCGGCGTTAGGATGATCCTGGTGACCTTTTACCCTCTCCAGTATGATCCCCGAACGGGAGAATATATCCACCATGACAAGATCGATGTAGATATCCTCTTTACCGACGATGATCCGGTTAATCCGGTTCAATATACGGGACGTCGAGCCAACCGCAGCCCTGAATTTATGAAAACGATCCGTTCTCTGGCGCTGAATGACGACCTGCTCCTCAGGGATCAACCGGAAGAAGATCGAGACCACGTCGCACATTATCTGATCGTCGCACACGATAGCTGCCTGGTCTATGCCAGACAGTTTATCGAATGGAAACGAAAAGCGGGATACAAGGTTGACATCCTGAGGTATTCTCACGAGGATACCCGCTCCTCAGCAGATAGTATAAAAGCGGACATTCAGGGACTTTACGATGAATATCTCGATCAGGGCATCGATCCGTTCGATCATATCGTTCTGCTCGGAGACAGAATTTTCGGTGATACACAGCCATCTGCCTGGTGCCTGGTTTCTTTTCGTGGTAATTCCTCACTACCCGACAACGCCGCCCATGCCGATTATATCTACGGCTTGCTCGAAGGCGATGACCATCTGCCCGACGTGGCTGTCGGTCGGTTCGGTTCCGGCACACGTGATATGATAGAACTCGCCATCGTCAGAACGCTGTCGTATGAATCCTCCCCCAGGCTTGAGGACAGCGACTGGTTTGAAAAAGCGGGCGTCTTCTCTCAGCGTTGGGGTCCGGACTGGACCCCGAGTCTGGTTTTCACTGTCAGGTGGGGTGAACAGGTCTTAAGCAATCGCGGCTTTTCCGAGATCAGGATCCAGGAGACTGATGGAGAAAGAGATGATGGTGGAAATATAATTGGACCTGTACTGGCTGAGTGGTTCAACGACGGCATGAGCATCATGATCGGCAGGGCTGAAATCCGCTACTGGGAGGATCATTTCCTGGGCGTCGAAAACAACAGTGTTTTCCCGATATTCATCACCACCACCGGTCACGGTGAATTCGCCATGAACAACATGTTCAGAACCGGCAACCGAGATAACCTGAAAGGTCCCGTTGCAATGATTACCGGCTGGGGCAGGGGGGGGACGGTGTATAATAATGCAATCTGGCTGGGCATCATCAAAGGAGTTATGATCCATGACATGACTCTCGGCTGGGGCAGAGCTTTTGCTGGAATCATCTTCCCCACCATCTTCCGGGGTATGGAAGACGTGGAAGAGTTACGGCGTCAATATGAGACCGACACCGACCTCTACGGCGATCCGGGTATCCAGCCCTGGATCGGTGTCCCGCGTATTGTAGAGGCGAGATTTCCTGTCACCCTCTCCCCCGGCGCCGACCATGTAGAGATAACCGTCTTCCTCGAAGAGAGTGATGAGACGGTCTCAGGCGCCCAGGTGACATTATACTACCCCGGTGAATATCCCGAACCGGAAGACTACCACGCCTGGCAGCCTGAATACGGAATCACCGGACAGACAGATGCATCCGGCAAGGTCAGACTGCCTCTGAATACGCAACTCGAAACTGGAACCATGTTCTTGACTGTTACAGGAAGAGACATCTATCCCCTCCGTGAAGAAATCGAGATCGTGGAAGAGTCCGCTTTTATTGCCATATCGGACTATTCAATCGATGACTCAAACGGAGGCAACAACGACGGGAATATCAACCCCGGCGAAACCATCCAACTGGAACTGACCGCTGCAAACTTCGGCTCAGACGTGGATGTTATGGACGTACAGGCAATCGTAAGCAGCAGATCACCGTACATCAACATAACCGACAGCCTCGTCACATTCGGTGATATTGCACACGGTGAGAGCGCTCAAGGCAATGAGAGTATCGCCATCGAGGTACATTCAGCCTGTCCGGACGGTTGCGAACCGGAACTGTTCGTTGATTTCACCTCAACCGGTTTCATCTGGCGCTCGATAATCAGGCTCGACGTCTGGGGACCCGATCTTGAGATCGTCTCAATCGAGGGTGGAAACACTGTCTCGTATGATGCTCGCGATCTGAACCTCGAGGTAATCAACAATGGGCGAATCGATGTCCCGGAGATCAGTGCTCGCCTGCTGGCACAGGATTTTAACATACTAATACTGGATGACGAGGCGAACTATCCTCCCATTGGTGTCGATTCAACTGCCACTGCAGACGGGAACAACTTTATAGTATCCAGCCGTGAATTCGCCGTTCCCGGCAATAAAATCAGTATGGCGGTTGTTTTCTACATTGGTGAGAATCCGATTGATACTGCCTGGTTCAACCTGCAGTTGCCTGAACCGGAGTCGAGCGATCCAATCGGACCTGATACCTACGGTTATTACTGCTATGACAACAGCGATAGAGACAACTGGCAGCATGCTCCCCGCTACTTCTTTTTTGAGATCTGCCCGGATGACGATATGCCTCAACTACCAGGTGAAGTCATCGAAGAATTTGAAGATAACCCGATTAACTCTACCGTAGTGCTCGATCTGCCGTTCACATTCAACTTTTATGGTGAGGAATTTGATCGGATTACCGTCGGAACAAATGGTTTCCTTGGAGTCGGCGATCAGCTCAGGATGGTGAATTCTGAGAATTATCCACTGGATTTGTCGATTGCCGGTCCGATGGGTATGATCGCACCGTTCTGGAGCGATTTAAGCATTGCTGGTGGTGGTGATCCTGCTGTTGTGTACTATCACTTTGAGGCGCAGCACATGTTTATCATTGAATGGTACAATGTTCATCTTGATGGTGATGATGAAAACAGATTTATTTTCCAGGCAATAATCTACGACGAGGAGTACCACCCGACTGCAACCGGTGACAACAAAATTCTCTTTATATACAAGTATATTCAGAATCTTCCCGGCTGGGGCTTAATTCCTTACGCATCCGTGGGAATCTCAAGCCCCGATGGAAAAACCGGCATAGGCTACACCTTCCGTAATTATTATCATCCCGCCGCTGCCAGATTGAGAAACCGGATGGCAATCATGTTCACCACAACACCTCCCTATTCAAGAGGCATAACACTCGGGACGGTTTACGATGCAGAAACCGATGAGCCACTTACAGGCGTTGAAATAAAGGCGTATTCTGAGTATGGTTTCGAAGCCGTCTCTCAATCGGGAGATGATGGTGAGTTTGAACTTGTCGGGCTGTACGGACTGCCATCGCTAAGGTTTGACGGTATCAAACAGGGTTATCGAGGCGCTCGTACCCAAATAGACACACTTGGCGAAGACACACTCGAAGTTGATCTGCATCTTACCCACCCGGTAATCCGGCTCTACCCGGATGAACTCAACCTGGAGTTAGCGTCGGATCACAAAATGATGTACTTCATCAGACTGCTGAACGAGGGAACAGGACCGTTCGTATTCACCGCAACGCTTGGATTGTTAATAGAAGATAATTCCAACATGCAGTCACATGAAACAAACGGAAAGAAACAATCTGAAAATCGCATCCGCTTCACGGACTGGCTTGATCTTGAACCGCGTACCGGTTCAGTAAACTCCGGGGATTATACAACATTGACTCTAACCTTAGACACAAGGACGCTTGAAGAAGGCGATTACTCGAGGGCGATTGTTATCGAGGATGAGTTAGCAGAGTTGTCAATAGTGCTGCCGGTGTACTTGAATGTTGACAGCAACAACGGACTGATCGACGTATCGGATCATCCATTGGAATGGTCGCTCTCTCAGAACTTCCCCAATCCGTTCAACAGTATGACAACCATCGGTTACTCGATAAAGGAATCTGGAAGCGTTAGGTTGACAATCTTCGATCTGAACGGGCGAGTTGTAGCGAGGCTTGTTGATGAGTACCGGAATGCTGGGACGCATCGGAGATCCTTGAATGGTGCAGATCTGCCGAACGGCATTTATCTGTATCAGCTTAAAGCGGGAGATTTTTTGACAACGAAGAAGATGGTTTTGATAAAATAGTGTTTGTTGAAAATGTACCGGATATGAAGGATTTCATCTAATATTATCGTTCCGGCGAAAGCCGGAATCCATAAAATTACAATAACTTGTCTGGATTCCCGCCTGCGCGGGAATGACAAAGATACACGGGAATGACGATTTGTCTATTGTCTATACAAGTATAAATCGACATGATTAATAACTTCCACACTTTCACACTTTCACACTTTCTCACTTTCACACTTCCTCACAGCCACAAATAGATTAACAGCCAGAAAGGGTATTCTCGTTCTATCAGATTTGAAGACCGTTCTTCTGAGTGTTCGTCGCAGCACAGTATCATTCAACACATCAAGCGGTGCGGTGAGATATCCGTTGTCGATGATGTCGAAACCTCTATCCCTGACCAGTTCCAGAGCGCGTTTCATAGTATATGTCCTCGCTCGGGCGAACCTCTCATGTATTCGCCGCGGCAGCCATCCGAAAAACGGCACCCGATTCCAGGGTATCAGGTTCACACCCGGAATGACCGCGCCATGCGACTCGAAAATCCACCACTTGTTGGGGACTGTAATGAATAAGATCCCCCCACTCTTCAGTACCCTTATCGCTTCAGCAACCGCTTTCTCGTCATCCGGAAGATGCTCGAGTACTTCAAAAGAGGTGACAATATCGAAAACGCCATCGTCAAAGGGCAGTTCCATTCCCGAACCACGGACGAAGTCAAACTCACCGGGCGTTTCCTTTACTGCAGTTTCATCCGGAGGCAGAATATCCAAACCAATCAGATGACGCGAGACAGAACTGAAATAGACAGTCTGTGCTCCGTTACCGCACCCGATATCCAGCATCCTTGCATCAACTAACTCACTGCCGGTTATGGATGAGACAATTCGGTAGCGTCTTTCAAGGATAAGCTGCCCACTCCTCGCCGGTCGGCCTGGTTCGAGATGTCTCACTTGCGATTGCATCCGTGAAAGATAAGACCTACCTCATTCCACCGCAAGGAAATCGCTTAAATATCTTGCTCATTGAGATCAGAGGTTTATATTATTAGTGGATGTACTTTGTAGAAGCACTATATCATTTAATGTCATGCTGAAGCTCTCACAAAATCTATTAATCATTTTAATCCTCTGTTTAATGCTGAGCTGTGACAGCAAAGTTGAGGATCAACAGACGAATGATTCACTTGTCAGCATTCAATTGAAGGAATATTACCCTTTCAGAGAAGGTGGTGCTTGGTCATTCAATTGGGAGAACAACCGCGGAGACAGATGGCAGGGGATGTTGAGCGTAACCGACATGACCGACGAAGAAGGATACACAACGTATATTGTAGTTGACACCACAATTATGAATGAGACTGTTGAAGTCTCCCGATCGGCTTATATGTGGGACAGCGAAGGATTGAAACATCTCTACCGCGTTGCAGCGAACGGTGACAGTACATATTTCAGACCTGCGAGAATCGTTCTGCCATCGAATCTCAACATCGGAGTAGATTACAATCACAACTACCATTACAACGTATTCTCGGTTTCGGGTGACAAAATATTCTCTGGAGATGTACGTCAAAAGTATCGACTGATCGGCAGCGACCGGGTGGTGACAACCTATGGAAAGTGGGACAAAACGGCAGTCATCGAGTCCATCAGGATCGACGATTATCCCAATAAAACAACGCGAGTTAGACGGCAGGTGATCTGGTATGCTGAAAATGTCGGTCCGGTCAAGATTGTAACCGGTATCCCACTTGAGACGGAAGAACTTACTGGAGAAACAACAGGTCAACTCGTTGCTACGAGGTGAACGGATGGGGCAGGCGTCCCTGCCTGCGTTAAGGTGACTATAATCCAACTCTATAAATCTTAATATGAGAATCAATCACAAAATAATCCCCCTGATAACGCTACTTTCAGGTTTTATATCATACATTTACGCCGCACCTGTCGCCAAAGGACTTGATTCTGCGCTCGCTTTAAGGGTAGTTTCTCTTATTACCGCCGAACGTTATGAAGATGCTCTTTCCATCTCCGACAGCCTGATCGATAGCCGTCCGCATGCACCCGAGGGCTGGTTCCTGCGTGCATCGGTTCTCAGCAGCCGGTCGATTGATTTCGAGGATGAACTCGACGATCCGGCTTTCAACCTGGCATGCGACAGTGTGAGATCGATCTGCAACTGCCTGATAGACAATGGAGAAGATTCGGCATGGGTCAGGTTCTATCTCGGATCTACAATGGGATATTTATCCTTCAAAGCGATGAAGAATGGCAGAACTTTGGAGACGCTGTCAAAGGCTGCTAAAATGGCAGCCTGGTACGAAGAGACGGTTAAAATTGATTCATCCTTCTGGGATGCATATCTTGGATTGGGTGTATATTATTACCAGCGCAGCCAGCGCGCCGGTATCCTCCGCACCATCGGACTGGTTTCCGACCGGAGGAAGGAAGGCTTGAGATTATTGCATATCTGTGCTGAGAAAGGGAGATTCTCAGCGCTCGCCGCCAGGTCAAACCTCGCCTGGCTGGCGATATACCGCGAAGATTATGAGACCGCATTAAGTATAGCTGAAGAACTGCTCGAACAATATCCGGAGAGTCGAGCATTTCTCTGGTGCCTCGGCAGATCCCGGATGGGACTGAAGAGATGGGATGAAGCTATCGAGACGTACAAGAAGATTCTTACATCAGTCAGACAGGAATCGCGTAATAACAGGTACAATGAAATCAGTTGCCTTCATGCCATGACAACTGCAAATGCAGAATTGAACAACTGGCAAGAGGTAGTGAGACTTGCCGGTGAAGCTCTGGCGCTTGAGATCAGCGTGCAAGTTGCCGATAGAAAATCAAAAGATCTCAAAAGATTGAAGAAACTCCACAGGAGAGGATTAAAGAAAGTTGCAGAAAATATTGAAAATAAACAAGATTAATTCTCAAAATATCATTTATAATTCCGATAACAATAAGTCGGACAAATCTTTGGAAGCGATGGATTTTGAAGACTTGATTGAAAAAAAAGATGGGGTACTGAGAATAAAACGCGATCCCGATGAGGCAATTCACCGCAATCCTTTAATCATGCTCAGTCTTATTCGTCTTGCAGTTGAAAAATCGTTTAACATCGAAAATGAAACCTGGCAATCCATACGCCGAAATTCAGAACTTATCAAATCAATTAATCCGGAACAGACAGGCAGGGAACTCTGGGGATTGCTTGGCGCTGAAAATGCGGAACGAGCAGTGAAACTCATGATTGACAGCGGTCTGATGAAGTTCATATTACCCGAAGTTATGGCAATGAAGGGCGTCGAACAGGTTGGCAGACACCATCATAAAGACATCCTGAAACATACGCTGCAAGTCTTGAAAAATGTGTCTGAAAACAGCAGTGATCCAGTAGTTCGATTTGCCGGATTACTGCATGACATTGGTAAACCGAAGACCAAGAAGCTTGATCCGAACCAGGGCTGGACATTTCACGGACATGAGATAATCGGAGCGAGAATCGCAGGAAAGATCGGTCGCAGGCTCAAGATAGGCAGGGAGAATACCGAACGATTGACAAAACTGGTTAAACTTCACATGCGTCCGGTTAACCTGACATCCGAGGGTGTCACCGACAGCGCCATCAGGAGGTTGATGTTCGAAGCCGGCGAAGACCTTGAGGATCAGCTTATCCTTTGTCGGGCAGACATTACCACCGCCAATCCGAAACTTGTTGACCGCTACCTGGCGAATTTTGACGAGATGTCCCGCCGTATGAAGGACGTCCAGGCTCGAGATAAGATACGCTGTTTCCAATCTCCTGTGAGCGGTGAGGAAATTATCGAAATCTGCAACATCAAGGAAGGACCTCTGGTCGGAGCGCTCAAAGGTCGAATTGAGGATGTCATTCTGGACGGCAGGATCCCCAACAATTACGAAGCGGCGAGGTTATTCCTGATCAAGATCAAGGATGAAGTATTAAACACTGATATTGAAACACTTAAACTTGAAATCCAAAACAGGTCGAAGATGCGCCGCAGAATTGATCGCGGTTTTAAGTTCCCAACTGACGATTCGTGATAATGACCCATAATTCACAATCAGCAAGAGTTAACAGCCAGTTAGAACTCCTCATTGCCAGGACAGCGGGGATCGTACTGGCGCCTCGCCGGACCTTCTCTCGCCTCACCGGAAAGCTGGATTTCATCGCTCCAGCCATCATCGTTGTTATCGTCTTCATCGGTTTTCAACTTACCATGCTGCCGGATATCATCGATAGATACTCCTCTGCCAACCTGTATGAATGGTATGAAGAGATGAAAATCGAGAGAACTTCTGAAATCGACCGGCAGATCGAGATGCTGTCGCATGCCGCACCATATTTGGCAATCGCTGAAGTCATCTCCGCAGCTGTTGTAATGATTCTCGGAATGGCTGGCGTTTCGGTGATCCTCTACATGATAGGCGGATTAGGCTTTAATAAATGGATTGATTTCTCAAGAGTTCTGTCAATGTTCGTCTGGACTTCGATGATAAACAGTTTCGCGAAACTGTTGAGTATCCCGTTAAAACTCATTAATTCAGACTGGAGTCTGCCGACAAACCTGTCACTCCTCCTCACACCCGAAGTTGTAGGATCATATCTCAGCAACGTTCTGGTTGTGATGGATTTTTTCCTGATCTGGCAAGCCATTCTTATGAGTATCGGCATGTCGGTTATCTATGGAGTCAGTGTGCAGCGAGCAGCCGGTGCGGTTGGAACCATATTTATCTGTTCGGCGGTGTTGAATGCGCTATTCATGGGAATGGTTCAATGAAATCCGATTCGAGCAGCAGGCTCTTCCATGGAGACAACCTCACTATTCTCAAAAAATACTTCTCCGATAAATCGGTCGATCTGATCTATATGGATCCGCCTTTTAACAGTAATCGCTGCTATAATGTTCTACCCGGAAAGAAAACCAATACGATAGACTCCGGAAATGAACAGGTCTTTGATGACACCTGGCGCTGGAACGATTCCGCTGTTGAAGCATTCAATAAGATAACCAGTGAGACTGACGGTCAACTATCTCAGCTCTTCCCTGCCCTGAAGAGAATAACCGGTGAGAGCGGTATGCTCGCATACCTGCTGATGATGGCGCCGCGCATCGTTGAACTCCGTCGAACATTAAAGCACAGCGGTTCAATCTACATTCACTGCGATCAGCGCGCCAGTGCATATCTCAAACTGCTGATGGATGCCGTTTTCGGAGCTGAGAACTTCCTCAACTGCATCGTCTGGTGTTACGGTCTTGGTGGAAGTTCACCTCGTTATTGGCCCCGCAAACATGACGATATCCTCTGGTATTCCAGAGAACAGAACGGGCATTATTTCGAGGCTGTACAAATCCCGGCAACTTCTCAAAAGATGAAGGGACAGTTTAAGAAAGCTCCTGATTTTTGGAATATACCTACAATTAACAATATGGCGCATGAGAGAGTCGGCTACCCGACTCAGAAGCCTGAGGCTCTCCTTGCGAGGATTATCGAATCATCAAGTTGTAAGGGAGATATTGTCCTTGATCCGTTCTGTGGATGCGGCACAACACTCGTTGTGGCACAGGCTCTTTCGCGAAAATGGATCGGAATTGACAGTTCTGAGAAGGCTGTCGAGCTTGTAAAGAAAAGATTGGAGGGGAAATTCGGAGAGGGTTAACCCTAAGTATAACTCATGTGCTGCAGGGTGTCCCCACCCTGCAGCGAAAGTCAGTACAAATGACCGCAGGGTGAGGACACCCTGCGGCACGAGCTTGTAATACTTTTTCAATAACTTGCGATGTTACCTCTGGATTAGGGAGTGTTAACTAAGTAGTTTCTGTTGAGAAAGTCATTTATTTCGCGAAAATAGTAATAAACTGTCATTCCTACAAAGGCAGGAATCTATGAAATAAATAACTTGTCTGGATTCCCGCCTGCGCGGGAATGACACAGCAGAGAGTTTTTCAACAGGTACTACTTAATCAACACCACCTTATCCACCGACCTGTTCCCCCCCGATCTCATCTCCACAAGATAAGTACCCGTCGGCATTTCAGTTCCGTCGAATAATTGTGAATGAACTCCAGCCTGCAGATGACCGCTTACAAGGTCGCTCGCTCCCTGCCGGATATATCGTAAATCTTCATTGTCACATCAGCGGGAAAAGGTACACTGAAACGGACTAGGGCTTGCGAATTAAACGGGTTGGGGTAAACTCCCGCGATGCCGAATTCAAGCGGTTTAAGCGACTTATCATCCTCGATTCCCGTAGAGACAGCGCGTAGCAATATCTCGACCGCCTCCTCGTCTGGGTCGTCGGACTCGATGGTCAGGACAGCCTCGTATTCGCCAGCCATATCGGGCTCAAAGCGAACCAATGTGATATGCTCGCCATCAGGTTCGATCTCGAATTCGCCGTCATTATTGCCTATGCTGAACGGTGAGTCGTCGGGAGTTATCGATTGAGAAGTGATCGTCAGTGCGGTCAGTCCGATGTTGCGGATGGTTACGGCAGCGCTGTCGGGGGTTCCGGGGGTCTCGAATGAGATCGTTTCGGGTTCTATTTCAATGTCTCTCTGATGGAAGTAGAACGCTCCAATGTCGGTGATTGTGCCGTCGGGGTCAAGGTCGAATTCGGGGTCACCAGCGTCGATGCAGGGGGATTCGGCGGTCAGGTGGAAGTCGTCGTTGTCAGGATCAGCAAAAAGTGGGTCTTCGTCGATGTTGCCCTCAAGCCAAAATACTTGATCCTGACCTGTGGTATCGATTGAATCCATCCCGCCGTCAATAAGTGAATAAGAAAACGAAATAGAACCTTGGTTTTCCCAGTCATCAAATCCTACTTCGTTTGGCTCGTTTCCCCAGAGAATTGTATTTACCACTGAGACATCAATTCCGGAGCGTGCGAAGATACCACCACCTGTTTCTTCCGCTGAATTATACACAATAGTACACCCCAGCATTATTAAAGAACAACTGTTACCATAACAATAAACTCCAGCACCGGAAACAGATGTGTTATTAAAAATTAGACATCGTTCAAGAGTGCCTTCTGATGCCCAAAATGTTACACCACCTCCTTCATTTCCGAAAATAACACAATCGCGTAACTCTCCCCGATCACCTGCCAGCAATAACGCCCCACCATGACCCTCATTTTCAAACACGGTACAGTTTTCAAGGATTAACACTGAGGATGCAGAACAGTCGATGCCTCCGTGTGATCGTCCTGCTCTATTCCGACTGATGATCGTGTTTCTTATTGTCACTTCCATTCGATTAAAAACTACTAATCCTCCGCCATCGCTGCCAGCCTCATTTTGGTTAATAACGCAGTTCTCTATCACCGGATGACTTCGGAAATACCAAAAATACAACCCACCACCATAACCGTGATTCGGTGCTGAATTATCCTCAATGGTACAATTGGTTATAAGAGGACTAGAAAAATAGCAATAAATCCCACCACCATCACCTGTATAAAAATGATTGATGTTATTTGTAATTCTGCAATTAGTAATCAATGCGTCGGAATGACGATAAAGGCAGATTCCTGCTCCTTGCCCATTCAAAATACCATCAACCTCCAATAGAAAATTATCACGTATAACACAAGCCTCAATCGTTGGAGAAGCTTCATTGCAATAAATACCACCCCCTCTTAAATACCTTCCAGATATCGTACCGGAACCATTAGTGATGGTGAAACCAGTTAAAACAGTATTCTCACTCTCACCATTCTCAAACAATACAACACATCCACTGCTGTCGCCGTTGATGACCGTGGAATCAATATAGGCTTCGTTACCTGTTGTCAGAAATAGACTGCCAACGGTAATCGCCTTTCCCTCGAAGTTGATATTTTCGTAGTAGGTTCCCGGCTGGACAAGCACGGTATCCCCATCCTCGGCGGCGTCGATGCCGCTCTGGATGGTCTCTTCATCATCTGGGATGTTGATGACTCTTGCTGATAAAGTGTGGGGTGTAGGGTAGGCTGTGAACGAAAAAACTGCTGCGATAAACAAATACCTGCAAAACCGTTTCATGATACTTCTCCTTATGCATAGATTGCTTTACCTTTTTAATGAACATTACTTCACTCATATTAATATAACTAACAGATTTACGTTATGCAATATGAGAACGTTGAAAACAGTTTCGGTTCTTCGCTCCCCTTTCAGTCAATTCACCCCCTGACAACCCCACCGGATGCTTCCACATTCTTCACGCGTTCGGAACGAATATGTATAATTATTCCGGCAACAATCAGCGTTAGCCCCAGAATAGATGTGAACATAATCGCCTCGCCGAGGACGAAATGAATCAACACCAGCGAGAGAAACGGGGTAATATACGCCAGAATACCGACTGAAACGCTGTTTCGTGACAGACTTAACGCTTTCAACCACAACACGAAAGAGATCCCCATCTCAAAAAGCCCCACATACGCAGCGCCAATCATCCCGTTAAGTGAAGGTATGGAGAAATCAGAGAATAGGGCGACCACGACACTGTTGTACAGACAACCGAAGAGGAAACAGCAGAACAGTTTGACAACCGGATCGCGCTTGTCCCTGACGTTGAATATCCAGAAGGTTGCCCACAGCACCGAACTGCCGATTGCCAACAGATCACCGGTGAGATGGGTGAACTCCAAGCTGGTCAGGTTGCCCCTGGTGGCAATGATCAGAACACCGCAGAAACTTATGAGGATTGCGAATAAAGACCTGAGCGGGAGTTTCTGTCCGAGCAGTGGTACTGAGAGGATTGCCAGGGTGATGGGCCTGGTCCAGTTGAGCGGTTGTGCTTCCTGAGCCGGCAGGAGATCGTAAGCTCTGAACAGGACGAGATAATAAAGGGTCGGGCTCAGTAATCCCAGCAAAGCCGAATACAGAAAGCCCTTCCAATCGATTCTGAAAAGCTGGGTGACTTTGCCCTGCAGTAGAAGTACAACAAACAGAGAAAACAGCGACGCCAGTGATGCGAAGAACAGCAACTGGATATAATCCAGCTCTCGCAGGGTGATCTTGAAAGCTGAAGCGACAGTTGACCAGAGCAGAACGGTAGCGATTGTGTAAAGATACGCCTTTGTCTGTTTATTCAGTGTATGCACAGCGGTTCGCTGAATCAATTGTGATTTAAAAAATCTTATATCGCTTCAGGTGATCGTATGAATCAATGATGATAACCATTATAATCGCATAGACAGGAACAGCGATGAACATACCAAGCGCTCCGGCAAGCTTCCCACCAATCAGCACCGCCAGCAGCACCGTTGCCGGGTGAATATTGACAGAACGAGAGATGAGCAGCGGTTTTGCAAAAACATTGTCTATTATCTGCACTCCGATCAGGATAACCATCGTCCATATCATGTTCGACACTGCAGCGTCCCCGCTGGTAATAAGAACAACGAGAAGAATGGGAAAATATGCGATAAACGGACCGAAAAAAGGAATGCTGTTCAGAAGCCCATTGAGTAACCCCAAAACTATGGCGAATTTGATGCCAAGTATCTCGAGAGCCACCCATGTCATAACACCGATAACCGCAGATTCAACCAGTACACTGAGGATGTAATTACCCATCTGCCGGTCGATTCTGTATGCCAGAGACAGTGTCATTTCAAAATAACGGTTGGGAATCTTCTCAATGAATCTCTTCATGAACACTGAACCGTCTTTGAGGAAAAAGAAAGTAAGAAACGGGACAAGTGTGGCGAGGGCGATGATATTAATCGCACCAGCCAGAAATTTGTGAGACTGCTGGAGAAAAGTGGTTGACGCAGCGGATATTCGATCAAGCCAAACCTGAGCCTGATCGGGTTCCATGGAAATCAATCCTGAGAGCACAGGCAGCCTGGTATCGAGGAATCTCACAAACTCTGAATGAAGCTGGACGAAATCATAGCTCTTCAGACGGTCAATAAGCGCCGCTCCCTCCTCGATAAGTATTGGAACAAAGAACCATGCTCCAAACGCCAGTAGCAACAGCCCAAGGACAAAAATACTCACAATAGAAATAACCCTGTGAACACCACGATGTTCGAGATATGCTACACAGGGTTTGAATACGTAAGTTAGAATAACAGAAATGATCAGAACTACCAGCAGATCGCTGATCAGATGAAACGATAGAATGAAAGCCAGCAGCACGACCAGAAAGATGGTCACCAGAAAGATTCGCCGATAGATCGGGTTGGTGTCGGTTACAGACGGATTCATTATTGCTGTCCCTTATTTAACAAGGATGTGCAGTGAATTCAAGATAAAAATATCAGAATCATGCTCATCCTGTCTATCCTTGTTCGTTCTTACTTGTTCCCATTGCTCAGTTTCCTCTTGTACATTGCCAGACGATGATCAGCTTCACGCAAACGGCTGGTCAGAATCCGCGCCAGTCTTTCGATTATTATCAGTCCAAGCTGCGGACGACGATGCATCAGGTCTTTTAGTTGAGGTCGAAATATTCCTATCAACCTGGTGGTTTCAAGAGCGACAATCGTGGCGCTGCGTTCAACCTCCTCGACCAGCGACATCTCCCCGAAGAAATCTCCCGATCCAAGTCTTGCAATTTCAACATCTACTCCGTCTTCATTTTCATATACCGCTACTGAACCATCGATAATGGCATACATTCCAAGACCGGGTGTTCCATTCTTGAAAATAATCTCGTCTTTGGTGAATGTGCGTTTATGAAATAGATCAGAGAGTTCCCGCCACTGCCGCATCGAAAGGTTCTCAAACAACGGCAGGTTGGATAGAATCCGCCGGGTGTCAGAAACACGTTTCTCTTTGCTGAAACTTATCTGCAACCATTCGACAGGAATCGAACTCCCGGAAACCGACGTCTCGTCGGATGGATCTATTATTACTTTTTTACTGTTTTTCTCAATCATCTGTCCTCCCAATCTATTTTTCGGTTAAAGTATATGCGCCATCCCAGTCTTCAGCCGGTGGCTGGGCAATCAGCACCTCACATCGGTTATAATAGACCTTGGACGGTCCATCCTGTGAGTCGATTTCCAGCGCTTTTTCGAAGAGTTTCCCGGCATCCTCAAACTGACGGTTACGAAAATCAGCGATTCCCTGATTATAGATCTCAAGTATCTTACTTTTTGTCTGTATCAGATCAGACTCATCTTCTCCTATCAGTTCGAACACCTCAACCGGTTCATTCTTTCCCTTAACACGTAAGAAATCCAACGGTCTGGTGATAAAACTCTCGTGAACATCCAGCCATGTTCCATACCCGATTATAATAGACGTATTGTAGTTCTTATTGGCGCTTTCCAGGCGGCTTGACAGGTTTACCGAATCCCCCATCACCGTATAGTCAAACAACTGCTTGGAACCCATGTTGCCGACACTCATCTCACCGGTGTTGATACCGATACGGCTGTAGAGTTCATCCCTGCCTTCAGTCTTCCATTTCCGACGCATCTCCGAAAGCAACCTCTGCATACCGAGCGCTGCGAGGCAACAACGTACAGCGTGATCTTCAAACCATAAAGGAGCCCCGAACTCAGCCATTATCAGGTCACCCTCATACTTGTCGATTATGCCGTCGTTGTCGGCAATTACCTGGCTCATGGCTGTAAGGTATTCGTTCAGCAACATGACCAGTTCTTCCGGTGGGAGTTTCTCTGATATTGCCGTAAAACCGGCAACATCAGTGAAAAGTACGCTCATGCGTCGTCGTTCACCGCCTAACTTCATCAGGTCCGGGTTGGCAATCAATGCATCGGTAACCTTCTTTGGAACGTACTGTGAGAACATCCCGCGGATCATCGCCTTCTCACGTTGGGAAAGAACAAAACGGTAAACGAGGTTGGTGGGATAACCAATAAATACCACCAGGAGCAGCGGAACTTCGTTGAACCATATCCCCTGTTTGATAAACAGCCAGATACCTCCTCCCGAAATAAGAACAAGCAGGCAGATAATAATCAAAAATGCCAGCCATTGCCGTTTTAGTCTCCCGTTGAGATAGATAAGCAGACTGATGATGACTACTGCGAGAATTATCCATCTGATATCAATCTGTTTTATATAGCTTCCGTCAATCAGCATCTGCAGTGCATTGGCATGAACTTCCACACCGGGAGTCCTGCGACGCTCTCGCTTAGTGTCGCCCACCTCAAGATAGTCAAAGAAAGGCGTTATTTTGTTATCCTGCAGGTCTTCAGCAGAAGCGCCCACCAGTACAATCTTATCCTTGAACGGGCTCTCTGAAAGAATATCTGCCATCCCGGACGCAGTCAGCAGTTCAACTTCTTCAGGTGAAAGTCCCGCCAGCAGATCATCGAAGTCATAATCACCTTGCACAACAGAGTAAAAGGAATAAGTCGGAAAAGTGCCTGCAGGACCGTAGTAATTTATAAAATAGTCACTCGGACCGGAACGGGGGATAACGAGATCCCCATATTCAAGCTCACCTGCTGAATTGAAACCGGGTATTTCATTCTCTAATCCAAACAAGAGAGAGTATATCTTCATCCCAAGAGACAGGTAAATCTTATCGTTCAAGCTGAGGTAGAGTACATACCGTCTGGTGACTCCGTCCTGATCGATGATCTCATTAGCCAGTCCCCAGGGACAATCAACCGGAGCAACTTCCTTAACCGGATGTTTTATCTCGGCAATTGGTTCTTTCAATCCATGGTGAAAAATCATGGATATCTTACCCATAAGTATCACGTTTCCGGCTTCCTCAATTGCCCGGTAGAATATTGAATCCGACTCGGGAATAATGCTCCTGCTTGAAAAATCAATATCGAGAACAACTATTCTTGCACCGAGTTCGTTCAGCTTGCCGATGAGTTGAGCATAGTAGATTCGATTGAAGGGAAAGGAGAGGCTGTCAGCGGTTTCCTGATCTATGGCAACAACAACGATCTCGGGGCTGTCTCGTAAGGGTTGAAGATTTTCTACCCCTGAACTGCCTCCTATAGAAATAGTCCCCCGCCAGAGGAAAGACTTGTCATAGAGCTTAAGCCCTAATCCTTCAAAGATATCTGTCAGAGAGATGAGGAATGCAAAGAATGCCACGCCGATGACAATCAAAGCACCTTGAATCCATGCCCTGAAATCAATCCTGTTTTTCGTGGAATTCTTGCTCATGGATTATCGACTGTCCACAGTTAAAGAAATGGGGAGAGAGGCATTGCCAACCACTCTCCCCACTTATGTTCGACAAGACTAACTTTCCTATTCAGAAATTGTATATGTAACCGAGCCTGGCAACCAGGTCATCATGCTTGATGAAACCATCTTTATCCTTGTTATACACATATTCATCATCCCAGTATCTGGAGTAACCGTTGTCTTCATACAGAACCTTATACGTATTCAAACGGAACTGATGCACATCGCTGAGATGGTATTCGACTCCCAGATTAAAACGCAGACGATTGTAGTCGATCTTCAATTCACGTTCCTCTTCCGATGCGTCAGCTGGATCGGTGGGCTTGGGGTTGACTTCCGTGTTACTGCCATCAGCTATTGTCATATTGATCCCACCAGAAACCCATAACTGGTCAGGAGTCAGCATGTACCGCGTGTTGAGGTTGAGAGTATTATAATCGATAACCATGTCACCCTTAACCGATACCTGCTGCAACATGCGCCATGCGGTACTACCCTCCAACCTGGCGCCTTTGCGTGTTCTCAGACTGATACTGACACTGGTCATTTTGGCATCGTTGTAACCCTCTGTGTTGATCTGATCGGTTGTCTTTGAATTGCTGAACATCAGAACTGCATTATTGCTGAATCCAGCGAAATTAAATGTCTGGCTTAATCCGAAGTTGTAACTTGCATTGCCGTTTTCGATTCTGTCGTCAATAGCGACCAATGAATCATCGGGAAGCGTGTAAGTGTATATTGTTCCATCATTCTTCCTGCTGTGCATCCTGTAACCGAAGTTTACGTTCGGATATGAAGGCGGGGAATAATAAGCGATACCCCCTCTCAGTATGTGCCTTTTCGTAGTTGTCTCATTGCGGTCGTTGATGTTATCCCGGTAATTCTCGTAACCTGCATTAAGATAAATACGATTACCGAAAAGTCTGACTCGATCCTGAATGGAAAATCCCTTCAAATCGGTCAACACGGTCTGGCTGCCGAGAGAATTAAAACTGCGTCCCACGTTCTTGTATCCCAATCTCAGTTCGTTCTTGTAATAGTTCAACGTCAGGCTGGTGCGGTGAGCTGTGGCGGATTCCAGCAATTCCTGGAAGATTTCTTTGGTCAAATCGAACGCGGAGATATCGTCCTGTAGAATCGCATCGTTCGAAGGCATCGGTTCAAAGAACTGGTTCACTACAATAATAGATTCCAGCTTCTTCGCCTCGTCCATCGGTCCGCCGGAAATATCGCTGTTGTAAAGGCTTAATGCCACTTCGCTGGTGAATATAATACGCCGATTATCAAAAACCATCTTCAAGTCGGTGCCGAGAACCAGATTATCTGCCGGTCCAAGCCCGTAATCGATGGAACCTGCATCATCCTTAACTTTCAGCAGGTTTATATTCCAGTAAGCGTTCTTCCAAAGTGGAAATCCCGATCTGAGCGCCAGCACCCTGCGAGAATAAGTACCTGGAGTAATAACGTCAACTTCCAGAGTATCAACGGTTCCTTTATCGGGATTGGTGATGATGTCATCTATCGTGGTGTACGAACCCTCAATATCACGACGAAGAAATCCCCAGACCAAATCCAGGTTCACGGATCGGGTTCGGAGTGCAAACTGAGCGCCGCGCGTCCGTGCTCCCCATAAAGTGAACTCAGAAAGCTGGGGTTGGATGTCACCGGCACGCAGGATTACCGGTCCATAGCGTACGGATCCGAGAAAACGGTTCTGAGGCTGGAGATATCCTCTTTCGAGACTCGTAAAGTACAGTTTGCCCGCCCAGTCAAACTCACTGATTCTGCCGTTAAATCTACCGTCAATCGCGGTGATATTCCTGGTCTTTCCACCAATCTCCTCATGATCATATTTTGCGGCAAGGTTGCCCCTGATCCTTGAAGCAGTTATGCGCGCTTCCTCGACTGACCGAATCATAAAACTCCACCCGGTCAGTTTATGCTTCTGATCGTCTTCGAGCATGTACAGCGCGATATAATGCTCGCCGGATTTCATTCCTTCAGCTACAAGCGTGATCATATCTTCACTCACCTGGGCTCGACCAGTAAGGTCATAACCATCGACCATGATTCTCAGGTTGTCGGGATTCATCTGTCGGATATGCTGCATCAGTGATAGCGCAATGAGTGTCTGATCACCGGTGATACTCGATCCCGGAGCAGGACTGAGCACGATAACCGCCGGTTCACCGTCGGCTTCACCAGCGCCAATCGGACGAATTGTTACATGTAAGGGATCGACGGAAGGTGCATTGGGCGGATAAATCAACTTAAGATTATCAGGCAGGTAAACCTCGATGTAGTATTCGATATAATCACTGGTTACTGCAACTGCAGGAATTGATCCGGTAAGATTGAACTGGGTCACCAGCATTTCGGTATAAACATACGCCTCCTGACCCGATACACGGTAATAGATACGACCCTCTATTACAGGTTCAGTACTGCCTTCAATGGCAGCATCGATCTCAATGGCTTGACCTGCAGTAACGCTTATGACCGGACTGTGCAGGATATTAACCTCCTGCGCCGACAAACTTCCAGCCGTTGCTATGAAAACCAACAGGCAGATCAGTGATAATCCATGAGCATAACTCAAACTGGTTATTACGTGGCAGACAGGAATGTCTGCCCCACTGTCGCCTACCTCCCTCCTTAATCCCCCCCCCGGTAACTGCGGAGAGATGTCTCGTGATATAAGTGCAGCCAATCTGCGTTGGAACAAGCTTCCTCCAAATAGTGAATCACGTGCAATAAATAGCGCGCCACCCATTAAAGTGAAAAACTGTGAACTATTCCGCTCCTTCAAAATACTGGATTATAATGGTGCGCGTTCGACCATCTGGATCCTGAACCTGTATCAACAGTGTATGAGGCATATCGACATCTCGATCCTCAGGTTCCTCCGGAATATCAGCAGGATTAGTCGGGTTGACTTCATTGCCTCCCTGTGGATCTGAAATACCGTGCTGACCTGAAGATACATCCACAATCTTGCCGGAGATGCGATTCATCAACTCGATCAGACCTCTTATGGTCAGTACTTCGGTAGTGCCGTCTTCGTGAACCACCATCCAGAATTCAGTTCCCTTCACCGATGCCACCGAAGTAGGTGTAACGACCTCAAACGAGCCTCTCTGTTTATCAATCCTGGTAAATATCTCGCCGACTTCCATGGTAATTCGCTTGGCGATATTTGACTGGGCGTCACGTTTGCCGTTGATTACAACCTCGGTATTGGGACGAAGTTTGATCTGACTTTTATCATCGGCAAAGATAAGGATTGCAAATCCGTCATTGCCGGTTTTTATCCGGTCTCCATCATCGAGAGGTGTACCGAATTTGAGCGGCGCTGTTTTGTCAGCACCCTCTTTCAGGAGATCCACATCACCGGTTACCTTCAATGTCAGGGCGATAGCTTTTGAAGCGCTGGCATGTAAATCACTCGCGCAGACACCAAATATCAAAACTGTTAGGAATAAGGGTAATATTCGTTTGAACATTATTTCCTCGATTTCAATCCACCAGTGCTGGTGGATATTGCGTATGTCCTGAAACCAACTGTCGGGAGACTATTCACTGACCGTCACCAGGACGATTCTAATCTCGCCCTCTGCGAGAAGGTCTGTCAGTACCTGCTGAGTGATTTCTCGATTATCAAGACTCAACAACGTTGGAGACCATTGTGACAGGTCACCCAGCATAGAGATAAGAGTCGCTATCTGCGCCTCGGTAAGATGAGTTCTCAGTATGTCGAATAGCGGGTCTTCTACGGATGGTGGTGGGTTTTCCTCCTCACCACCTAAGTCACCTCCATCACCGTTTCCACCCGGGGAGTATAAGAAGCGATAAATCGGCGAGAAAATCTCAATCTCCTGATGCGGAAACATCGATGGCGCTTTGGCAATGATTCGCCAGTAATATGTTAGCTCAGGATCGAGTGGTCGCTGTTCACCAATGCCGATATATGGAAAGGATGCCAGATTACCACCAATCTGCCAGTCTTCAGGTTCAATAAGCAGAGAAGCATAAGTGTTGGTAGGGTTGGCGAATTCTATTACCGTCCCCGGATCGTCATCCTCATCACCGGATACGATATCGAGATGATATTCAACTCCCGCTTCCGTTGGGAATGACCAGACAAAAATTGGTTTCTCACCGATGATAGTGTTATCCATCGGCTCGATCAGATCGACCCGGCTCGGATTGTAAACCTGGATTGAACCGCTGATTATGCCCGAATTGTCACCTAGGGCAGTGTTCCAGTCAGAGTGACTGCTGAACATCAACGTAAGAATATAAAGCCCCTGGCTGAGATTACCGCCGTCGAAAAACGGCATCAGCCGTCCAGCGTTGACCTGACTGCCATCACCATGCCCTATCTGTGGGATCATACTAAGCTCTCGATTATCAAGCCAGCCCCGACCGAGCAGTGTAGAGGAAACATCAAACTTACTGCTGGTGACGGTGAATAGTATCTCATCTCTCCTCTGCAACCGCACGAATAAGACCTGGAAGGCATCTGAGTTCTCTCCCCCGCTAACCCGCATTTCGAAGAATGATTCGAACTGACCGAAGTTGATATCAGATGCATTGGAAAGGTCATCAGGTATGAATGGTCCGAGCGGGAAAATCATAGGATTACCCGAAAGAAACCTTAGTTCAATATCGTAAGCAGATGCACTGGTAGTGATCCCCAGCAGAAACAGGACAGTCGTTAGCCACATGATACGTTTTAATACATTCATGGGCACCTCATTTGTATTGTTTAAGAAATTGGTTCCTCGCTGAATCGAAAGTGTAAGGTCGCCGACTAAAACATGCCCAGCGTAAGCCGGTGTCGGCGCGGCTTCACTCTTTTAACAAGGATAGTCAGGATATTCATGATATGATTGGAATAATCCTGTTTATCCTGTTCATCCTTGTTTGATTTCCTTATTGCTTGCCATTTTAGGATTGATCCGATGTGTAAGTGAAGCCGTTGTGGCAAAGAAGGAAAGCAAATACAAACACTTACATGAAATAACAACCCTTAATAATCCGTAAAATAACCAATAAATTGCATAATGGCAAGTAATAATACGGATTTCTTTAATATGCAGTTGCTATGCATGAAATTATAACTTGATGCTTCACCTAAAAGAAACCATATTATCTTCTTATCTTTCATTAATGTTATACGAGTTGAATATGGCTGCAAACAACAATTCCAAAACCATCATCAAAACCAGTAAGGTGTGGAAATCTTATGATAATGGCAGAGTCACAGCTTTAAGGGGAATAGATATCGATATTCCACTCGGCAGTTTCACCGCGCTTGCAGGTCCTTCCGGATCGGGAAAAACCACTCTGTTGAACCTGATCGGTGCTCTCGATGTACCGGACAAAGGAACTGTAATAGTCGCCGGTCAGAATCTCGAACACTTGAATGACCGGGAACGCACACAGCTCCGACGTGAGAAGATCGGCTTCATATTCCAACAGTTCAATCTCGTACCGGTGTTGACAGCCTGCGAGAATGTCGAGCTGCCGCTTGAGATTCTCCCTGATTATACACGAGCTTCAAGACGCGAAGCGGCTATGTCTATTCTAAAACGCGTAGGTCTAAAGGGGATGGAACACAGACTGCCTAATGAACTGTCCGGAGGTCAGCAGCAGCGTATCGCAGTTGCTCGGGCGCTGGTCAAAAAGCCGGTAGTGATGCTTGCTGACGAACCGACTGCCAACCTCGACGGAGAAACGGGCGGGGCAATCGTTGACCTGATGAAGGAGATGCGTGATACTCTCGACACCGTTTTCATCCTCTCGACCCACGATCCCAGAGTCATGGACCGTGCTGAAACTCTGATCCGACTGGTGGACGGACAGGTGGAATCATGATCGCATTAAGGCTGGCTTACCGCAACCTGCGGCGAAACAGGCGGCGAACTGTGCTGACTGCTTCGGCTTTGACAGTCGGTTTGATCGTGCTCATCACAATGATGGGGATGCTGGATGGGATCGACAGTCAGTCAATCGACAACCTGATATACTACGACCTCGCTCACGTGAAAGGATTTGCCGACGGCTATCTCGACGAGGATTTCCCCGATCTTGAACATACCATTCCGCATGCAGACAGTTTACTCAACATAGTGAGAAACCTGAGCGGAATATCGGCAGCTACGGAAAGGCTCGAAATTATCGGTATGCTGATACAGGGCAGCGAGGAGGTTTTTGTCCGTATCATCGGTGTTGATCCTGCTCAAGATACAGATGTTTTCCGCACACTTGAAGCGGTCAGATCAGGACTAACCATCTCAACTGACGAACCGGTAGCGCTTATCGGTGACCGTTTAGCGTCGGACCTGAGTCTGAACGTCGGAGATGTCATAACGCTGCTTGTGCGCAGCGCTCCAGGAGCGTTCAATCCTAAGATGCTGCCCATTGCCGGAATAATCTCTACCGGACATCCCGCGGTGGACAGGATGACGGTGTATGTTCCTCTGGCGGTAGCGCGCGATATGACGCTGCTGCCTGAAGGCGCGACCGAAATTGCCATAATGGCGTCAAAACTAACTTACTCGAAACGGTTGATGGATAAGCTCACGCAGATACTTCCCCAGCTCGAATGGCGATCCTGGCAAACACTTGCTGATGATTTTATCCAGCTTGCCAGGATGAAACGGACTGGTAATGGCATCATTATCGGTATAATAATCCTGGTAGCAGCTATCGGTCTCGGCAACACGATGATTATGTCCATTCATGAGAGAACAAGGGAAATTGGCGCCTTGCGGGCACTCGGCTTCAATTCCGGTCTGATCTGGAGGATATTTGTTCTTGAGGGTTTCCTGATCGGGTTGTTCGCCGGAATAATTGCCGTTGTCATCGGCGTAGCGATTTTGGTTTATCTCGGGCATACGGGAATCAGTCTGGCGGGATACGGTGATATGGACATCGGTTATCCTGTACGTGATGCGATTTATCCGATTGTGAACGTTGCGAGTGTTGCCATGAGCTTTGTCTTCGGTCTTGTGATCTCTGTGCTGGCAAGCTGGGGAGCCGCCAGGCATGCAGCGCGGGGACAGATAGTTCGAGCGCTGCGGGAGGGTATGCTATGAACCTGATGAGATTATCGCTACGGAATGCCAGACGGCATCCGAGGCGGATGCTGCTTACTGGTCTTGCCGTGGGGATCGCCGTGGCTGCCGTTACTTTCATGGATGCTTACGTGAAGGGTTTTACCGAGTCCATACTCGAAACGTTCGTTCAGCTTGAGGCAGGTCATATCAAGATCGTACCGTTGGAAGCTGCGGACAGATCGCGACCTCTGCCGCTGGAAAAGGGAATAAAGCAAATCTCTGAGATAGTGAGTATTGCTAAATCAACACCCGGGATAACAGACGTATCTCCACGGATCAGATTTCCTGTGCTGCTGGAGAGAGGTTCAAGCAGTATACCGGCTTTAGGCATAGCACTCTCTCCATCGAGGGAAAAGAGGCTAATGAGCATCGATGAGCTGGTAACCGAGGGCAGTGCTCCATCCGACAGCGCCTGGGATGTGGCGCTGGGATTCAAGTTAGCTGAAAAGCTCGGGATTGGTATCGGCGATGAGCTGTTCATGGTAACGACCGACTCTTATGGTGGGCTGGGACCCGGGTTGTACAGGGTAACCGGTATCATTCGCACTGGAGTCGGATACATCGACAAAAAGACCTTCTATGTGCCCCTGTTGGCTGGGCAGGAGCAACTGTATATGGATGATATGGCTATGGAAGTGGTCTGCAGAGTAGAGGACGGACTTGACGGCGCAAAACCGGTTGCCGAAAGATTGAATGAAGATCTGAAGAAGGCTGGACGTTCGGATGTGGTTGCCCTGCCGTGGCAGGAGCAGGGAACCCTGTATCGAATGATGGCGACGGCTAAGATCGTCGGGCCCGTGATAATGCTCCTGTTGGGGTTGATCGCTTTGACGACGGTGGTTAACACGGTACTGATGTCGGTGATGGAGCGTACACGCGAGATCGGGATGCTCAGAGCGCTTGGATTCGAGCGGGGAACCATTGTGAAGCTGCTGCTTGGAGAATCGCTGGTGATCGGTATTGCAGGTACGTTTTTCGGTCTTGTATTAGGGCTGGCGGTCTCACTGTTATTGCAGCACACGGGGATTGATTTCTCGGGTGCGATGGAGAATATTGAGTGGCCGATGAAGCCGATCCTTTACCCCGATCCGAGTGTCATGACGGCAGTAAAGGCGGCGATATTTGGACTGATCCTAACGCTTGTTGCCGCGTGGTATCCGGCTCGAAAAGCCGTTAAGCTTGCTCCAGCCGAGGCTCTCAGATCAAATTAAGTGGTAGAGCATAATAGACAGTTTGTGAATAGTAAATCTTAAAGTTCCGTCAGGTCTTGCTGCGACGAAATCGCAGTGTGACCTGACGGCAAGTATCGCAAAAACAGAATATTATAGACTGGCAGGTCACACACCTTACGGCGCAAGACCTGCCAGAACGGACGTTTGGAGCTATTCTCAGACACACTGATAAACGAACATACAAACCAGTAACGCCCAACATTGAACCGGAGATCGAATGAAGATCATACCAATAATTTTAATCCTGTTAACCATCTCAATAATCCTCCCATGTCAGGCGCAAACCGCCGCTGAATGGATTGAAAAACTCGATAAGCAGATGTTTTACCAATCAGCCGAATATACCGCACTGATGACAGTTCATTCAC
This sequence comes from bacterium, assembly GCA_013202285.1. Lineage (GTDB taxonomy): Bacteria > Electryoneota > AABM5-125-24 > Hatepunaeales > Hatepunaeaceae > JABMRV01. The sequence goes on along the minus strand of JABMRV010000161.1, from coordinate 35,709 downwards.
CCGGTGGCACGGATCGATACTTCCGCATGCAGGGAAAGGTTGTCGGCGATCAGTTCGCGTTGATGGAATATCTCGATCCACCTCGACAGCGAGGAACGCGTTACCTGAAGCGGGACGATAACCTCTGGATCTATTTCCCCAGACAGGATCGAACCATGCAGATTCAGGGTCACATGCTGAGAAAGGGTGTTCAGGGTGGTGATATGTCGTTTGAGGATATGACTGAAAGCTCAAGCCTGCTGGAAAAGTATGAAGCATTGCTCATCGGTGAAACCGACACAACGGTTACAATCATGCTCGAATCGCATGATATGACCGTCAGCTATCCCTTCAGAGAGATATTAATTGACAAACGAACAGTGATACCTATCAGGATAGTTAACAGCGGCGTCGGTAGAATGCCAATAAAGGAGATCATCACACTCGCAACCAAGCGTTTCGGTGACCGTATATATCCGGTGAGCACTGAGATACGCAGTCTACTGGTAAAAGATAAATGGACGCGTTTTGATATTGAGGAAATGAAATTCGGTGTGAATTTTCCTGAGGATACCTTTACAAAGAAGATGCTGGAGAGGTAATATCGGAAGGAGTTAACACAGAATCCGAGTGATTATGTCTCCTTCTCAATAACAAGCAGCAGATCACCTTTATTGACGGACTTTCCCGGTTCAACCAGGATTTTATTCACAACACCGCCGGTCGATGTCTTAATTTCGTTCTCCATCTTCATTGCTTCAACAACGATCACTCCCTGCCCTTTGGTGACGACATCACCTTCTTGAACATTAAGCTTCACTACCAGTCCGGGCATGGGAGCCTTGACATCCTGAGAACTTTCTCTCCCGGTCTGTCCTGCACCGCTCAAACGTTTGATGGCGTCGGAACGCTCATCGGATACTTCAACCTCGAAGTTCCGACCATCGACCTGAATGCGGCATCTATCACCGGATGGCATATAATCGGCTGTATATGTAGTGCCATCGATTATCAGTGAGGCTGTTCTACTGTCACGCAGCCATCGATAATCAATATCAACGGATTTACCATCCACCTTCAACTTTTCCGTATCGCCGGAGCCGGGTATTTCAACTTCATAACGCCGGTCAGATATATCTACAAAAAACTTCAAAACTATTTGATCTCCTTGAAATACAAAATATTACGGATTCATTACCTCTCATGCGGTTTCACTAAATAATTCCTCTTGCCAGAAATGATACAAATATAAGCAAATAAAGTCAAGATTCCTGTTATTTGCCACCTTTTTTTACTAACATTCTGTTTGAACTATTGACAACAGAGAATAAGCGCATTATTTTAGGCTGTTAAGTGAAGTGTCATCACATTCAATCCGGCATTTCAAAGTGGAGGAGTTCTGAGTTTCAAATCAACGATGGTTTACGTGGAGAGTTGTAGTGAGTAAAAAGCATAGCATCAATCTTGTAGCGTTTTCCGACGGTACGACGCAGATGCGGTCTTTTCGACTCTCCCGAACGAAGATCATTCTCTTCACCCTATCCGCCGTAGTCGTCATCGGTCTGCTCACATATACTACAGGCAGATTCCTCTCTCAACGATACATCAATATCGCGATGAATGATGTTCTGGAGAAGAATCAGGATCTGCAAGAACATATGACCAACATGAGCGAAAGGCTTAGCGAAATCGACAATCAGTTATCGACTTTAGCTGACAGTGACGACCAGTTGAGAGTTCTGGCTGATATTCCAAAGATTGACAATGATATTCGTAAGGTCGGTATCGGCGGTGTAAGTCTGCCGAGAACGGACTACAGCGATGAAGATGAATTAGTCAGCAAACTTATCTTCGACCTTGACAAGCTTGTACGCGAGATACGGTTGCAGCGACAGAGCTTCCTTGAGATCGGGCATCAGTTCGCCGAAAAGGAAGAGCTGCTGAAACACACACCCTCCATTCGTCCAGTTGTCGGCGGTTACCGAAGTTCGGGCTTTGGTCGCCGGAGAGATCCCTTCACGCATCGTTGGACTCATCACAATGGTCTCGATTTCGCACATGAGCGCGGCGCGCCGGTGTTTGCGACGGCTGACGGTATAGTTGTTCATTCAAAACGATCCCATGGTCTTGGCAAGGTAATCATTATCGATCACGGTTACGGATTCCGTACAGCATACGGTCATCTTGACATTTTCTGTACTGCCAAAGGACAGCAGGTCAAGCGAGGACAGAAGATTGGCGAGGTCGGCAATACCGGAAGATCGACCGGACCACACCTGCATTATGAGGTTCATTTAGATGGAAAAGCTGTTGATCCGATGGACTATTTCTTCGAGGGTTATGCCAATTTAACAAGAATTAATTAGCGCACAGAATAGCTACCAAAAATACACCTTCTCAAAAGAGAGTGAAGTTTCTTCACTCTCTTTTTTTTGCCCTGTAATTTCACTTAAGTTTTAGCCAAACCTGCCGATAACAGATATGGGTAATTATTCCCTGACTAATCAAGGAACATGAAAATGGAAATTAACGACCAGTATGCATACATGATTACTCATTCTGTCTGGAGCGAACAGATAGAATACTTCAATGCAATTATCCCAACTAAAAATCAACAGTTAGACAAAGGGAATACTCCTTTCTCCGAACCTATCGGCGATACTGCTGTGATCTCCCCGCAGGCTCGTGCACTTTTCAGTGCTATCGAACAGGGAGAGGAAGGTGAGAAAAATCGGCATAGCACTGATGACAGTGATAATTCTGATAACTCTCCAAATAATCCTGAGATCAGTTCCGGTGCAAGAACCGACGATCAGCAGGAGAAGAGCATTAACGACGAACCTCTCTCAGAATCTGAGGAGCAAAAAGTCAGAGAACTACAGGAGCGTGACCGTGAAGTCAGATCACATGAGCAGGCTCATAAAGCTGCGGCAGGATCACTGCCGACCAGCGGTCCGAACTACTCATATCAGACCGGTCCCGATGGCAGACAATACGCCGTTGGTGGCAAAGTAAATATAAGTATGTCTGACTCTGATGATCCTGAGGTTGACCTGCGTAATGCAAAGCAATTAGAGCGTGCGGCTCTGGCGCCTGCTGAACCATCTGCACAGGATCGCAAAGTTGCTGCTAACGCCAGTCGTAAACAGTCAAAAGCAATGCAGGAGATATCCGAAGAACAGGCTGAGGAGATGCAGGAGAATAAAGTTGGAGAGGATAATAACGGGGAGAAAACCGTGACAGGAACCTCCCGGGAAGATTCGACAGAATCCTCAATCGGACAGGATATGATCCAATCAATCGAACCTGAAAACAATCATGAAGAGGAGAACTTCAACCTCGATTAATCATTAGTAGTTTCACTATCTAATTGTTATATCATAGAGTTATTGTACTGTTTCACGCAAACCCAAGTCACACACTGTAATCACTCCCTGTGCCATCCTTTATGTATATCCGACTAATTGCCTGATCCCTCCTTTTTACCTATATTATGACCATGCAGGGAAAGAATATACTAATTTGTCCGCTCGACTGGGGATTGGGACATGCGACGCGGAGTATCCCGATTATCCGCAAGCTATGCAATGCTGACGCTAATGTTATCATTGGTGCTGACAGACGTCCCTATGCGCTGTTGAAAAAAGAATTCCCGCTGTTGACAATGATTCGCATGCCCGGTTACGAGGTTGAGTATTCGCACAGCAGCAGGATGGCGCTGAAGATGATCCGGCAGGTACCGCGGATTATCAAGATGATCAATGTCGAACACCGTCAGTTGCAGAAAATCATCAGGCAATACGGAATAGATCTCGTAATCTCAGACGGCAGATTCGGGTTGTGGAGCAAAGACGTCTCCTGCGTCTATTTGACACACCAGGTGATGGTGAAATTTCCCTTCTCTCTGAAGCTCCTCGAACCGCTGTTCTATCTTCTCCACCGACGCCAGGCTCATCATTATACGGAATGCTGGATTCCCGATTACAGCGGTAGTCGAAACCTCACCGGTGATCTGTCGCATAAATACAAACCACCGGCAAATGCATACTACATCGGTCCGCAGACGCGTTTCTCCGAGGAAATATCTCTTCAAACGAATTCACAAACAACGGCAGTAGATTCTCAGCAAACGGAGAAAATCGATCTGCTGGTGATCCTGTCCGGTCCCGAACCTCAGCGCACAATTTTTGAAAACATTGTAATCGAACAGGTACGCATGATCCCAAGCCTGAATACATTGATACTTCAGGGATTAACAGACAGGAAGGAGACTCGACAGGTAACCGACAATGTCCGGATCGTGTCACATATCAGTACTCAGGAGATGAACGTCGCCATCCTGAACGCCGGAATGATCCTCACCCGACCGGGGCATACCACAATCATGGATCTGGCAATGCTGCACAGGAGAGCCATTCTCGTTCCCACACCAGGACAGACTGAACAGGAATACCTCGCGAAGAAATTCTTACGAAATCAAGAATTCTACTGTGAGAACCAGTCGGATTTCAACCTCGCCAGAGCGCTGGAAAATGTTAAGAAATATGATGGTATGAAAGTTCCCGAAGGCAGCGAAGTCTATTTAATAGAAAGAGTTAGGGAATTGTTGGATATATAATGTCTATCGATAAAGTTCCTTCTATGTCATTCCCGCGCAACAGTCTGTCCGAAAATAGTAAATCCTACAGTTCCGTCGGGTCTTGCTGCGACAAAGTCGCAGTGTGATCCGACGGTAAATGACTAATATACAAGTGTTTCAAAACTGGCAGGTCACACACCTTACGGTGCAAGACCTGCCAGAACGAACGCTTGGAGCTATTCTCAGACAGACCACATAACCTTCCTACCGCGCTTTCGTCCGTAAAGCTCCGACAAACATCCCACCGGTTATAATCGCTGCCATTATCAACAGCCACCATCCCTGCAGCTTATATGGAGTATCACCCCAATCGAGGAAAATCAGACCATTATGGATAAGCGCTGCCATCAGCCATGAAGCCACCAGCACCCATAACCTGCCCTTAATCCAGTACTTCAGCACCATGTATCCGGTAGCTACAATTACTAGCGTTTGAACCATGCTCCAGAGCAACTCACCATAATTCGGATTACCTGATATGGGAACGATGAAACGTGCACAGGCGACAGACAGAAGTATCAACACCGCACTCCTTAAGATCACCGATCTAATTCCCACGTCGATAATCGTAAAGACTATAGCCGTCAATGAAGCAATTATCAGTCCGTCAAGTAACGCCTCATAAAGCAGACTGAACCAGGGCAGGTACATATCGAGATTGGATGGTATTAGCAGACTGTAACTGTGAACCGGCAGGTTGAAGGAAAGCTCAAGGTAATTGAAGAACCATAACAGACCAAAACCGATTCCGATTGTTCCCAGCATCAGGATGATTCCGTTCTCAAGCTTCAATCTGACATCTGATCCCCAGAACCAGCTTTGCATCGCATACCTCGCCTGAAGGATAGTATCGGCTGTCATAACCACAATAGTGACAAACAACGATGTGAGCAGCAACTGTGCACTGGTCGCCAGGAGCTTCATCGCAGCAAAGCTGTTAAAGGAAACACTGGTTGGATAATTCAACCAGAAACTTCCCCAGTCATTCACCTGATTGAATACACCCAGTATGAGAACAGTTACTCCGATGAATACCCCGCTGCGCCAGTGAATCCCCCTCGGTTTCAATCTGTTACGAAGCCTTATGAATACCAGCACAATACCGATAATCAACAGAGCGAGAAGAAGATTTAACAGGACTCCTCGCAGTCCCTTCTCCTTTTCGTGAAGCCGCCATTCTTCCGGAATCCTTACTGTGCGATTTCCGATCAGAACTTCATCACCAATTAGTTTTAACTGTCTTTGATAATGAAGCTCACCCAAAACAGGTTCAATGCTCTCCCAGGTGAAATAATGATCCAGTCGATGATCGAATTTATTGCTTGATCCCTTAATAAGCTCATATCTCTCTGGAAAAGATTCTGTCTGTTCAAAGATCATTTCCGCAATCGTTCTCGCCTCTTCGACCGACAGATCGGCGCCGAGAGCGCTGTCCGGGATTACCCGTGTTATGGTGGTAGTCCCCACCAACTGGCTCACCCATACCTGATATTGAACCTGATCCAGTTCACGTTTGAAACTGACCAGCCAGTGCGGACTCGCGTCCAGACTTGGCGATAGAAGAAGATCCTCTGCTGATCTCATGTCGGTATGTTTCTTGAGATAAGATCGCAGCGTATCCCATTTTGCAGAATACCGTTGACTGTGGATTATTCCGATCCCGAATGAATCCGGTGAAACAAGGTAACGTTCCTGCAGGGCAGCTCCTGCGATCCGGACCGCTTCCCGGCGGTTGATGACCGGGGTTAGATCGTCGCCAAACTGCCGGGGTTTCGGGAGCAGTGCAAGCAGAATACACAACGCACCGATGATCAGCACTACCTTACGGATTCTGCGAGAGAGAGGTCTGTACTTCGATTCGTCATCGCGCACAAGTTCCGTATCTGCTCCATCATTTTGAATGAGGAGCGCCGACATTCCTGTCGGCGAATCCGCCAGTGAGACAAATTCTTTGTCTGCTACACTGTTAAGCATATCATCCATCGGCTCGAACTTTCGACGCCTGAGATATATCAGACCTGCAATAAGTGATGGGATACTCAAACCGCCGCAGACGATAAGCCCCGATATCCAGAAATAGGCGCTGTCAGACCTGAAGAGGAAGAGCCCGACAAGAACTGCGTTCACCACGAAATGCCAGGTCAAAGTCGCCCAGATACCGAATCTGAGCATTACGAAACCGGCTGCGATACCTATCAAAGTGAGTTCAATTCCCCGCACGAAACCCGGCTGTTGAGGATAGTTCGAATGGAAAAAGCCCCAGATCAAGGCTTGAAATATCACTGCAAGAACAACCGATTTGAATATTCTTCTGAAGAAGGCGATGCCGAACAGCCGAAACCAGAACTCTTCAGTTAATGCGGCTGTCATTGAGATCGCCAGTGGAAATAACCAGGGGAGGAGTGTTGAAACCGTGTTATCGTAATTCACCTGAGCCGGTGACCAGAAACCGAATTTTCTCCCTGTTACATAGAAAAAAACGATAAAACCAATGTGAAACGCCGCCAGGATATAACCCATCAGGGTTGCTTGAAAGAACTCCCGAGTTTGAATACCTCCTCTTGAGAACAAACGGGGAATGTACAGTTTGTCCGGATTGTCTTTTCGGTAGAGCCTCTCCCCCGCTCCGTACAGCACCAAAACCAGCGCTCCGGTTCCCAGTCCTGCAATCAGTGAGAACAGAATTCGATGAACTATGAAAGAGAATGAAGATTCAAACGTCTGATACTTAAAGAGCGCAAGCGGCAGCGAATTGAGGTTTGTTGCGGCAGTCACCACTGCAAGGATGATACTTATGATGATAATAAACCGCCACTTGAACTGACGGTGGTAAACGTTGATAATGAAATAGATGAAGATTACTATCGAGATGATGACATAGAGAATATTCGCTATCCCATGCAGCATAACATTCAGTGAGCGGGAAGCCGTGTACTCGCGCTGCCATTCCTGCGGTACTACCAGATAACGTCTGAATCCACCAACCTGAGCGCCCTGCACCTCGACTTCCATTCGGTATGATGCTCCACCGGGCGCGGAATTCTTCTGTTCGTATGTGAAACTGTGATCGCGTCGGTCGGGACGACCAATGTTCTCGCTCTCAATGAGTATCCAATCTTTAAGCTCCACTCCCATCGGACCGACGATGAATGCCTCAGCAAGCGTTAAGGCAGTTTCAGTATCAAGTATGGGACCTTTGGCTGATTCAGGCATCTTACGATTGAAACCGGTTATCCTCCCACCCGGATCGACTTGGACCGAATATTCCAGCAGCTCCTGCGGTTTGAAAAACCTCGCTTCCCATCGCCAGACATCGATGCTGTCTCGAGCAAGGGTATTCATCCGTTCAACGCCAAGCTGTTTCTCAAGAAACAGCTTGGTCTGCTCGTCGTAACTGAAAACTATCGTTTCGCGGTAATTCTGTAAACCGAAGCTCCTTCCTATCAGGAAATCCCGGGCACAGTTCAAAGCAGCTTTGCGGGAAAGTTTGAAATTAACAGCGGTCTCAGGAAATGCCCGGTTGAAGTTAAGAATCCCATAAATCAGGAACACGCCCGCTATCAGAGCCGAGATGATGATGAAGTTACGGTTGGAAGAGGAATGCTGCATCAGGTTTATCGTTTCTGAACATCTCTTGCCTCACCAGCCTTGAAAACGGCAAGGCGTGTGAGAGATGGACCGATCATCTGCACAACGAAGGTGGTGGCGGTGATTGTATTAATTACGAGATTCCCGAACTTCTCTCCTTCGGGACCCACTCTTGCGAAATCGGAAGAAGCGGCAATCGCCAGTCCGATGGCTACTCCAGCTTGAGAGAACAACGCCAGTCCGAGGTATTTCCTCACTACCGCCTCGGCATTTGACAATCTTGCCCCCAGATATGAACCTCCGAACTTGCCCACGGCACGCGCAATTATATAAATCAGACCGAGCGGACCCATCAACGGTAACAGACTTATATCGAGACGTGCGCCGACCAGAGCGAAGAAAAGTATGTAAACCGGCGGTGTAAATCCGGTTATTATCTCACTTAGACGTCGTGACTGGCGGGGGACCATGTTTCCCACCACGATTCCGATCACCATGTTGGTCATAATCAGCGAGAGATGAAACTGCTCTGACAGACCGCATCCCACAAACACTATCGCTAATGTGACAGACAGCCTCTCGCCATGCAGCGAGAAGAATGACAATATTCTGGCGAATATGACCCCAAGTATCGCACCGAACAGGATACTACCGCCTAACTCGCGAATCGGTTCGATCAGCGATGCTGCCAGACCGACTCCCGCCTCCGGCTGGTAGAGCATTACGGCAAAGGATGATGCTATTGAGTAAATAATCAGCGCAATACCGTCATCTATTCCCACCACGGCATAAATAGTGGTGGTGAGAGTACCTCGGCAACGGTACTCTTCGAGAACATCGATTGTCGCAGCCGGGGCTGTGGCTGAAGCCAGGGCGCCGAAGATGAGACCTTGATAAAGCTTGCCTGTGATCAGCCAGACAGCAAGCGTAACCAGCATAAATGCCGAGAAAGCCTCAAAGAATGAAATCATAAGTATGCTGCGCCCCAACTTTCGCAGTTGACTGATGCGAAGCTGTGAACCGATGGTGTAACCTATCAATCCTAAAGCTATGCTGGTCACCATCTCCAGTTCTTTCGGTTCAAGCAAGCCGAATACGGACTTCCCTAATAGAACTCCCATCAGGATGTAACCGACCACCTGGGGAATCTTTATCCGCCTGAGAAGCGATGCCCCGACCTGTCCAAGGAGAAGCGTCAAGCCTATAATTAACAGCAGTTGCATATTATCCTGTCAACTCGTTCCTGAAAGGAAACAGTCCGAACAAACCGCCCGTATGCCAGAACAGTGTCGTTCCTTTCATATTACCCTTTGCAGTCTCCTGTTTCAACGCCAGCATAGCTTTACCTGTATAGACCGGATCTACAAATATACCTTCATTGCGCACGACTTCGGTTATCAGGTCGAAGACTTCACGTCCCGCCTTTGCATATCCCTCTCCGATATATCCATCGATAACCTTGATATCCTGTCTGCTGACACAAATATCAAGTTTATGCAGATCGATTGAGCTGTCAATTATTTCCAGCACTATCCGAATTGTCTCATCATGGTCGTAACAGACACTGACCGAGTCGATCTCGACATCCCAGTTCTCGAGAAGCGCTCCCATCAACAGACCCGCATGTGTCCCGCCGGAACCGGTAGCACAGATAATGCGATCCGGGAAGATTTTACTGCTGAAACACTGCTTGCGCAATTCCCGAAGCGCTTCAACATAACCCCAGGCTCCGATTGCATTAGATCCACCCTCAGGGATCATGTAAGCCCTGCCTCCCTCGCTTCGGACCTCCTCTGCAATACGGTTGAATTCAGATGGAAGATTGGAATAGTACTCCTCTTCAGTAATAAAGTGCATCTGCGCACCGGCGAGTTTGTCGAGCATCAGGTTACCGTCAAAATCGGAGGGAGTATTTCCTCTCAGCAGGAGCCTGCACTTGAAGCCTAATTGTGCACAGGCAATAGCCACAGCTCGGCAATGATTGGATTGCATACCGCCTGCCGTGATGACGGTATCGGCGCCCTTCTCTGATGCATCTGCAAGCAGGTATTCCAGCTTACGAACCTTGTTTCCCATGAGACCCGAACCGGTCAGGTCGTCACGCTTAATCCAGATATCGCTCTCCCAGAGTTCCGAGAGCTTATTCAGTCTATGTAAGGGGGTGGGTATATTAGCCAGTTGTATTCGTTTTAACAAATAAAAACCTCGTTTTGTACGTTGGTGTTAAACTGATATGGAAACTGTAACCTGAATGTGCAGTAATATGCCTGTCTGAGAGAACCCGGAGTCAAAAAACTCACTTGACTTGAAGGTTCATCAAGGCTATATTTTAAGGTTACATCAAACTTAATCAGCACAAGTAATTTAATATCACTTCACCCTTCTAACAAACAAGTTTCAGGTGGACAAGATAAAGCCGCGAAAATTAAACTTAAAACTTTCAGTTATTCAGATTTTCAGGTAGTATTAATACAGGTGAACACACTTAAGAATTGAATCTAATAACAACTTTATTTATCGCGGTGGGTCTGGCTATGGACGCCACTGCCGTATCGATTGCCAGCGGCGTTATTATAAAAAATCCCGGACTGCGTCATGCTCTCCTTCTGGGAACGTTCTTTGGATTATTTCAGGCAGTGATGCCGGTCCTCGGCTGGCTGGCAGGCGAGAATCTCCACGCCTTGATCTGCAACTTCGATCATTGGGTTGCCTTCGGACTACTCTGTTTCGTCGGCGGGAAAATGATTATTAACGCAAGCAGAAAAAAGGGTGATAAATCAATAATAAATCCACTGGCAATATCGACACTTCTCGCGCTCTCAGTCGCCACCAGCATCGATGCTGCCGCTGTCGGATTAAGTTATTCCTTTCTCGATGCTCCTATTGTAGGTGCAGCGATTATCATCGGAGTGGTGACATTTATATTGTCCTTCACCGGTGTTTTCATCGGTGAAAAAGTTGGTGTGTTGTTCGGAAAGAAAATTGAACTCTTCGGTGGAGTAATGCTTGTTGGAATCGGCGTTAAAATATTAATCGAGCACTTAAGTTGATGCTCCTGAATTAGTAAGTAATTCAATACAAATATTCAATTAAAAGGATAATAAATGAACGATAAAACCTTACCTAAACCTGAACCCGTCAAAGACAGCTTCCTGCTGAAGGTCGGATTAGCCGAGATGCTCAAAGGCGGTGTGATTATGGATGTGACCAATGCCGAACAGGCGCGTATCGCTGAAGACACCGGAGGAGTGGCTGTTATGGCGCTGGAACGAGTCCCTTCCGATATACGCAAAGATGGCGGTGTGGCTCGCATGTCATCCATAAAGGTGCTTGAAGAGATAATGCACACGGTCTCCATTCCGGTGATGGCTAAAGTGCGCATCGGGCATTTCATGGAAGCGGAAATACTGCAGGAATTGGGAGTCGATTTCATAGACGAGTCCGAAGTACTGACACCTGCGGACGAGAGCAACCACGTTTACAAGCACGATTTCCGCGTGCCGTTCGTCTGCGGCTGCACCTGCCTGGACGAAGCCTTACGCCGTATCGGAGAAGGCGCGGCTATGATCCGCACCAAGGGCGAGGCTGGAACGGGAAATGTTGTCGAAGCGGTTCGTCACATGAGGCAGGTACAGAGTGAAATGCGGAACCTCACTTTAATGCGAAAGGATGAGTTGATGGCGGAAGCAAAGCGGATGGGAGCACCTTACGAGATCGTCCTCAAGGTTGCCGAAACGGGTAAACTGCCGGTGCCGAACTTTGCCGCAGGAGGTCTCGCCACTCCGGCTGATGCGGCAATGATGATGAGGCTCGGCGCCGAAACAGTCTTCGTAGGTTCCGGAATATTCAAATCGTCTGATCCCGCAAACCGTGCCCGGGCAATCGTACATGCCACCACTCACTACCAGGATGCCGCCGAAGTTCTAACTGCCAGCCGTGACTTGGGCGACGCAATGCCGGGGCTTGAAATCGCCCAGATCCCAGAAGAAGAGATGCTGCAGAACCGGGGATGGTAATGCGAATCGGCATTCTCGCCGTGCAGGGTTCTTTCAGCCTGCATGCCGGAATCCTCAGAGAAATCGGTGTCAAACCCATTGAAGTGAGGCATGTCGCCGACCTGAAAAACCTCGCTGGAATCATCATTCCCGGAGGCGAGTCGACGACATTCCGGATTATTCTTGACGAGAGTGAACTCGGCGACAGCCTGCTCAGAGAACTGCGCGGCGGACTACCGGCATGGGGAACCTGCGCCGGAGCAATCCTGCTTGGAAACGCCAGCGGAACTTCTCCGCTCGGCTGGGGTTTAATAGATATAAAGGTCATAAGAAACGGTTACGGGAGGCAGATCGATTCATTCGTCGCACCTCTGCGAATCAAGGGATTTGAAGGGGAGTTCGACGGTGTGTTCATCCGGGCTCCCAGACTGATCAATGCCGGTCATTCCGTCGATGTTCTGGCTGAGTTTGAGAATGATCCGGTGATGGCGAGACAGGAGAACATCCTGATAACGGCTTTTCATCCTGAGCTGACCGGCGATGTGCGCATCCACAGCTATTTCGTCAGGGAAATGTGCTCCGGTTCAAACGTAACGAAAGTGAAATCTGCCTGAATTAACAACTCATTCAACACTGCTACGTATCATATATAGAGGAGCAATTTATTGTCGTATATCTCCTTCATATAATTTGAATTATCAATTATCCACCCAATGATAATTCCCAATAACTCACCGTTTCCAACTACCAGCAGGATAGACGTGTCTCAGCCTCACTCCTGTACTTCAATCCATTTAACAAATCCGGAGGAAAGCCCATGCTCACCAGGAAAGAACTGAAAGAACTGGCGTCACACGTTATGCGTGACAAGTTTTTCATTAGTCTCTTTCTCGATGTTGATCCGAAGAACAAACTAAAAAAAGATGAATGGTTACTGCAGTTTAAGAATCTTGCACGTGATACTACAAAAAAAATGAAACCGGAGGATAAAAAATCAGTCAAACCGGATATTGTTAGAATTGAACGATACTTGAAAGACCGACCGGAGGGTTTAAGGCGGGGCTTGGCGCTGTTCAGCAGTCAGGCAGACGATTTCTGGCGCATATATCACACCGCCATGCCCTTCACCAATCAAATGATTATTGACCATGATCCGTATATCAAGCCTTTAGCTGCGATGGTAGATCTGTACCAGCGTTACCTGGTAATCGTGGTACGTGGAGAACGCGCCAGGGTGCTGATTGCCGATATGGGACAGATCGAAGAGATAAAGATTATAATTAATCCGCGTCCGAAAACAGATCCTACCAGAGACGGTAGCTCCGGCGATATGGGCGAAGTACGCGCCCGTAAAAAGAAGGATACGAGCCGGAAACAACTCTACAGGGAATTAACCAACGTCATCAACAGTTTCCGTCGTGATGAGGGAATCAAACGCATTCTCCTCGGAGGAACTGAATCGGCGCGCGGTCGTTTCGAGGAATGGCTGCCCGGCGATCTGAAGGAGAGGGTTGTCGGTGATTTTGCCGTGGAATACAACGCTTCACCTACTGATGTTCTAAAACGCTGCCTGCCGTTGATGAAGGAGATCGAGTACAAGTTCGAACGCCAGGCGTTAGATGAACTGTTCAGCACCGGCGGAGGCGGCGCTGGCGCAGTCTTAGGGTTGTCGGACGTGCTGGATGCTATACAGCAGGGCAACGTACACAAGCTGTACGTGATGTCGAACATGGTTTCACCGGGGATGGTGTGCAAGGTCTGTTCCGCACTGACGACAGAGAGAGATCGACCCTGCCCGTTCTGCGGCGGTGAGATGAGGAAAGTGAATTATATGCTCGATCTTGCCATTCAGAAGGCGATGGATCAGGGAGCGCGCATCGATATGTTAGAGAAGGCGCCGAGGTTGGTTAAGGTGGGGGGAATCGGGGCGTTGTTGAGGTATTGAGAATATAACCCGCTGTCACCGTAAAGCGTCTATAACCCTCAGCGGTTGACAGCTAAGCATTTGAATATTGTGAGTATATGGTGTCAGCCGCAGAGAGCTGACACCGCTTAGGCATCATTCTCGGACAGTCTGTTTCGCCGGAACGACGATGTGGGAAATTGTTGATAATACTACGGCAGATACACAAGCTTTATCGCCCGTTCGCTGCCTGCAGTCGTCACCCGCGCAAGATAGACGCCCGCACCGCCGAGATCCCTGCCGTCGAGGACAATGCGGTTGCTCACGGTCTCGACATACTTGAAATCCTCGTAAATCCTTCGTCCCTGTAAATCGTAAATACTGATATGTGCCAGCCCCGGAAGCTCGGAATTGAATGTCAGGTATGTCCTCCGGTTGAACGGATTGGGCATGGCATCGAGCCTGCACTCACTTATCAATTCCGGTCGCGATTTGACGGTCAACTCGCTGTCAAAATAGTGCGCTCCCATCTCTATTACCGAACCGTCCGGATCGCGGGGAAACGCAGGATCTCCCGCATCTATGCAGGGTGATCCCCAGATTAGACGATAATCCTCACTCCTGAAATCGAGGAATAGCGGATCGGCAGAGATTGAACCCTCGCCCGGTTCACAATCCAGGTAATTACCGTCCGGATTACCGTAAACATCGTTATATCTTAACACCGGTTCAGCGCATTGTCGATTTCGATTATCTATCCCCTTGTCATTAAAGGCGATAATGTTGTTGAAGGCTTCAAGTATTCCGAAATTTATCGCACTGATCCCTGAACCGCGGTTGCCGACAATGGTGTTATTGTAAATCCTGACATGCAAATCCTCGCCATCGATCGATAATCCTCCGCGGAGTATATTCTCTTCAACCAGCGCATAATCCTGCCCGGTCAGAACGACCTCTGATTCGCAATTATTCCGGCAAAAATTAACTCTGCCGTTCAAATACAGGTCGCCTCCAAAACTGCTGCGTTCTATATCGATTCGGTCTGCATCGAACCAGAAGTTAAAATTTGGGGAAAACCGCGCCTGACGAATGGATACAAGTGAAGCCTGCTCAGGTTCCATTTCGATATGAATGTCAAAGGTATCTCTATAAGTTGTTATCGTAACAGGTTCATCCTCCGTGCCTCTGATCAATAGCGTATCCCTGACTCTTAAAACATCGTCGTCATAGATTTTTATCGTCACTCCGGCGTTGATAATCAGCTTTCTGACACTTACATCGATGAAAGTATAGGGTCCATGAGACAGTTCCAGCACATCGTAACTGCCGCGGACATAGGGATAATATTCCGGTTCAAAGCCGGGTGGAGCATCTTCCATCAATCGCTGATCATAATCATAGTTTTTACTGTAACCGGTAGCCCAGTGATTCGATCGATGCACATAACCACGACGCCATTGAGCAAGGCTCCCTTTTAAGTGGATTATACCCCGCTGATCGGGTTCAGGTCCCTGGTAAGGTTCCCAGTCATCATTTTGATGCTCGAAGGTAAACGATTCATCCCACGCTATTAAAGAACCGTTTATGGTAATGGAATGATGATCGATGTCATCTTCATCATACCGATTGAAGCCGTCATTAGCGCCATTTTTCTCATTATCCTTGATAATGATATCCCCTCCGGATGCAAGACCGAGTATGTGATCCATCTCCTCCTCGTCGTATTCCCCGGTATATGGATCGGCACCCTCATAGAGTATGTTATCAATCAGGTACATATCACCGGATGAGCTTATAGTCAACCGACCAACAAGAGTACCATAAACTTCGCATTGACCGTTTATCTTCAACACCTGCCATTCCGGAGGATTCAATCTCCTGATCAGCTCATCCTCCTCACCGGGCTCGGGGGTGGGAGCGCCGATGGGGAACTGGTGAATTTCAATCCCCTCATCACCCTTTAATACGACGCGGGTTATCGATCTTCCATCGTTATCATCGATAATCAGATCGGCAAGGTCATCTGATGGGTAATGCCTTAGAAACCAGACAGGTGGAGCATTAAACTGTGGCTCATATTCAAAATACGGATCGGGGGCGTAGTACTCAAACCTGGACTGACAGGTAGAGATCGGACCGTAGAAATGCGGCGAATATTTGATACCTATGAAACCGTTGGAATGAACCGGACCATAAAGTGTATCATAAGACCAGAACCAAATGATCTCATCGAAATTGGTTACTTCAAAATTGGTGAGGTGCATGTAATAGGTTGGCGGTTCGGCTGAAGGTTTTCGAGAAAAAACAATCATTATTACAACCGCTGCAACCAAAATCAACATCAGACGTTTATACATCTTTCTGCTCCTTATTCTTTACAGTCTCTGTACTGTGTAGTTACTCAGCGATATAACTCTCCCCCCCTACAGAGTAGGGGGGGACTCAGGGGGGGTTACATCAAGTAATGAAACATGGGTAATCAGTCGGTTGCCTGACAGGTTCCGGCAACTGCCGGATAACCCATGCCACCCGCCCTCACTGCGGAATGCGGACAGTCCTTTCAGCTCGCAATAGAACGTTGTGCGATTCCACCTCCGCAGTCACCGATACATCGCTCCCCGGCTGCCAATTCCACTCCAATTCACCGCCGTAAAGGAGTGATTCAGTCTCTACCGTTACATCGGGAGGAACATACGTATAACTGATCCGGTCAGCCTCCTCGACTGCATTTCTATGGCGGTCATACAACCGAACTGATGGATATATCAGGTAGTAATATTCCCTGTCCGACTGACAGACATGGATGTCAAGTTCGATTATCTCGGGTGGTCCGGGTTTAACCAGTAAACTCAATAATTGCGATATAGTGTCCTGCGGCGATTCATACAGCCAACATCTAATCGTGAACAATTTCGAACCGGCAGAAGTTCCCGAATAAATAGTAGCTCTCGCTACTCCAAGCTCGGTGTGTAACTCCGCAGACAGTTCGCCATCTATAGTACAACCCCACGGTGGAGGCGAGCGAGTCATCAAATTTAACCTCCCAATGGCATAGACATCCCTGAGAGTATCCCCTTCATCATCTGCTATCCACAAGGTGAACTGTGCCGTTGTATCCAAAGCACCTACACCAGGCGGGGATATCCTACTGGGGCTGAGGTCATACTCGATGTGTCCCGTTCGGGGGCGAGCTGGAAGGTTGATCGTTGTATGTCCAATCTTCGATCGCCAGATCACGGTGAGCGTCGCTACCCCACCAGATCTATCCGGGTCATGGAAGATAGAGAACATCGCCCTGCCGGAACCAGTAATCAGTTGGTTTTCGCTCAGCCAGCCGATGTCGATCACCATCCTGATCTCTTCACCCGGTACAAACGCATCATTGGTATCAAGCACACCGACATAAACATCATAGACCCGGAACTCGTCGTTTTCACCGCAGCGTATCAATTCACTGGAGAACCTCGCTGGTTCCTCGTAAACCCTGAATTCAATCGGTGCGCTGGTTACTCCACTTGGTTCGGTGATCGCATAGAGACTCTCCATACCCCCCGATACAGGAGTATAATTATGAGCTGCATGTCCAGAGTTATCCGTAAACACAGGTTCCGATTCGCGCATGCCGATCATGCTGACCAGTTTGGTCATCACACCGACCATGCCCATGTTGTTTTCGTCTAAGGCACGCACTGTGATTGAATAGGTCGAATCCGCCCAGATTCGATCCATAGTATCAGGTATCATCATCATAACTAACGACGTCGGACATCGGTCGAGTATCTCAACTGTCAGCGAATCAATGAGATACAGAGGCGTGAAGCGGGCGGTGATCGTAGTAATACCCGCCTGTCCGGTCAGATCTGCCCGCGTCATGATGACACCATCCCAATCGGTGAAAGCCGTCTGCTGAATGAGCAGAAACTCCGGATCGGATGAGAACTCGATCGTTTCGCCCGGCAGGGGATGTCCAGCCTCGTCGCTCAACCGAACGGTTATATCGATCCAGTTCTTCGGGAAGTAATTCGAAATGATGGTGTCGCTGGTGGAGATGTGCAGTCCGACCTCTGAGGCAAGCGTGACTCTAACCGCAAGGGTATCAGAGATATAACTGTCGGCGGTGGAGATATTGAATGATTTTCGGACATAGTCCTTCAGAATCGAAGCAGGCGCATCTTCAACCGACTGAGCGGATGCACTGTTACTATTCACCACCGCGGCGATTTGCAGGACACCGAACCAGTGACCGTCAAGCTGTACAGATGCGTCAGCTTCTCCCTGCTCATCGGAGAAATCGTATCCCTGAAGGACAGCCTCACCGTCCAATAGGAAAAAGGAGATATTCCTGCCTTGAATCGGATTTCCGCGTCTGTCGAAAACGGCGGCGTTCACCCGACCCTCATAAGCCCGACCGTAAAAGGGTCGGAATTCACCTGGGGAGGCAGAAAGCCACAACTCCGCGGGAGCGGCATCGCCATGTACTGCGATCTCGTGAGAAGTAGAATCGATTCCTGCATACGCTCGAATGGTAACGGTCGTATCACCGTAAGGTACGGTCATGTAGAAGAGGGCTCTCACGACGCCGGATCTATCGCAGAACGCTCTGTTGGGCGCGACTGAACCGGGTCCGGATACAACGGCAATCATCACCGCGACATCCGCTGCGGGAAGATGCTCCTCATCTGTGACTATGACTTCGAAGGCTGCAGGATAGAGTTCACCCTCCTCGGCGATAATTGTGCTGTCAAGCTGGGTGATCTTTAGATTAAGGGAACGATCGGGAAGAGATTCTAAAGGTGAGGTCGGCTGCTCTGATGTACATGACATCATGATAAAGACAATAATGGCAGCTATTCCACCGACATACGTAAACCTGAACATGATAACTTCTCCATAACATTAGTTCTATGCCTGATAAATATGATTTTTTTAAGAGCGGAATGTGTTTAGAGTTCTCGAAATAGTATCAGGAACCCCGTTTAGTTGATAAATGTATGCTGTTCCTTTACATCATATTACTAATATATATGATAATAATTTACAATGCAAGTGGTACTCGAAAAAACGATTGGATTAAAAGCGTCTTATTGATCAATTTCCCCCTTGTCACGATGTTGAATTCAAAATCCAAAATTCAAAATCCAAAATTTGATGTTGTCAGCGCTCCCCATTCAATGCAGCGAAGACCCAAATATTTTCCAATAATCCTTCATTTGACAATATGACTCTTTGATAGTTTAGATCACTGTTTTAATTTCACTCGACTGAGATTCTTCGTCAATATTCCTCTGCATTTAAATTTTCAATTCAAAATTCAAAATTCATAATCCAAAATTCAAACAGATAAGTCATTGCAATTAAAAAACTCTCGCGAAGGATATTTATTACTTGAGGATGGGAAGAAGTTCAGGGGATACTCCTTTCTCGGCAGTCAGCCATGCCTCGGAGAAGCCGTCTTCAATACATCTCACACCGGCTACCAGGAGATCCTTACAGATCCCTCCTATTCCCGCCAGATTATAGTCTTCACCGCGCCTCATATCGGAAATGTCGGTGTGAACAGCGAGGACAATGAATCCGACCGGATACACGCAACCGGAGCTGTGGTGCGCAGCATCGCTCCCGCTCCGCGGAGCTGGCGTTCCGAAGGAGACCTGCCTTCATGGTTGGCTGAGTCGAATGTTCCGCTCTTATCAGGTGTAGATACTCGCTCGATAACACTCCATCTGAGGGAACGGGGTGCAATGCGCGCCGGTATTTTCCCCGTCGAGAAGCCAGTAAGCGATGCTATGGAGTTAGTCAAATCATCCGCATCCATGACAGGCTCAGATCTCGCAACTGAGGTCTCATGTAACAAACCATATAGCTTCCCGGCTTCCGATGTCAACTCGAAATGGAATCCGGTTCTGAAAAGCGGTGAAGGACTGCGGACGGCGGTGATCGACTTCGGTGTAAAACGCAATATCCTGCGAGAACTCGCCTGCAGAGGCTGTGAAGTTACCGTCCTTCCGGCTGAAATAACCGCTGAAGAGATAAAAGGCTCGGATTATGACGGTGTGCTGATCTCGAACGGACCCGGCGACCCGGCAGCAGTTCTCAAAGGCATTGAGACTATCTCAGAACTGTTGAGGGGAAATATCCCCTTGTTCGGCATCTGTCTCGGACATCAGTTACTCGCACTCGCAGCGGGTCTCAAGACATTCAAACTGCGGTTCGGTCATCGCGGCGCTAATCATCCGGTAAAGATGCTCGGTGACGGGATAATTGAAATCTCAAGCCAGAACCACGGCTTCGCCGTCGATCCTGACGGTCTAAGAGACGAGTGGCAAATCACCCATCTGAATCTGAATGACGGCACGGTGGAAGGACTCGAACATTCACAAAAGCCCTTCTTTTCCATCCAGTACCACCCGGAAGCCAGCCCCGGTCCGCATGAAGGACGGACATATTTCGACCGCTTCATCAGGGAGATGCGTCATGCCAAGACGTGATGACATCAAATCGGTGCTGGTTTTGGGCAGTGGACCCATCGTCATCGGGCAGGCATGTGAATTCGACTATTCCGGCACCCAGGCAATACGCACACTTAAAGAAGAAGGCTTTCGAGTAATACTGGTCAACAGTAATCCTGCTACGATCATGACCGATCCGGCTCTCGCGGATGCCACCTATGTAGAACCGCTCGAACTGGACATCATCGAGCGGATTATCGAGCGTGAAAAACCAGATACGCTGTTGCCGACAATGGGCGGACAGACGGCTCTCAACCTTGCTATCGAACTGGACAACGCCGGCATCCTCGAACGATACGGTATCAGGTTACTGGGCGCTTCGGTCAGAGCCATCCGGCAGGCGGAGAATCGCGAGCAATTCCATCATGCCATGCGCAGCATTGGACTTGACATGCCGAACGGCGGCTTTGCCAAGACGATGACCGAGGCATCGTTCGTCCTCGAAAAAACAGGACTACCGGCTATTATTCGTCCCTCATTCACGTTGGGAGGAGTTGGCGGCTCTATTGTATATAACCAGGAGGAATTCGAGGCTCGCACAACGTGGGGGCTGGAGCGCAGCCCTATTGGAGAGGTTCTGATCGAGGAAGCGTTGACAGGCTGGAAGGAGTTCGAGCTTGAGGTCATGCGCGATTGCGCCGATCAATGCGTGGTTGTGTGCTCGATTGAAAACTTCGATCCATTGGGTATTCATACAGGCGACAGCATAACCGTCGCTCCGGCAATGACACTGACCGACAAGGAATATCAACTGATGCGGGACGCTGCATTCGCTGTCATTCGTAAAATCGGCGTTGATACCGGCGGCAGCAACATACAATTCGCCGTCAATCCTGAAAACGGTCGCATGGTGGTAATCGAGATGAACCCACGCGTCAGCCGCTCGTCCGCCCTGGCGTCGAAAGCCACAGGTTTCCCAATTGCCCGAATTGCGACCAAACTGGCAGTGGGCTATCGTCTCGATGAGATTACGAACGCCATCACCCGTAAGACGCCCGCAAGCTTCGAACCTGCTCTCGATTATATTGTCGTAAAGATACCAAGGTGGGCGTTTGAGAAATTTCCCACCGTCGATCAGACACTCGGCAGTCAGATGAAATCAGTCGGCGAAGTGATGGCTATCGGGAGAACCTTCCCCGAAGCGTTGCAGAAAGCATTGCGCAGCCTGGAACAGAACCGCGCGGGACTGGGCGCTGACGGACGCGATGTTCTGCTCTCAGATCACGTCGAACCGCATCTGCTGTCTGAATGGCGCGCATTGGTCAGGCGTAAGCTGTCAACTCCACGACAGGAGAACATCTTCTACCTCCGACATGCCCTCAAACTCGGAATCTCGGTCGAAGAGATAGCCGAGACCACGGGAATCGATCCCTGGTTCATAGACCAGATCGCCCTTATCGTTGAACAGGAGAAGCATCTCAGAACACTTGTGCCAAACGGTTCGCACGATTTAACAACCCTGCGGAGAGCCGTAACCCGCGAGCAACTCTTCGAGGCAAAACAGGCAGGCTTCTCCGACAGACAGCTCGCGCACATCTTTCAGACCAACCAAACCACTATCCGAAGGCTGCGTGAGGTGCATGACATCCGTCCGGTGTTCTTATCGGTCGATACCTGTGCGGCTGAGTTTGAGGCTTATACTCCGTACTACTATTCCTCGTATGAACAGGGCAGGAGCGAAGTAAAAACGGGTGACAAACCAAGGATCATCGTCCTGGGCAGCGGACCGAACCGGATAGGTCAGGGTATTGAGTTCGACTATTGTTGTGTTCATGCTTCTCTCACACTGTCCAGCGAGGGATACACGAGTATTATGATTAACTGCAATCCGGAGACCGTCTCGACCGACTACGACGTTTCAGGACGGCTGTATTTCGAGCCTATCACGCTTGAGGATGTTCTTGAAATCTGCAGGATAGAAAAACCGGCTGGCGTAATCGTTCAATTCGGCGGGCAGACGCCTCTCACAATCGCCGCCGCTCTCGAAGAGAACGGTGTTAACATCATCGGCACGCCGCCATCCCATATCGCCGATGCCGAGGACAGGGAGAAATTCGGAGCATTGCTGCGCTCGCTTGACATACCTCACCCTCAGTACGGCATTGCACAACACTTCACTGAGGCTGAGGACATTGCCGAGAGTATCGGCTATCCGTTGTTGGTTCGTCCGAGTTTCGTGTTGGGCGGGCGGGCAATGGAGATCGTCTATGATAACGAACGCCTGAAGAAATACCTCCGTGAGTCGGCTGGAGAAGTGACTCCTGAACATCCGGTTCTCATCGACCGCTACATTGAGAATGCCTACGAGTTCGACGTCGATGCTGTTTCGGACGGGAGAGAAGCGATAATCTGCGGCATCATGCAGCATATCGAAGAAGCCGGAATTCACAGCGGTGACAGCGCCTGCGTTCTTCCTCCGTTCATCCTGACGGACGAGCAGCGAGACCAGATGATCGGGATAACCCGTACCCTCGCCGATGCGCTGCAGGTCGTGGGATTGATGAACGTTCAGTTCGCCTTTCGCGACGGAGAGATGTACATCATCGAGGTGAACCCGCGCGCCAGCCGCACCATACCGTTCGTCTCCAAGGCGACCGGCGTCAACTGGGTCAGGGTAGCAACGTTGTGCATGATCGGGAAGTCTCTTCAGGATCAGGGTGTGCGTGAAAACCTCAATCCGGGTCGATATGCGGTAAAAGAGGTGGTCTTTCCCTTCAGCCGTTTTGAGGGTTTCAATCCGTTTCTCGGTCCGGAGATGCGCTCAACGGGTGAGGTTATGGGGATTGCCGACAGTTTCAGTGAGGCGTATTCCAAGGCTCTCTATGCCGCCGGAACCTATCTTCCGCTGAAAGGCTCGGTTTTCGTTTCCGTCAACGAACATGACCGCGGGCGGATTGTCAAGATCGCCGGAAGTCTAACCGAGATGGGATTCAAGCTTGTGGCTACTCGGGGCACTAAAGGGGTACTCGAAGAGCACGGAATTGAGGCGGAATTTGTTTACAAGGTAAACGAGGGACGCCCCAACATTGTCGATCTCATAAAGAACGGTGAAATCCAACTGCTTATCAACACGCCTCTTGGAAAAGAATCCTATTTCGACGAGAGAATTGTCGGCGAAACCGCCTACCGAACGGGGCTTCCGTTAATAACCACTCTTTCAGCG
This sequence comes from bacterium, assembly GCA_013202285.1. GTDB lineage: Bacteria > Electryoneota > AABM5-125-24 > Hatepunaeales > Hatepunaeaceae > JABMRV01. The sequence goes on along the minus strand of JABMRV010000161.1, from coordinate 11,933 downwards.
GCGGAAGCCGCCATTGAAGCAATCCGAGCGGCAATCCAGGATCGTAAACTGAAGCCGTTGAATCTGCAGGAATTGAATGAGAAGTCAGGGGCGCAGCTTTTTTGAATCCTGCTTGAAAAGCCGAATATAAATTAAAATCGAAAAACTTGCATATCGTTATCAATTTTGTATATTATGAAATTACATGTATCTGATATGTCAGCGTTAAAGTAGAGCACTGAAGAAGTCAGATTCCTCCTGAGTTGACACTCCTTCACCATATCGATACATAATCAACGACGTTATCATACTTGAGGTAATCATGAAATTGTTAAGATCAGTCATGCTTGCGAGTATATTTGCTTTATTTACATCGCAAGACGTTCAATCTCAACCAGTAGAACCCTTACAACCCGACGAACACACTATCGCGCTCTGGCACATGGACGTTGAGGAACCGGACAGTCTCTGGATGAAGGTGATCGATGAGGATGACGTGATATCACATATTTATTCACTCATCAGAGCTGATGATGACAACCTCCTGGTTTGCGGTTATCAGAATGATGATGTTGCGCTTGCCAACATGAATGAGGATGGTGAGGTTAACTGGTGTCGCACATTTGACTTTGGAATGCGCGATAGAGGCATTAATTTAATCCAGTGCTCCAATGGCAACATAGCCATGGTTTGTAGTAGTTATGATCCGGACGACCCAAATAACACTGATTATTGGGTATTTATAACGGAAAATGACGGCGACAGCATTACAGCTTTCACAGATGAAAATCTTAATTTCTCTTCGTGCACTGAAATCGTTGAAGCTGAAAATGATGGAATTATTTTAGGTGGAATGTCTGATAGTCTAAAGGTACTTGTTGTTAAATTCGACATTGACGGTAACTTGGTTTGGTCTTTTGAGGAAGGCGAATATCCATCTATTGCCTGGTGCGAAGATATACTGAAGTCAGGTGAAGAATATTTAATTTGCGGCTTAATAGGATGGCAATCAAGAGGATTTATTATATCGTTGGATGAGGATGGCGAAGTGAATTGGTCCAGACAATACGGTAATGATGCGAGAATAAACAGCATATTGCAGGATGATGAGGTCTTTATATGTGCAGGCGAGGATAGAGATAATTACTGGGTATTTGCCATCGACAAAGTAGGCAATCAACTCTGGTCCATTAATACGGGCAGCGAGCATATCGATGTATGTCAAGAAATAATCCACACAATGGATGATAACTACCTGATAGTAGGGATATATGATTATTACTTGGAAGAACATGATCGGATAGGCGGAGATATAGGAATGATGAAGGTTTCACCCGAAGGAGAAATAATCTGGCAAAAAACCTTCGGTGGGGAGGATACTGAACATGCTTGGAATGTCGTTGCATTAGATGATCGTAGTTACTTAGTAAGCGGAAGTAGCGATGATAATGAAAACTATGAATCGATTTTATTCAGAACGACGCCAGATCTGGATATAACAACGGACGTCTCCTCTTACAGTAATAATGGCATATTATATGGCGAAGCTGAACAGATCGAAGGTTTGTGGGATGGTGGTTTGAATCTCCTCTCGGAATCAGGTGGCTGCATGTCGATTCCCGATGATGAATCTCTGAGACCCGAGCAATTTACAATAGAAGGCTGGTTTTATATACCCATCGGAATGGACGAGCATACCGGTGCGATAATTAACAAAGTTCTGGATGTGGAATATCAAAGTTACCTGCTTTATGTCAGTAATGAATTTGATGAGATCGGTTTTCTGATTTCAACGGAAGAAAATGAATTCTTAGTGCGATTTGATACAGCTCCCGATGATGGCGAGTGGCATCACATTGCAGGTATTTACAATGGTAGTGAGATGAAGTTGTACTACGATGGTGTTGTAAGAGCTGAACGAGAGGTTGATGAAGCCGTTTTTTATGACGATTGCGAATTAATTATCGGTTCCAACGACAGAGATAGGATTGGCGATTATCAGTTCTACGGTATCATAGACGAAGTAAGGATATCGGATATCGAACGAGTATTTCATTCAATCGAAAATCCTGATAGAAATACTGTACCTTCAATATTCTGTCTCCTTCCACCCTACCCCAATCCCTTCAATTCCACCACAAACATCAAATACACCCTCGACCGGGATGTATTTATGACTCTGAAACTATACGATCTTTCCGGAAGAGAGATTGCGAATCTCGTGAACAAAAGACAATCTGCAGGGAATTACCAAACGATCTGGAATGCAGAAGCGTCGCCTTCGGGAGTGTACCTGCTTCGGTTAACTGCAGGTAAGCTTGAAAGAACCGCAAAGCTGCTTCTGATAAGATAACTTCATCATGACCTCCTGCCTTACTAAGTAATTAGACATCCCTTTACAAACCCCATCCACATCATCTCCTCCTTCCACTTATCCCGAATAGGTCGGGATTTTCCGCTAATTCTAATGAAAATACGGCATTTAGTGCGCATTCGGTGCATGGAACTGAATCTATCGATTCGCAAAGCTATTGTTATAATGGAGTTATAACGAATTCGGATTCTGGCACGGGTCTTGCATACAACATAAAGATTATCCGCAAACTGGCGGATTCAGCATGACATTATAAGAGAACATAAATGCGAGAACAGTTAGAACCACTCAAACGCTACGCATACCTGCTAACAGCGGCAGTAATCCTGTTCGTCGGTTATGGGTATGCGCCTGAACGTTCACCGGAGTATGCGGCACAGATGGCTGAGGTTGAGCCTTTGCTGGTCGCACTCAACAGTTACGAAGGCTATAGGGATCTGTTACAACAGACCGGTTCGGATATTGCAATTGAAATAATCGGACTTATTGAAAACAGCAGCCATCCCGAACTCGTTAAGTCGATCATCGAGGTTGAATCAAACTGGCGGGTCGATGCGCTTTCACCCCGTGACGCCAGGGGTTTGATGCAGATCAGACCGGTGGCGGGAATGGAGATCGAACCGGAATTGACGCCGGACGACCTCTTCGATCCAGTGCTTAATGTGCGGATCGGCATTGAGATATTCGAACGACACATGGATTACTTCCTCGATTTCCACGATACGGAACACTGGGCGTTGACTGCTTATAACCGCGGACGGAAAGGCACATTCGATCTGAATCTTATTCCACCCAGCACCAGGTATTCCAGGAAGGTACTGGGGCTCGTGACGTAAAACTCCTCTGAAATATAATCCAGACTGATTAACAGTAAACAATCGCCGAGTGGGAATTAATCCCCGCTCGGCGATTTGATTCGTTGACATATCTCCGATAATGGTTTATCTTGAGCTTTTATCGTTCGAAACCGTATGTATTACAGACTATTCCGGGATACAACCTTCCAAATGAAACGTTTGATCGTCATACTGATTACATTCCTCTTATCCTCTCTCTCAGCAGTCTCTCTCGGAGACAATGAAGAACATGCCACAATAGGTCGAACCCCCTCCGGTGCGGATACGATTCTGTACCGCTACAGCTACGCCTTTGTAATAGGCGTAAGCAACTACACAAACGGCTGGCTCCAGTTGCACCATGCGGTTAAGGACGCCAGGTCCATCGCGGAAGCGCTCAGGAAACGAGGGTTTGAAGTTGTAACACTGTTCGATCCGGACAAATCAGCGCTGGAAGCGGTTCTGGACTCTATCAGCCGAGGAGTTGGAGAATCAGATGACCGGTTCCTGTTCTATTTCAGCGGACACGGTGAAACCGTCACCGATGAGGACGGAAATAACCAGGGCTATATCCTTCCGGTTGAGGCACCAAAGGTCGAGGTGGACAGAGATAGATTCCTCGAAGTAGCCATTCCGATGAAGAACATTGCTGCCATTGCGGAAAGTCTGACCGTTAGACATGCCCTGTTCATATTCGACTGCTGCTTTTCCGGAGCGGTCATTCCACCGGACTGGAACAACAGGAGGCTTGATAAGGCACACCTGATGCATCCTGCGCGCCAGTTCATCACCGCGGGGAAGAAGGATGAAGAGGTCCCCGACCGGAGCATTTTCAACTACTGTCTTCTGCAGGCGCTCGATGGCGACGCCGACCTCAACAGCGACGGTTACATGACCGCATCTGAGATCAGCGTTTACCTGCGGGACAATGTGATAAAACGTTCGCTCGCCAGGCAGCACCCTCAATATGGACAGATCACCGACCCAGGTAACCATCATGGAGATTTCATCTTCCCCATCGAGCAATTCGGTCCGGCTCTCCCTCAGCCTCCTTTCACAGAGCCAAATGGTGAAACTGAATCGGTTGAACAGCTCTCTCAATCAGTCAATCTAAAGCCTCATACATTCATCCCTGAAATCAATTTTACATTTATACCCGGCGGGACATTCGTCATGGGTTCCCCACCATCTGAGCAGGGGCGTGATGACGATGAAGGACCGCAGCATCAAGTCACCGTCAAGGCATTCCATCTCCAGACAACCGAAGTCATGCAGTCTCAATGGAAACAGGTCATGGGGTACAATCCCTCTTACTACAAGGAAGACAATCTCCCCGTCGAACAGGTGTCATGGAATGAAGTCAAGGCGTTTATCAGAAGGCTGAACCTACTTGATCCGGGGAAGAATTACCGCCTGCCCTCGGAAGCCGAATGGGAATATGCGTGTCGGGTCGAAACCGATACGAGGTTTCCCTGGGGAGATGATCCGGATTACCATGCATTGGGGATATTCTCCTGGAGTGCGGAAGGACTTTCAGGAAGCAGTTTTCCCGTCGGTCAGTTGATGCCGAACCCATGGGGATTGTACGACATGCACGGAAATGTCGCCGAGTGGTGCGAGGACTGGTATCACGACTGGTATGAGACTGCTCCCGACGTCGGTGATCCGTGGCTATTTCCGGTGGTTTCGCATCGTGTGATTCGTGGAGGCAGTTCCGTACTGCCTACGTGGGAGGATAATGCGAGGCGTAGCAGGTCGGCATATCGCAATCGAGGACGTCCCAGTGCGAGGTTTTACGATGTCGGATTCAGGCTGGCGAAGGACAGGTATTAGGAAGGTTGATTGATATCCGGACTTATCGCTTGACTTGATATGGGAGCAGAGATATATTAGATAAGTTGAGCAGTTTTGAGGATTCTCATCTTGAGGACAGATGGAAGAAGTCAATAAAAACACCGCTGAATACAGATACACTGCCTTTCCCATGCGCGAAAGCCCGATGAAAGGAATACTCTTCTGGTCGGTGGTGATTATAACTATATGGGCGGTGTACTGGAACATCGGCAGTATCCTGTTCACGATAGGCGCGGCTTTGATACTGCTCATTTCGCTGACTTCTTTCTTTCTGCCGACAACCTATATTATTAACGACAGCGGCGCCAGCATGAACCGATGGCTGTTCAATCGTAAAATCGGATGGGATCGAATAAGATCGATCAATGATGAAAAAGATGGCATATTCCTCTCCCCCTTTCCGGTCAAATCGCGATTGGAAAACTTTCGCGGGTTATATCTGCCGTACCGGGACAACCGGGACAGGATTATCGAGATAATCAGGAAATACTCACCTGAAGTCAAAGGGCTGCCTGAAACTGAACCAACCTCACTTGTTGAAAACGAGGGCGATTCGTCATGACCGGTGAGAACATTCCGGCTTCCTTTGCCGATGAGTTGACCGACAGCCAGCGTGAGCTGCTCGATAAATTAGCTGACAGAGTCGTTAAACTGCGGATGACCGTACCGGCAATCCTGTTCCTCGAATCGGTACGACCGATGAACTATATCGGCAGCCAGGTGATGGTCTTCTTTGCACCGATTGTAAGGGGTTTCTTCGGGCTTCCCGAATGGGATGAACTTCAGCTGGTACTGGAGAGACGCGAATCGATAGCCTACTTCCTCGATCTGATCGAGAAACGGGAGGGAGATGTGCTGGCGGCGGAGGAAAAATTACGGAAAGAACACAAGGCGCAGCGTCGGCAGCGTCGTGAGGAGAAAAAACAGCGCAGGGCTTCAGAAAAGGAGAAGAAGAGCGATGGACGAGATATATGAAGGATGAAGGATGAGGAAACATATTTGAATCACGATATAGATAAAATCCTGGACGACATAGTCGAAAAGCTCAAGCGTGATTACCATCCGGAGAGGATCATTCTCTACGGTTCCTACGCATGGGGTAATCCGACGCGGCACAGCGATATTGATCTGTTTATTGTGAAGGAGACGGCACTTCGCTGGGTGGATCGATTCGTAAAGGTCAAGGAGATAATCTTCGATCCACAGCGGGGAATTCCGGTATCGCCTAATGTTTATACACCCTCAGAAATAAAAGAGAGGTTGGGCAGAGGCGATGCCTTCTTGAATGAGATAGTTACAAAGGGCAGGATGTTGTATGAACGAGATGGACGAAAAAGAAAAAGAACGCAACGAGTGGTTTGAATACGCTGAGCGTGACTTGGAAAGCGCACGTATTCTGTTGACTCGCAAGGGTCTTGAGGATGTGGTGGCGACGCATATTCAGCAGGCTGTTGAAAAGTATCTAAAAGGATATCTTATCCACAGAGGATGGGAACTGATAAAAACACACGATAATGAATACTTGATGGACAAAGCTGCCGGATACGATAAGACATTTGAGAAGTATTATCGCTTTGGACGAACCATATCAGCGTTTTACTTCAAGCATCGGTATCCACCATTACCGGAGTCCCATTTCAAACCTGATGAAATCATGCAGTTATTCGATACTGCTTTGGAAATTACTGAGTTGGCGAAGAGATAGGCGGCTTGTATTACCTTTCCGCCCAGATCGTAGCGTTGAGGAGGTTGTTAGTGGTGTGGGAAGGATGAGGGAAAAGAGATAACATTGTAATTCTCCGATGGTATGCCACACTGACTGATTTAATAGATAATTGAAGACAGATTAATTAATTGACAAATTGAAGCAAGACGAAGCGCTTTCTGCCCTAAAATCAGCCCTTGGGAATCCCGAAGCCAATTTTCGCCCGGGGCAATGGGAGGCAGTCGACGATCTGGTCAACCGGCATGGGAAACTGCTGCTGGTACAACAGACGGGGTGGGGAAAGAGCATTGTATATTTTCTCGCTACACGGTTTCTGAGGGATAGAGGCTCAGGACCGACACTGCTCATTTCACCCCTGCTCTCATTAATGCGCAATCAAATAGATAGCGCCGGTTCGCTGCTTATTACCGCTGCTACTATCAACTCGGAAAACCGTGCTGATTGGGAAGGCATTAAGGGACAAATAAACAATAACGAAATCGACCTGCTCATGGTAGCGCCGGAACGGCTTGCGAATGAAAGGTTTAGACGTGAGTATCTACTGCCTATGGCGCAGCAGACAGGTCTGTTCGTGGTGGACGAAGCTCATTGCATATCAGATTGGGGTCACGACTTCCGCCCTGACTACCGGCGCATCGGGAGAATAATCAAGGCTCTGCCCCCCAATGTACCGCTGCTCGCTACAACTGCTACCGCCAATGACCGGGTCATCACGGATATTGTCGAACAGTTCGGCGGTGGGATCGACGTACGAAGGGGTCCCTTAAAGCGCGAATCGCTGATGCTGCAGAACATCTGCCTGCTCGACCCGGCGGCGCGGTTGGCATGGCTGGCGGACAATCTACCCGGACTGCCGGGGTCAGGTATAATCTACACACTTACCAAGCACGACGCCGACCGAACAGCGGATTGGCTGAAGCAGAATGGCATCGAAGCCGTATCATATCACAGCGAGGTGGACACGGAGGGGTACCGGTTTGCGAGCGTCTCTGGAGCAACGGTTGCTCCGCAATGAAATAAAGGCAATGGTGGCGACGACAGCGCTGGGAATGGGATTTGACAAACCAGACTTGGGATTCGTAATTCACTACCAGACGCCCGGATCGGTGGTGCACTATTACCAGCAAGTTGGACGCGCCGGGCGGGCTGTGGATAATGCTTACGGTATCCTCTTCCAGGGTGCGGAGGACCAGGATATCCTCGATTATTTCCAGGGTACCGCCATGCCTCCCTTGTCTGCCATTCAGGAGGTTATAAAAGCGCTTGAAGACACCCGGGATGGGCTTACACAACATGAATTGCATGGCAAGGTCAACATATCGGCAGGGGAGATGGAGCACGTTCTAAAGGTGTTAAGCGTGGAAACACCACAACCTGTCAATCTAATGGGGCGTAAATGGTTCCGGACACCGGTGTCATACCAGCCGGACACTGACCGCATCGAACGCCTGAAGCGGCAGCGCGATATGGAGCGGGAGCGAATGCTCCAGTATATGAACTGCCACGAATGTTTGATGGTTTTTTTAATTCGGGAACTTAACGACCCTGAACCGGAACCCTGTGGTGTCTGCGCAAACTGCCGTGGTGAGGATATTGTCCCTACCGAATATCATGAGGAAACCTTAAAACGAGCGCAGGTTTTTCTAAGTCGCCTCGAAATGCCGCTCAAGGCTCGTAAGATGGCTCCAGCGGGAGTTTTGGAAATATACGGTATATCCGGATCCAAAATTCCAGAAGAGTGGCGCAATGAAACCGGTCGCATCCTATGCCGCTGGGGTGATCCGGGTCTGGGCGAACTGGTAAAACAAGGCAAGTACATACTCGGTAGATTCGACGGACAGCTTATCGACGACGCAGCCCAGATGATCCGAGAGCGATGGCGTCCCAAACCGTTTCCTGAATGGGGTACGTCGATACCGTCAACACGACATCCCCACCTGGTTACAGACCTGGCGAGGAGGCTATGTGCCAAATTGGGAATACCTTACGGGAAAAACTATATCAGGAAAGTAAAAGACACCTTACCACAAAAAGAGATGGAGAACTCATATTATCAGGCGAACAACTTAGTTGGATCGCTTGAGATTAAGGAATTGAAGGGGGCAACCGGCAGAGCTGTATTACTTATCGATGACATGGTCGATTCCGGCTGGACGCTCGCCATCGCCGGATTGGAACTACGACGCGCTGGATCCGGAGCGGTGTTTCCATTCGCCCTGGCGCGAACCTCGAAGGGGATTCGCAATTGAACCTGACATTGGAAACACAGACCGTTCTATTATTATGCGGCAGGTTAGGCGACGACAATCACAACCAACCGTTGTCCTTATCGGAATACAACGCACTGTCGGGCTGGTTGAACGAACGGGATATGAAACCATCGGAACTGCTTGAAATATCTACCATTGGAAAGTACGCAGAACTGCCGGTTTCAGGCATTACACCGGACAGGTTGCAAGACCTACTGAACCGTGGCGGCGAGCTGGCGCTGAGTGTAGAATCATGGCTCAGCAGCGGATTTTGGATAATCAGTCGCGAGGACGACGCATACCCCGACAGGGCAATAGAAACGCTGGAACGTAAAGCTCCCCTGCTGCTGTTCGGCGCGGGCGATCAAAACCTATTAAATACACCCGGCATCGCAGTGGTGGGTTCTCGAAACATCGACCAGGATGGCGAAGAATTCGCTTTTCAGTTCGGCGAATCATGTGCGCGCAACGAATTGACGATAATCTCCGGCGGAGCTCGCGGCTCGGACAGTTGGACTATGAGAGGGGCGCTGGAAAACGGGGGCGAGGTCATCGGCGTGCTTGCCGGTGATCTGGCGCGGAACTCGGCTGTACCTGAACTCCGCGATATGCTCGAAACGGGACGATTGACGATGATTACGCTGCGTAAACCGGATACTCCTTTCAGCGTGGGTGGCGCGATGGAACGCAACAAGATGATATACGGACTGGCGCAAGCGGCGGTTATCGTGAGTTCTGAGGAGAACAAAGGCGGAACTTGGGCGGGCGCAGATGAAAACCACCGTCACTGGCGCGTGCCGTTGTTCGTCCGCGATGCCGACATTCCAGGCAATCGTAGCATGATAAGGATGGGATGGGGAAGTGAATTTCCGAATGCGGCATTGGAGAATCCGACCATTTTATTGGAAAAGACAGCAGAACAAATAGATTATGGTCAACAGGAAAGCATCTTTGATTAACTACTGCAGGATAATCGATGTCTTTCATCCGGAACGGGAGGATTTCAAGTGATTCCATTTATAAGAGGATATTGACAAACTTGCAAACACGATCCAGCTTGGATACAGGTAACAACCCCAAAACCATCCTCGCCACCGACTGCGGTTCGACGACGACCAAGGCGATCCTCATCGAACAGCAGGAGGCGGGAGAATATAGACTGGTTGTCAGGGGCGAAGCGCCTACGACCGTTGAAGCACCGTTCGAGGACGTTACCAAAGGCGTGCTGAACGCCGTGCATGAAGTCGAAGAACTGTCCGGAAAGTCCTTCGTGTCTGATGATGAGACCATCATTCGTCCGGAAAATAACGGCAAAGGCACCGACATATATATCTCAACTTCCTCCGCCGGAGGCGGTTTGCAGATGATGGTCTCCGGAGTGGTGATGTCCATGACCGCCGAGTCAGCCGAACGAGCCGCGCTCGGCGCCGGTTCTATCGTCATGGACGTATTAGCTTCAAACGACGGGCGGCTGGCGCATGAAAAGATAGAACGCATCCGCCGCCTGCGTCCCGATATGATTCTGCTGTCAGGAGGCATCGACGGTGGAACGACCAAGCACGTCGTCGAACTCGCCGAACTGATAGCAGCAGCCAAACCGAGACCGCGCCTCGGCAGTAGTTACAAACTGCCGGTCATCTTTGCCGGCAATGAAATGGCACGCGAGGATGTCGCAAAAGTACTCGAAGAAATGGTCGATCTGCAACTGACCGAGAACATCCGACCGGTACTGGAAACCGAAAACCTCGGACCGGCTCGTGACAAGATCCACGACCTGTTCATGGAACATGTCATGGCTCAGGCTCCAGGTTACAGCAAGCTGATGTCATGGACGGATGCTCCCATCATGCCCACTCCCGGCGCAGTCGGCGCGATTATGGAAACCATCGCCAGGAATCACAATATCGAACTGGTCGGCGTGGATATCGGGGGTGCTACAACAGATATATTCTCCGTTTTCGGCGGAGTCTTCAACCGCACAGTTTCCGCTAATCTCGGCATGAGCTACTCGGTCTCCAACGTACTCGCGGAAGCCGGATTCGACAACATCATGCGCTGGGTACCGTTCGACATCAGCTCAGAGGTGCTGAGGGATCGGATCGGCAACAAGATGATCCGCCCGACAACGATACCCCAGACGCTTGAAGACCTACAGATCGAGCAGGCTATCGCCAGAGAAGCGTTAAGACTGGCATTCATCCAGCACAAATCGTTCGCTGTCGGCTTGAAGGGCGTCCAACAGGAACGCTCAATATCGGATGCCTTCGAGCAGACAATATCCGGAGAAACACTGGTGGACATGATGTCACTCAATCTGCTCGTCGGTTCCGGCGGCGTTCTGTCCCATGCACCGCTGCGCTCCCAGGCTGCTCAGATGTTAATCGATGCCTTCCAGCCGGAAGGAGTCACGCGGCTGGCAGTCGACTCGATCTTCATGATGCCACAGTTGGGTGTGCTGGCTACGGTCAATGAAAAGGCAGCTACCGATGTGTTTGAGAAGGACTGCCTGATCCACCTCGGTAGTTGTGTTGCACCCGTTGGCAAACCCAAGATTGGAAAAGACTCTATCCATATCTCAGGCAAGAGTGAAGATGGTGAGGAAATCGACATCTCTGTCAAAGCCGGTGAACTCAAGCTGATTCCTTTTGAACTCGGTAAATCTATACGTGCACATATCAAACCGAGCAGGGGATTCGACATGGGTGAGGGACCGGGAAAAGCTGTCGAACGGGTTCTCCACGGAGGCGTTGTCGGGTTAGTGATCGATACCAGAGGCAGACCGTTCCATCTGAGACGAGATGAAACTGACAGAGTTGAAAAGTTAAACAGATGGAAGTTAGGCTGATTTATTTTTAGTTTCTGCTGAAAAAGTATTCATTTTGTCATTCCCGCGCAGGCGGGAATCCAGACAAGTT
>JABMRV010000160.1 GCA_013202285.1 bacterium | reverse complement strand
GGATTCCCGCCTGCGCGGGAATGACACAGAAGGAACTTTGTCAACAAACCCTACTTAGTTAACACTCTATCAAAATGATCCCATCCTTTTGTTTCCAGAGGATGTCGATCTCCCTTCGAATCTACAATAGAACATCCATCTATTTCGGGAAGAATCCTGCCGATCTCTGTAACCGGTGTCGAGGTTGTCCGGGAGATATTCTCAATGATCTCGTCGGGCGTATCCGGTTTAACAGTGAACAGCAACTCATAATCCTCACCACCTTTAATCACTATATCCCATGTACTTCTGCTCACAAGTTGCGCCGCTTCAGTAATATACTCAGGCTGCGGCAGTTTCTCCATGTAAATCTCCGCCCCCACACCACTTTTTTCGAGAATATGTCTCAGATCCGAGCCCAATCCGTCACTGAGGTCGATCATACTTGTTGCGTAACCTGATGCAGCTATCAATCGTCCTTCATCGATCCTTGGCTCCGGTTGCAGGTGAGCCTGAACCAGATGATCCAAACGCTCAGGGTATGAGAGCCCATACTTCTCGAGAACATGAAGCCCTGCTGCCGAAGCGCCCAGTTCACCGGTTACCATGATCCTGTCACCGGGTTCAGCGCCGCTGCGGGTAAGCATCTTATCAGGCTCGATCTCACCGAGCATAAAGATGTCGATAACCATATTTTCGCTGGTTTGAGCCAGGTTACCACCGATGATAACCGCCGAGAAATCCGCCATCTGGTCACTCATCCCGCTATACAATTCATCGAAATCATCCGGTGACAGCTTCTCCGGCAGCGCCAGCGAGATCAGCGCATAAGTCGGCTTGCCACCCATCGAGGCAATATCACTCAGGTTGATCGACACTGCCCGTCTTCCCAACTGGTAGGGAGTAATATAATCGAATCGAAAATGAGTACCTTCGACCATAATATCACAGGTCGCAAGCAGTGACCTATTATCGTCTAACCTGACAACGGCTGTATCATCACCTATGCCGATAATTATTTCAGTTGAACTGTGTGCGGGTAACAGTTTCTGAATTCGATCTATCAATCCGAATTCACCTATATCCTTAATTGATTTTGAGGATTGATTCTTCATTTTTCAGCATCTATTCTTTTGGTAAGTTTCCCTGCCATCTCAGCTATATTCTTCACCTGAACAAGCGCTGAAATCACCGCTGCGCTGTGCGCTCCGGCTCGGATAACCGAGGATACATTCTGCAGGTTGATCCCGCCGATGGCTACTATCGGGATATTGCAGGTTTCTCGCACCTGACGTATTAGTTCCAGACCGAGCGGTTCTCCGGCGTCTGATTTTGTCCCGCGCGCTTCAAATATCGGCCCCACTCCGATGTAATCCGCACCATCTCTTTCAGCCTGAATCGCCTCATCCGTCGATCCCGCTGAAACGCCGAGTATCATACCTGGAGAAAGAAGCTTTCGAGCTAAGTTCACCGACGAATCATCTCGTCCCAGGTGCACTCCGTCCGCTCCGCTTGCAACAGCAATGTCCAGACTGTCGTTCACGATGAAGATTACTCCCGCTCGATGCGCCAGTTCTCGCAAACGGCAGGCTATTTCAAACAGCTCACTGCTGGATGCCTTCTTATCACGGAGCTGAATAACATCCGCGCTTCCAGTAATTACAGCCTGTGCAATTTCAAGATGCGTCTTTCCGCCCGAGATAATCTCATCGGTGATAGAGTACAGCCTCCAATCTGCCGGTGATTTTTTCTGAGTCAAAATATGGTTGTTTAATTTTCACTTGATGTAACCCCCCCTGAGTCCCCCCCTACCCTGTAGGGGGGGAAGTTAGGCACTTCCCTGTGAAGCCGCCTTACCGAATGCATTCCAGAATGGATCCACCCTTGGGTGATCCAGCGGCTTTGCTTTACCATCCTCGAAAAGCAGTATCCCTTTTCCCTCTTCAACAACTTCTCCCACTAAGGTTGCCGGAATACCTTTGTCGCTCAGGCGCGCGATAACCTCACTCGCCTTATGCGGTTTGCAGGTGAGAATTAATGTACCTTCACTAATGGACGAGTAAGGATCGATCTGATACAGGTCACAGACTTTCCTCACCACGTCCTGAACGATAATCTTCTCCTTCTCGATGACCATTCCGACACCGGACGCCTGTGCCACCTCATACAATCCTCCCCAAACACCGCATTCAGTTGCGTCATGCATGGCGGTAACGCCGTTCTCTCTGACTCCCACTTTAACGGCAGTCAATGCATCCTCCACCACCGTCATCTGCCAGAAGATCTCTTCCGCGGCTTTGGCAGTCTCCTCGCCATACTCGCGTGCGACGTCCTGCGGAAAGGTAACTGCAAACAGACCGGCAGCTTCGATTGCCGCTCCCTTGGTGATGATGATCGCGTCGCCGATCTGCGCCATTTTCGGTGTTATATAGCGATCTTTTGCTCCGATGCAGATAACGGTCGCGCCTCCGACCATCGGATAGTCGCAGCCTTCATATCTGCCCGTATGTCCGGAGATTATTGCCATCCCGATTTTTTCACATTCGCGATGAAAAGCATGCCATAACATCTCGAACTCTTCGCCGGTAATTGAGAGCGGCAGATTCAGATCGACTGTAATGTAGTTCGGCGCCAGCCCCGACGTAACAGCATCCGAGGCGAGGATATGCACGGCAAACCAGGCGGATCTCTCCCAGCCATACGGTGGAACAACGAAGATGGGATCGGTCGTGGTTACCATCACCTGTCCGTTACCCAGATCGGTGACTCCGATATCCACTCCATTCTGGGGTCCCACCAGGACTTCCTCTCGCTTTCTCCCCAGATGTGGGAGGATGGTTTCATCGAATATCTCAGGTGAAATCTTGCCGATTTCAGGTAGTTCAGCCTTCAAAATACCTCCAGTTGTTACAAAAAAAAGAAACCGTCCAGTGAGGAAACGGTTTTCTGAATATCAGTCTAAAGCCGCTTTCCTACGCTGGTATTACCCAGATCAGGTTCAAAGGGTGTGATCTCAGGTCGCACTCGCGACCACCCCTTAGCGTTTATAATTGCGTGGAGTATCAAGCACTCCCGAACACAAGTTAAGCAAATTCAAGTTAGTTTGCAAGTCCTATCTTCAATGGACTTCTATCACTCCTGCCTGCGGAGATTTACTGCAAATATCCATCCGAGCAAACCGCACAATGCACCACCAATTCCGATGATTAGAAACACCGTCCTTGCACCCCATAACTCAAGCGCAAACCCACTCATACCGGCGGAGAGAGCGGACATACCGACAACCGACAGATTCACCAGCGCAAATATCCGTCCTGTCATTTTGCGCGGAACGAGAGATTGAATCAGAGACGCACGTGTTACTGTCAGCATCGGAATCGATAAAGAATGTATCACTATTATTAACGCTAATGCTTCAATAGATGTAACAAAATATATCGGTATAAACGTCAAACCGTCGAGCATCATTCCAACGAGCAAAACCTTTCCTTTCCTGAAACGATGCCCGATAGTAATAAGACCTGCCGTTCCTAACAGCATTCCCACTGCATAACAGCCCATTATAAGAGCATAAGCCTCTGCACCGAGACCCAAGTCCTTTTTTATCAGAACCGGAGTTCCGACGATGGCAGGACCCATGATAAAGAGATTGTCGGCAATGGTAATCAGCAACAGCGGCAGGATTACCGGGTGCTTCAGCACCCAGACCAGACCCTCGCGTATCTCATGGATGCCCGGTTTTTCCCGGAAACTTGATTCGGCAGCGGGGCGATGACGTATCAGCAGGATAAATATAAAGGAAGCCGCGTAGGCGAGTGAATCCACGGCGAACAGATTAACGTTTCCCACAGAATAGAGCAACAAACCCGCCAGAGCCGGTCCCAACAGGAGTGAGAACTGCCAGGAGGTCTGTATCAGTGAGTTGGCTCGCATCAACCCGTCCTTGGGAACTATCTGCGGAATGAACGAATCCCTTGCCGGATTGAAAAACGTCGCCGCAATAGCCAGAGCAAAGGCATTTATACCGAGCAGGACCGGATTGAGAAACCCGAACATGAAAGCGACCGGCACTGCAAGCACGATTATCGCTCGAACGGCATCGGCGCTTAGCATAATTTTTCGTCGGTTATACCTGTCTGCCACGACTCCAGCATAGAGAGAGATCAGCACTGCCGGCAGGTAGGAAGCCATCGCCACCAGTCCGGTTACGCTCTCTGAGCCGGTTAAACTCAACACCAGCCACATTAATCCGATCTGGTAGATTGAATCTCCGCTCTGCGAGACCATCTGCCCGATCCAGAGAAAAGTGAGATTGCGATTCTGAAAGATGTTGCGCAGGTTCAAGTCAGGAAATACCGATTGTGAACACGAAAAAAGAAAAACTGAAAAACCTGAAATAGAAGACCACATTGTGCTCCACATCAACTCACGTAGTGGAACAACTGTCTATAATAGTGCTTGTTGAAAAAGTCAGAGGTATGTCATTCCCGCGCAGGCGGGAATCCAGACATGTCATTGTTATTACGTGGATTCAGGTTTTCCAGTCTGTCCGAGACTGGATTTCTGCCCGCTGTCATCCCGAAGCGTCGGGATGACGGAAAAACAAGGAT
>JABMRV010000159.1 GCA_013202285.1 bacterium | reverse complement strand
GCGGGTGAATTCTACATTCCCGAGTATGATTTCAACAACATCCGGGGCTGGTTCGCACCGCAGGGCTATCAGCTTAAGATGTCCCGTCCCGGGATTTTACACCTTGAAGGTATGTCGGTACTTCAGGATGCGGTTATAGAGTTGCATGAGGGCTGGCAGTTGATCTCCTACTATCCCCGTTCCGATATCGAGGCGACGATTGCTTTGTCGGGCATAGAGGAGAATCTCATCATCGCCAAGGACGGTTATGGCAACTTCTACATCCCTGACTGGGACTTCAGCAACATGGGTGACATGCGTGAAGGGCAGGGCTATTACGTCAATGTCGATGCCGGTGTGAACCTCGTTTATCTGTATGAGAGACCTGATGACGAGGAGGGAGCATTCGCCGGAGCTCGTCATTCGTCCGTCTATGATGAGCCGGGTCAATTACCGGTTCATGCTGTAACCGGTTCGAATATGAGTCTGTTGGTATTGCTCGATCCCCCCCTACAGAGTAGGGGGGGAACTAAAGGGGGGGTAAACATCGGCATTTATGCCTATGACGCCTTAGTCGGTAGCGGTGTTCTTCAAAACGGCGTTTGCGGCATTGCTGTTTGGGGCGATGATCCCTCGACTGACGAGATAGACGGCGCTCTTGACGGTCAGCCGTTCGAGATCAGGCTTTTTACCGGGGAGGGCGGACATTCCTGTCCGCCACCTTATAATTCTGAAAGCGCTGTGGACTATACGCTGCTGTTGGGTGAAGCTATATACCACACAGACGGTTTTGCAGTTGTTCAGTTGACAGCATCTTCTGTGATGCCAGTTGAATTCGGCATAAGTTCCGCCTATCCGAATCCTTTCAATTCGGTTATGCGAATCAGTTACGGCTTGGTCGAGGCTGGCGATGTGAGTTTGAACGTCTTTGATCTAACCGGTCGTCATGTCGCTGAATTAGTGCGCGGGCATTTCAAAGCCGGGACGCACACTGCAGTATTAGATGGAGCTGACCTTTCAAGCGGTGTGTATTTGTTGAGGCTTGAATCGGGCAGTGATGTCTCGCAGATGAAGGTGGCGCTGGTGAAGTAGAAAAGCCCCCCCTTTAATTCCCCCCCGGCAACCGGGGGGGAGTATTTGAGACCCCCCCCTTAGTCCCCCCCTACTGACGTAGGGGGGGATGTTTTATTATCTGATCAGTATGACCTTTCGCATTAATACCTCTCCCGAAGTCTCCAATCTGATAAAATACATTCCGGATGGCAGGTCATTCGCGGTTAGTAAAGTTGAGTGAATGCCGGATTGCATGTTTCCATTAAATAACGTTGCCACTCTGCGTCCGGGAAGATCATAAAGACCAAGTGAGACGTGTGTTGGATATGGAAGGCTGTACCTGATTGCAGCAGTTGAATTGAATGGGTTGGGATAGGCAGGTAGCAGTTTAAAACTCATTTGATCCATTAGCCGGTATTCTCCGACGGAGGTATTATCATTGAAAACACCAAGAATCCAGTTATCCGGATCAAAGACGAATTCCGTCGGTTCAAATTCCAGGTTCTCAACAATCAAGGTCTGCCGAGCCTCATCTGCAACAGGCACTCTGATTAGAGTATCCCGAACACCATCCTCAAAAAGGAATGGCAGATGTATCGTGAAAATCGGCGCTCTGACTTGAGACTGTTCAAGGTCGAGTCGAACCGTATAGCCGTTATCATCATCGCCATCAACCAGAAAGTTGGTGACATTATACACCGGATAACCCGCCTCGTATATCCACTGCGAGAAGAAATCCTCCAGATCCATTTCGGAGACATCCTCCATCACCTCGATAAATTCGGGCGTCGTAGCGCTTCCGTAGGCATAGGTATCACCGTATTGCCGTAAACCATCAAAGAAGATTTCGTCTCCGACCATGTACCTCAGCATGTGAAGCACCCAGGCTCCCTTATAATAAACAGCGGTTCCGAACATATACCCCGAAGGTGGATCCCACAACGGATAGCGCCTGATATTGTCCTCCCTATAGTAAGCCTCAGCCAACTGTTGCATGGCATAAGGAAAGAGTGCCTCGTTATTACTCTCATACCATAGCATATGGCTATAGGAAGCAAATCCCTCGTTGAGCCAGATTTCCTTGAAGGTCAAAGGACCGATCATGTCCCCCCACCATTGATGAGCAAGCTCGTGAGCGACGATCAGTTCATAGGTCACACCCCTTCTTACCACTACTTCTGTTAAGGTAGTTGCCGTCTGGTGCTCCATATTTGCCATAATTGCAGCTTCTGCCTGATCGTACTTATTGAAAGGATATGGTCCGAAGATGGATTCGAAGAATTCCAGCATTTCAGGTGTTCGACCAAGGCTGACGGTTGCCCTGGCAGAATCCTGTGGGTAAACCCAGTAATGGAGTTCCGTATCGTTCACACCGGCGGTCCCGGCATCGATTATCACATAAGGATGCGCACAGATACTGATGAGATAGGTAGAGATGGGGTCTTCGTTCAACCAGACGGTACGCTTGAGATCATCGTCTATCTCTTCCACTTCGCTTAGAGCACCGTTGGAAAGAACATGATAAGAACTGTTCATAATAACCGTGATCTCGCTTGTCACCTTGTCGAACGGTTTATCGTAACAGGGAATCCAGGCTCGAGTGCGGTACGGCTCGCCAAAGCTGTAGAAAACATTGCTGTTCTCATTATACATCAGACCGCCGAAGTTGTTATCCGCTCGAATAGTACCGTGATAATCGATAATTATAGTCAGCATATCATCCGCTTCCACATCCTCCGGAAGTGTAATAGTGAGGCTGGTTGCATCCACTGAAAAGTCAACGTTTTCATCATTCACCTTTACCGAATCAATCGTCAGCGTTATATGATCCATCGAAAGAGTCTCAAGACCGTCCTCCATAATTACAACGGTCATGGTAACCTGCGCGGTGAAGGACATCTCCTCCAGGTCGGGAATCAGTTCAACCGCGAGATGCAGGGCATCATAGCTGTGAGTGCTGTCCGCATCATAATCCAGCGGTGTAAAGCTCCCCTTGCGGATTTGAAGCTCTCTGATAATATCAGGAATCGGTATCGCATTGACCATACTTACAGATACGAATATTATAACGATAGCTGTGATAAGAGATTTTACCATTCAACTAATACCTGATCATCAGGTCCGTAAAACTGCGGTGTTTGCACTCCACTGATCTTCTTTGATGTGTTTACAACGTTCTCTATAACATAAGCTTTAAGTTCGCCTAGAGTGATTGAACGATTCCCATCTGTGTCAGCCTTCCCCTGCAGTCCAAGCGCTAAATAGTATGTGAATAATCCTGTTTTAGATTGATCAAACCCAAGCGATGTTTCAGCCCCAGTAGATGAATTAATGATTGTAAAGTTCGGATATTGTCGCCAAGGTTCTTTTATTCTTAAACCAACCGCCTTGTGTGCAACCAGATTTTCCGCCTTGATCATGCTCGATGATCGACTGCCGCCGCTGAAACAGGCATCCAGAATAACCGTCGTATGCCTGGCGCCTAACAGACTGAGGTTCTCATAAAACTTTTTCAGGCTGTATCCGAGCTTTTCCAACTGCTCAACCTTCCCATCCGACGGGAACAGATAGACCTCCGAGCCGTCCTTGTTCGGCAAACCATGACCGGAATAATAGACGAACAGCTCCGTTTCACCCTTAACAACAACCTTCTGCAGTTCGCCGTAATCGGGGTTGAACAGGTCGTCGAACACAAGACCGGTGACTTCATCTTCCCTGTAAATTACGACCTCATCAACACCAAGCCGTTCCTTGAAATGTTTCTCCATCAATTCAGCATCCTTCACTGCATAAGGAGCCGGCGGGAGATGCTTGTAATGCTCCACACCGATCACCACTGCAACCGAATTGGGACGCCGGGTTCTGGACGACTGGACAACCCATATATCCTCAACCAGTTTCACCCGTGTCTTAAACTTGGACGATTTGTATTCGAAGCGGGCGATCTGCCGCTGGATCCGCTCGATGTCCGGCTTGACCTCGACGACCTTCGTTTCAGGAGGTTTCTGGTTGAGCCTGATCGGCAGTTGGAAGTTTTCGAGGTTTCCCTTGCCGACCGACTCGGTCAGTGTCAGATAGATCGGAAGCTTTTCTGTTGTGGTTACCCGCTTGTTTGGGCTGATGGTAACCCAGAATTCCTTCACCTCTCCTGTCTCAATGTAGCCCAGGAATCCGGAGCCTTCACTGATATAGATATTCGGATCGGTGGATGTCACGGTATAGGTTGTATTTTCAGAAGCCCTCTGACCGATATTCTGCACCACTAAATTAGTCTTGACCAGTTCGCCGGCTTGCAACTGACCGTCTTCGACAATAGCCCCGGTCTCATCACCCCAATCGACTATGTCGATACCGGAGAAGACGAGCTGTGGCGGCTGGTAAGCCTGCGTGCTCAGCAGCAGATATGCCGGATCCATATCGTAGCCGAAATACTCGAGGACGTTTATCTTCAACCGATGTTCGGCAGATTTCAGATCAATACCTGCCGTAAGGAGAATGGTCACTTCAAACGATTTATCAGGATCGAGCCTGTTAATCTTTTGTTTTCCAAGAGCTAACGCCGTATCGTGGTGATCGTCCTCGACAACGACTTCCAAGCGGTGCGCGGGACCTTTACCTTTGTTGGTAATCGCTATTTCAATTGTTGCTGATTCATTTGCTTCGAGTATGCCGTTTCCATTCCAATCTTCAAAGTTCAGTTCGGCGAGCAGATTGGGCGGAAGACCACGTATAAGTTCTCTTATCCACAACTTGATAGTGTTATCATCGCTTCCACTTGCCAGAAGTGAACCATCGGGACTGACGGAAACCGAATTGACATTCTTCGAGTGTCCCTCAAGCGTTTTCAAACATCGACCATCCGTAATAGACCACAACTTGATAGTATGGTCATTGCTTCCGCTTGCCAGAATTGAACCGACGGGACTGAAGGAAACGGATTCAACGCCTTTCGAATGTCCTATCAGTGTTCGCACCAACCGACCATCCGACACTAACCACAACTTGATAGTATGGTCATTGCTTCCACTTGCCAGAAGTGAACCATCGGGACTGAAGGAAACGGATCTGACCCAATCCTCATGTCCTTTCAGGGTTTTCAAACATCGACCATCCGTAATAGACCACAACTTGATAGTATTGTCCACACTTCCACT
>JABMRV010000158.1 GCA_013202285.1 bacterium | reverse complement strand
TTTCATTGTCTCATTGTTTCATTGTTATATTGTTGGATTGTTATATTGTTATATTGTTGGATTGTTTGATTGTTGGGTTGTTTTGTTTTTTGAGATATAGCGAGAGCGCTATATCCGCCTGCGGCGGATTCGCAGGCAGGGACACCTGCGCTACCCAATTCTTTTATACTTCGCCGAATTTGCTGCGAACAAGATCGATCAGCTTATTCAATAAATCCTCTTCATCCTCCCCATTAACCTCTATTCTGATGGTCGATCCCTGCTCAGCCTGAAGTAACATTACACCGAGGATGCTCTTGGCATTGACCCGCTGATCATTCTTCATAATGGAGACTTCCGATTTTCCACTCGAAGCAAGCCTGACGAGCTTGGTCGCAGGTCTGGCATGCAGTCCGAGCTTGTTTGTTATCTTTATTTCAGCACTGACCATGTCGGAAGACCTCAGAATTCGCGCTGAATGAGAAAATCAGCCCATTGATAGAGCAGATCGCGATAATGTGAATCCTGAATTGTGTCCAAGAGTGGCGTGGCTTCCTCAATGAGCTTCTTGGCACGATTTGCCACTTCATCGATGCCGCCAAGATCGCGCAGTAATTGGATTGTGCCGGTAACTTCTTCGTTAGTAGCTGACGGATTTCCGAGTATGCTCATGATGCGCTCTCTGTCCCTGTTGCCGGCGTTCTGATAAGCGTAGTATATCACGAGCGTGCGTTTTCCCTCCCGCAGGTCGGATCCGACCGGTTTGCCGAGAGTCTCCTCCTTGCCGATTATACCGAGGATATCATCCTGGAGCTGGAACGCTGTTCCGCATAGAGCAGCAAATTTGGCTATTGTTTCAATGCGTGGATCTTCACGGCTGCCGATGCCGATCATTGCACCAGCTCTACCGCAGAATTCGTAGAGTGCACCGGTTTTTTTCCATAACATGTCCTCAATCTGCTCCGGAGTGAGAGATTCAATATCACGGTGAGCAAATTGAATGTCGAGCACTTCACCTTCGACAAGGGTGTTCAAAACGCGGGTATCAAGTTCGTAGATCAAGTCGAGCGTAACCAGCGGATCCACTCCGAACCTTGATGTAAGCTCAGCCATGAGACTGATACCCCATCCATGCTGAATGTCACCTGTCAGAATTGCAACAGATATTCCGTAGTGACGGGCTTCTTCGGACGAGAGCTTAAACCCGTTACTTTGCTCAAGGTTGTTATTGTAATAGTATTGGTGAACAGTAGGTTGACCGCGCCGAATCGGATCGCGATCGATGATATCGTCATGCACCAGAGTCCAGGTGTGGAATATCTCAACAGCAGCGGCTGCAGGAATGGCGATCTTCTCATCACCGCCGACGGCGCCGCATGAAAAGAGAAGAATAGCCGGTCTGAGACGCTTGCCGCCGTATTTCACATAGGCTGTAACCGCCCAGCGAACGTCTTCCGGTTGGAAGCGATTGATGAATCTCTCATCCAGTATGTAATCCCGGATTGTTTTACTTCGATTGCTCAGTTCGTTGAAGAAATGTTTATTTGTATTCGCTGACATTCAAATCCTTGAAGTTAGAAAGTTTGAATAGGATTATTGTTGTATTGTCTCATTGCTTCATTGTTTGATTGTTGTGTTTTTGAGATATAGCGAGAACAAGACTGGATAAGTCACCCGACGGATGGAGAACGTACTGAACCCCGGTTTGTGATCTCGGATCGAGTGTACCCTATATATATAAGCATTTCTGCTGCATATAGTCAAGCGCTCAGGTATATAGATGATGAATCGAATGAGAAAAAGCTTGACTATACTCGATTTAATTCTTATTTTATAAACAGATATGTTTCCCAAGGAAAGTGAGAATTGGGATCATTGTTATATTGTTTGATTGTCTCATTGTCTCATTGTTTCATTGTTTGATTGTTGTGTTTTAAGATATGTGGGGAATCATATATCCGCCTGACGGCGGATTAGCAGACAGGAATGTTCGTGTCCACACTCAAAATAGCGGAGAATTTTCATTATCATGCTGTATGTTATTTGCTTTATAGTAGATTTTGTGATTAAATTAAAAGGTTGAATCCTGGCATCTGTCAGAGATATTTTTCTGACATTTACTTTAATACTCTCATCAATTGTTTCCTGGAGGTTTGATGAACCGGCAGATACTCTTATTAACGAGCTTCGTTATGGCTCTTCTTTTTGCAATCAGTTGCCCGGTTTATGCTGAAATGGACAACTACCTGGACAAATCAGGTAAGTCCGGTGCAACAGTCACAATGGTCAATTCCAGCGGTCTTTCGGTGCAGTTGGAATTCGAGCTTAAAGAGCTTTCCCACGAGCAGGTCTCCTTCGGAGGCGGAAACTATGACAAATTCACCATCGACGGTGAAACAGTCTCCGGAGCTGAAGGATTACCTGAACTGCCCCATGTGGCACGTTATGTGCTGATTCCACCGCAATCCGGAGTCGATGTCAGAATAATTGGACTCAAAACAAGGATCGAACCAGGGATAAATCCATTACCACGGCAGCCTTTGCAAGAAGTGGCAGGCAGGGACACCTGCCCTACCCAGCTTGAATATGTAGGTTTTTATCCTTCTGAAATTGTTGAGCTTGGAAAACCGGCGATTATGCGCGGTTATCGAATTATACCGGTAATTATCCATCCGGTGAGGTGGAATTCACTTACCGGAGAAGTCGAGATTGTCGAGGAACTTAACATCGAACTGGACTTCAGTTCCGAGGAGAACAGGATCAACCTCGTTGAGAATCCTGAACGGAAACGCCCGTCGATAGCTGTTCATAATATGGTCAGCCAATTAGTTATCAATCCTCCACCTCCACCGAGACGAGACGACGTTCGGAGCGGCTCTATTCTGTATGTTACCCAGGGTGGAGACCGTGGCGATGATGTAGTCGAGGAGTTGCAGTCGATTATCGAATGGCGCCGACGGATGGGCTGGACGGTCGAAGTACTGCAGGTCAATGGCAACAATGACCCAAATGCTGTCCGGCGCGAGATTATCGATGTATATGAAAATGCCGAGATTCCTCCGGAACATATCGTGATCTGCGGTGATGCACCACATGGCGGTAATCAGTTCACGATCGGTTTCTGGGACTCAGCACCGAACTATATGTATCCCTACGAGACCGATCATTCCTTTGGCTGTCTTGAGGGTGATGATGTTCTGCCCGAGGCGAGCGTGGGGAGGCTGCCTTTCGCCTCCATCGGTGGTGGTGTGAGTCTGCGGGGGATACTCAACAAGACGATTCTCTATGAATCCGAGCCGTACATAGGCGAAGGCGATGATGTGGGCTGGCAGAAGCGCGGCGCGGTAACTGCTGTCGCTGGAGATGCCTGGTCGTCGATAGATATGTGCAGGTGGGCGAAGCAGCTCTTTCTGAGACATGGTTACGATGAGGTCGGCGAGGCGTATTACCCCAATGCAAACGAGGCGGCTTGGATACCTGAGCAGTTCGACGATATCGGTATTTCGATGTTCGTTTTTCGCGGTCATCTCCATATGGGCGGTTTTAACGGTGGTCAGTTTACAGCGATCGACCAGCTCGATAACGGCAGGATGCTCCCCTTCGCAGTCGTCTCCACCTGCAACACGGGCGACTATGCCGAAAATATAGGCTGTACTTCTTATCATTCCGAGAAGTTTGCCATGCATCCCGACGGCGGCGCTATCGGCTGCGTCGGTACTTCCGGTGGTTCGCACACTACTTACAACAACCTCATCACCTGCGGATGCATGCGCGCTCCCTTTGTCGGCGTCACAACGCAGGGGTGGGCATTGGTTCAGGGGAAGCTCGATCTCTACCGTAATTATGTCAATACAAACGATCCCGATCATCATAATTCAGACGTAGAGAACTGGCTGGCTCATATTTATCTTCACAATCTGATGGGCGATCCGGCGGTCGATCTGTTCACCGATGTTCCGCAGGAGTTAGTCGTGGATCATCCCGCTGAGATCAGGGCGGGGGAGACTCATTTTGAAGTAAGCATCGCTTTTCCCGGTGATGAAGAGGATACACCTGCAGAGAATGTGCAGGTCTGTCTTTATAAGCCGGAAGAGTTTCAGATAGTCAGATGGACGAGTGAAGAGGGTATTGTGATATTCGATCTCGATCCGGAATGGACTGAACAGGGTGAGATTCAGTTAACCGTTACGGGTCACAACCTGATGACATATCTGGAGGATTTTGAGATAGTTGAGGCGGATCATTATATCGGCTCCGGTTCATTTACAATCGATGATGATGAGAACGGTAATAGCAACGGTGATGACGATGAGACTGCAAATCCAACGGAAATTCTTGAATTGACATTGGAGATAGTCAATTTCGGCAGTGAGGTCTCCGAAGGTGAAATGACGGCAGTGTTGACAGCAGGATTACCCGATCTTGAGGTATCTGAGGAGGCAAACAGCGCACAGTTTGATGCGGTTCCGGAACCGGGTGAAGCGGTTGAGGCTGAATTTGTCGTTGTTATCGGGGGAGCTTTTCCGCATGGTGAGAATGCCGTGTTCCTATTAGATGTGTATGTGTCCGAGGAGGATCTGTCGTGGCAGAGTTCTGTCAGCATACCGGTAGTGGGACCTCAGTTTGAGCTTGCTTCGTTCGAGTGGTACGGTGATCCATTAGAAAGCGCCGGAACAGCGGATTTCAACGTAACAATCCGAAATACGGGCGTCAAGAATTCACCTGCTATGAATGCGACGCTTGTTTCTCTCACTCCAAGCGCCGAAGGAGTCAATCAGGCGAGGCATTTCGACGCTATTAATGTCGGGGAGGAAGGCGGTGCGGACGGTGCGTTCAGAGTGAATGCAAGGGTATATCATCTCGGCGGGCAGCGAGTTGACCTGGCGTTGGTTCTTGAAAGCGAGAGCGGTTTCAGGGATTCGGTATTCTTCGCTGTTTATGCGGAACC
This sequence comes from bacterium, assembly GCA_013202285.1. Taxonomy (GTDB): domain Bacteria; phylum Electryoneota; class AABM5-125-24; order Hatepunaeales; family Hatepunaeaceae; genus JABMRV01. Next base: position 4,154 of record JABMRV010000158.1, on the reverse strand, counting down.
TCCGGAGTCGAATCAGCCTTTCGGACCGGACGGTTTCGGTTATATGTGCGTCGATGATACGGATACGTCCTGGTTTGAATATCCGGTGTTTGAATGGGTGGAGATCGATCCCAACCTTGATGGTCCCGGTACTGATACCGAGCTGCACGATGCGGGGAGCGTGGCTCCCTTTAATGAGGACAATGAGAGCGTGGTAATGGAGCTGCCGTTCACTTTCCGGTATTATGATGAGGATTTTGATTTTATCACCATAACTACCAACGGCTGGATGGCACTGGGGCGTTATTACGCCTTAGCAACTGCATGTAACCGTCGTATTCCAGGAGCGCTTGTCGCTCCGGCAATGCTCTGTCCTTTCTGGGACGATCTTTATACGCCGGACAATTCCGGTATCTACACCTGGTATGATGAGGAGAATAACAGGTTCATCGTCGAGTGGTCAGGATTACGAAAGCTCAATCATCAATCAACTCAGACTTTCCAGGTAATACTGCCTGATCCGGAATATAATTTCTCTTTCAATGGCGGGCCCGAGATAACCTTCCAGTATCTTGAGATCGATGACGACAGCCGATGTGACCGTACCTGGGACACACCATACGCCACTGTCGGTATCGGGAATCCCGACATGAACGATGGACTTGAGTACACATATTTTGGCAATCTTACTCCGGGCGCTGCACCGATAGAGAATGAACGTGCCATCCGTTTCACAACCATGCTGACTTTCGATACCGGACTGTCGAGGGGTGTTGTCGATGATCCCGCTCATTGGGGCGACCCGATGGAAGGTGTAACCATAACGGCATCATACGGCTATTCAGCGATTACCGGTGAAGACGGTTCGTATCTCATCGAAGAGATGCTCGCGGATACTCTCCATCTTTATGATTTTATGGCTTCAAAATGGGGCTGGAATGATTCAACTCTTACCAGTATAGAGATTGTTCCCGATGAAGTAACAGTGGTTAATTTCGGGCTTTTACATCCGGAATTTACTCACGACGTCGATGAGGGCGGTTTAATCTGGGCGATGAATCCAGATGACAAGTATGAAACTTCGTTCAGGATAATCAATACCGGAAACGGTACAATGCACTTCACCAGTCGTTTCAACTACGTTCTGGGAAACGACGCTATTTCATATTCGGGAGATTTAAAACTCGATCCGTCAGTTGGCGGATCGGGTCACCCTTGGCAGACAGGAATGTCTGCCCCACCAGTAAAAAGAGATGATTTGAAACACGACTTGCAAGCAAGTCGTGCCACCCGTGGCGGACAGGAATGTCCACCCTCCCCAGGAGGAGCGGAGCCGGTTAACAGGGATTCACCGGATGAAATCTGGGATATGCTGTTATCGTGGAATGCATCGGAAGCCACCGATGATATGCGGATGTCGGGAATTACCCTGATCGGCGATCACTGGTATTTAACCGGACACGACAACAGGGATACAACGAACTACTTCTATCAGTTCAATCTCAATGGTGAGTATATCGATAGTCTTGATATTCTACAGCCGGTGTTTGCACGATATGGCATTACTGAGTTGGATTACTATAATGGTTATATTTATGCTGTGGCGGGTTCGAATGCCGGCGGTCTTCTTAAGATCGATCCAGCAACCGGACAACTTGTTAATAATTGGGAAATTTCCGATGCTATGTACCAGCCACGAAATCTGACAATCAACCGTGATAACGGACATTTCTTCATAAGTGGAATTACGAGCGCTATTCATGAGTTTGAACTGGTCGATGACACTCTGGAAATTGTAAGTACTTTCCAACCTATCGACCCGCGAGACGGTGGTGGTATTCGTTGTTACGGTTTTGCCTGGTTCATGGATGATCCCGATGGGCAGAATCTCTACCTGATCAGCGAAAAGGATATCGACGATAATGAAAATCTCCCCGATATTTCCCTTTATAAGGTCAATGTAAACACAAACGAAGTTACTTTTTTAACATCTCTGGGATTTCTCGATCCGGGCAGTAAGGGGCGAAACGGGATATTCATCACTCCCCGTTGGAACAATATGATATGGGTGTTAGCCGTAGTATTAGATAATAGCAGCGGCGATGAAGTCTGTATCTTTGAACTTGGACTTAATTCCAGTTGGATCAGATACCAGCCTCGATCCGACACCTTGAATGCAGGGGAATTCGTCGATATACTCATTAATCTCGATACTGAAGGAATGAATCTTGACAGGTATGAAGTAAACCTGGAATTCACTCATAATGCAATAGAGAGGATAACTCCCATACGAGTCGTACTGGATGTCACTGACAGCGACGTCCGTGAAGAAGTCGATATGCCATTGGAATTTGATTTGTCGCAGAATTATCCCAATCCGTTCAATTCATCGACTGCGATTGGATATTCAGTTGAACGGAATTCACAAGTCAAGCTTACGGTATATGATATTACCGGTAGAACGGTCAAGACCTTGATCGATGATTACCATGCTGCCGGTCAATATCGCCTGATGTTCGATGCTTCGGTTCTGGCAAACGGTATCTATATATACAAGTTAGAGAGTGAAGGACGCGTTGCGACAAAGAAGATGGTTGTGTTGAAGTAAGCAAGTGATCAAGTAAGAAAGTAGGATGGATTTTCAACCGTTAGACCGTAAACTTCCGTTTAAGGGAGTTGAGGCAATCGACAGCAGTGTGCTGGAAGCTTTTCCGTATGAATTTCCAGGACAAAAGATAGATGTGGAGATAGAAACTCAGGAGTTCACAGCAGTCTGCCCGTTCTCAGGCATGCCCGATTTCGGACGGTTGAAGATCCGTTACATTCCAGATAAGTTGTGTGTGGAACTTCGATCCCTGAAATACTACCTGTTGTCGTACCGTCATGTGGGGATATTCTACGAACATCTTGTCAATCGGGTTCTCGAAGACCTGGTGAATGTCTGCAAACCGGTTGAAATGACAGTGGAAGCGGATTACACGGTCAGAGGAGGACTCAAAACGAGAGCAGTTGCTACTTGGCGGAGTGAAAGTGATCAAGTGATCAAGTAAGCAAGTGATCAAGGGAGCAAGGGAGAATAGGATGAATTCGTCAGCTGCTGGACTGGACAAGCCACCCAGCGGAACTTACTGGATTCTGGCTTTCGCCAGAAAGACGAGGTGTCTAAGAATAAACTGATCCGATTAATATTTCCTATGGTTTCTCTACGTTCGGTCTCACCGATCCTCTCACCCATACAGTAACCAATCCTTTTTTTCTGTCAATACGCCTGTGCATCGTTAAGATGTCCGTCAGAATTACGTCGGTTTTTGTGATCGATGTCTGAAAGACATTATCATCAACGATTTCAGTCTGCCCCTTCAATGAAGAGAAAGTTCCGATGGCAAGCTCAATCCTCGCCTCCCGCTCAGCTTCAATCCATGATGAAGACTCATGGTAATATAACTGAGATGAACCCTGCGCTAAATGAGAACCGGTGATTTCCGGCGCAACAGACTGTTCAGGCAGTAGTTCGCGGTTTATGGGTATATCACGTGTGCTGACGAGCATGATGCGCTGAGTTGGAGTGGATGCAGAATCCAGCCTTATAATTGTCTTACTGAATGCTGAAAAACCAGTTGAATCGATCTCCTGACGAATGGTGCTGCCGATATTCATCGTCCCCTCAGCAACGGTTGAAATGCCTCTCTCACCTGAGATTCTCGAATGCAAATCACGGAAAAGCCGCCATGCGCCGTCATGGAAAGCATCCTTATAAGCATGTTCGGATTCTCGATATTGCTGGGAATATCCAACTGCTATCAATGCCGAACCGGCTACAGGCGTATCCCAGAACCAGGCGGGCAGTTGGAAGTTGTCCTTCTGATTTTCATTGCCTGCGTGGGCGAAGGAGAGAACTATAACTGCTGATATGATGGTTGGGAATAGGATCATTGTTAGATTGTTATATTGTTGTATTGTTTCATTGTTCGATTGTTTCATTGTTTGATTGTTGTTTTTGAAATATAGGGGGAACAATACAGCGCCTAACGGATTGGCAGACAAGAATGTCCGCCCCATCATTCGCAGGCAGGGACACCTACGATACACGTAGAATGATTGAAACCCGACTTGCAAGCAAGTCGCGCCACCCGCCAAGTTGCCCCCCCCCTTTTAATTCCCCCCCGGTAACCGGG
>JABMRV010000157.1 GCA_013202285.1 bacterium | reverse complement strand
GAAGGACTATACAATACACTAATATTGAATCACCTCATCCATCTACCTAAACCTGTATCCAACCTTGTAAACAGTTTGGATTTCACAACCTGACCCGGAGAGCTTTTTACGAAGGTTGGACACATAAACATCTACCGTGCGGGTCACAATTTTCGGTGACGAATCCCATACTTCAGTTAGCAGTTCCTTTCTGGAAATCACCCTGCCCGGATTACCAAGGAAGTAATAAAGCAGTTGAAACTCCTTTAATGCAAGTTCGTGTACCTTCTCATTCGCGATTAATCGTCTGTTTGGAATGTCAAGTCTTAGATTGGCGAAGCTAATTATTTCAGTAGGCTCCTCCGGCGGAATCGATCTCCTCAGCAATGCTTTGATGCGAGCGAGAAGCTCGATAATGCTGAATGGCTTAACCACATAATCATCGCAACCGAGCCTGAATCCCTTTACCTTATCCCACAATTCACCTCGTGCCGAAAGGATTATCACCGGCGTTTCCAGCCCGGACGCTCGCATCTCCTTAAGGAGTTGATAACCGCTTCGTCCCGGTAACATCAGATCCAGAATAACGAGCGAAGGTTTTACTGTCCGCCACTTTTCCGCCGCATCCGTGAAGTTCCAGGCATCCTCTACCTGATAACCCTCGAACTCAAGATTGTCCCGGAGTCCGGAGCGGAGTTCCTGATCATCCTCGATTATGAGTATCGTTTCATTCATCGAGTGACCGGCAGTTCAATCATAAAACTGGTTCCACCCCCCTCTCGTCCATCACACCAGACCTTGCCACGGTGAGCCTTTACGATTTCCTTTACGATGCTGAGACCGAGACCTGCGCCTCCAACCGGCTCTTGATCCTTGTGACGTATGCGATAAAACCTCCTGAAAATCGCTTTTCTCTTCTTTTCCGGCACGCCCGTCCCGCGATCTTTTACGTATAAAACTACACTCTTATCGTCTTTTCTCTCGGCGATGATTTCAATTTCCATGTGTTGTTCGGAATACTTCACTGCATTATCCAATATATTTCTCAGTGCAAGTTCCAAGGCTTCACTGTCAAAGGAAACTTCCGGCAGATCGGAATCTACTTTGAGTGTACTCTTAATGTTGACTTCTGTTAAGAATCCTGAGTGAGATTTGTAAAATGCGCTCAACCAGTCACCGAAATTCTGGGGGGATAGTGTGACCTTGAATTTTCCTGCATCGAGGCGTGCCAGGTTAAGCGTATTGTCAATCAACACTGAAAGATGATCGGATGCATGGAGGATATTATCGAGATATTCATCTTCCTTCTCCTCCGAAACCGTCCTGTCGTTTCGCAGAGTTTCAGCAAAAAGCTTGACTTTTGAGATAGGAGTTCTAAGCTCGTGAGAAATGTGAGCGATGAGTTTGCGTTGCTTCTCCCGTGCTTTAATTTGCGCCCATAATAAAGCGAACAAAATTATTAAGGTAACAAAGAACCATAATCTTAATCTCTTCTGGAATTTTGCTAACAGGTCTGGGTCGTTTACAGAAGACAACGCCTGATGTTGCTGTGCATACATCTCCCAGCCTGGGGACCAGTCTATTTTGGTTCTCCAGGGACCAATTTGTTTCTGATTCTGAAGTAAATACTGTTCTAATTGAATTCTACCACAACTAAATAAAGTATCATTATTAGCATCTACAAGCAGCATTCCCGAATAATCATCCTTATTAAAGATGTCAAAGAAAATCAGACCAAAATTCCAGGGTTTATCTTCAATCTCCTTCTTCAGTTTGGTAAAGTAATCAGCCATATAATAATCAATATCCCATATTATACCATAAACTGTATTAACTGCCTCAATCGCTTTACTTCGGGGTTTGATATCCGGGAAATAATCTTTATGAAAGAGCGAAAAGCCAACATTCTGATTAATCTCTGCTTTGAGGGAATCAATCAGTGCCTGTCGCCAAGGAGGATAAGCAGGAACAAACTCCGGATTATAGACAGTCTGGATGTATTCCTCTATAGATCTCTTTATCTTTGTGTCTATCTTTAAAGAAAGAGACATGACTTCTATTTTACCTGTTTGTCTATGCCAGATAAAACCTGCACCGACAAGAGATTCATCATTGGAATAACTTCTTAGCCAATTGTTGAATTTCTCATCATTCAAATCAGTTGTAACAAGTTGATTAAGTGTTTTTTCAATTTTGGTTATTGGTTCACTGATTCTATAGAGAAATAACTTTCGAATTAGTGTTTCCGTCCTAAAAATACCTGAAATCTCAATGTGACTCACTTGTTCCTGATAGAATCTGTTCAGAACATCGCTAATCCCAAACAATATGATAAAGACTGCGAAGATGATCAGGATAAGTAGTAATCGCAGACTTTTTAGTTTCTGTAACATGATAATTTCCTTTGAATTCAGTTATCGAACCATGACATACTATTCTGAATATATTGAAGCAATCCGGCAAATGGAAATTTTAGTCTCTTCAGAATGTAAAATAGTTGTAAAATGGTGCTACGTCTGCAGTCGGATGTTGAAGTCAGAACAGTAAAGCTGGTGTGTATCAAGTAAATCCCCCCTGATCCGGCAATCCGTCGGGTGACGGATTACCCGCAAATCAGTCGAATTCTCACCTCAAATAGCTGTTACCCTTGCAAACAGCGATTCCGGGTTATATTTTATAACCATTCGCGTACTGCATCCTCTTCCACGTATTATACACGATTTATTGATAAACATGACGGTAATCCGCCAGACAGCGGATTACTATTTCAGGAGTAACACTTTGAACGATAAGAAGATATACTTCATATCGTCGGAAACAGCTCGAAAAATTGAACTGCTTGCAGATCAGTTCGCCAATGGAACCTTCGATCTCAACCCGGACGAGATCATCCGCTGGCTCAATATGACACTACCGATAGAAAAAATGCATCAGGATACGATGAAAAGGCGCGTGGAGGGTTATTCGCACCTCGTCAACCAACTCTGGATAAATGTAAGGAAGATGTGCGAATACGACAGAGATGAAATTTCACACAAAGCCGGGATTAAACCTGCGAGTTACTATCATTATCATTACGGCTCAAGCGTTCCTGTGGATGAATTTGTCACCCGCGACGATTTCTTCAAGGATCCGGTCATCGCAATGGCTAAACTCGTTGATGATGTGAGAGGTTTGGCTAACCTCATCATCGAATTGAAATAGAATTATATCGTTTATACAGAGCATTATAAAAATTGCGTATAATCATCTCATCATTCCAGCGCAAGCTGGAATCCAGTAAGGCGTAACGTATTGTATATGCGGAAACTGGATTCTGGCTTTCGCCAGAAAGACGAATACCGAAAGCGTAGATAATTAGAACGTTGTGTATAGATAAAACAACTGCCATCCCGAAGCGTCGGGATGGCAGTTGTTTGTTAACTGAACCAATCTCTCTTTTTCAGTCCAACCAATCGACCTCTACCTGATCAGCATACCCTTGGTTACCATTCTTATCCCACCTGCTTCCATGGTGAAAATATAGACTCCCGTCGGAAGATTATCGGCTGTCCAGGTGACTGTGTGGTATCCTGCCGGGAGATTACCTGAGACGATCACCTCCAGCATCCTGCCCGACACATCCCAGACTGTCAACCTGACATCCGACGGTCGCGGCAGGGCGAAGTTCACATTCGTGGAAGGATTGAACGGATTAGGATAAACAGGGCTCAGGCTGTATTCAACCGGCATTCCTCCATCATCGAGTGGCGCCGATGCAGGAACCGGAACGATGATTGTCCAGCGCTGGCTTGATTCAACGGTCTCTTCGCCGTCGCTCGCCTCAACCCACCAGGTAACGTTCACCCTGATATCCTCTTCAAGAACAGGGATTCCCATATCGAGCAGCAGACTGTCTATGTGCTCGATAGCGAACTCGGTAGCCGCGAGATTCTCCCACGTTACAGTCGAATCGATCACATCGTAAACGGCATTGAGATATAGCGTATAGGTCACATCGTCGCCGTCGGCATCACCCGATTCACTCCATGACATAGTCACGGCGTAATTTTCAGGATCGACCTCGAAACCGTCCTGCGGAGAGAGCAGGTCGAATAACTCTGGGGCGCGGTTGACGTGAATCACACTAATGGATACACTCCCCTCGACATTGAATTCGTCATCCGACAACGAGAATGTCGCCGTGTAATCCCCCGCATCGTCATAAGTCGGCGTCCAGGAGAAGTCGCCTGTTCCGTCAAGGTTATCTGTGAATTCCCAGCCTTCAGGCAGGTCCTCTGATGCAGCATTAATGACCAGATCATCACCATCGGGATCGGAACCGAAGATCGTGAATTCGAGCAATATATCCTCGTTTACCTCCACTGCTACTGGATAATCATCCCAGACCGGTACTCGATTGACGTTATTAACCGTGATTGAAACCCCTGTCATGACATTAAATTCGTCATCCGATAACGTGAATATCGCCGAATATTCCCCGGCTTCGTCATAAGTCGGCGTCCAGGTGAAAGTACCAGTTCCATTATCGTTATCGACAAATTCGACTGCATCCGGTAAATCATCACTGGCGAACGCTATCGAAATGTCATCTCCGTCAGGGTCTTCACCCGTCACAGTGAATATGATCTCCTCACCTTCATCTCCTGCGACGAACTCAGGAATATCGACCCATACAGGCGGACGGTTCTCATCACGCGTAAGAATCGTAACATCGACCGCGACGTCAAACTCAGCGTCTGAGACTGTTAGTGTTAGTGTATATTCCCCTTCATCATCAAATCCGGGCGTCCAGTCAAAATCACCCGTGCCGTTGTCGTTGTCAACAAAATCCCAGCCTTCAGGCAGGTCTTCCGAGGAAGCCACAAGTGTTACATTATCACCATCCGGATCTGAGGCAGTCACACGGAACTGAAGTTGTTCTCCCTCCCAGACCTCAGCCTGTTCGGGAACGTCATCCCAGATCGGCGCTCGATTAACGTTGTTCACGCCAATCCAATGTCGAGTTTCCACCTCGAACTCGTCGTCAGATACGACAAACGTAATGAAATATTCACCGGCATCATCGAAGGTAGGACGCCAGTTGAACGAACCCGTGCCGTTTTCGTTATCGACGAACTCCCAACCTTCCGGCAGATCATCCGAATAAGCCGCAAGAGTGACATCATCACCGTCGGGATCCCATGCTGAAACCGCAAATTGGAGATCTTCGCCTTCGTTAACTTCAAAACCGGGGAAATCTTCCCATTCCGGCGGGCGGTTGACATTGAGGACGTTAATGTTGATAATCAACTCATCGACGCCCTCATCCGTGTCAGTCACCCGGATCAACGGAGTATATGGCTCTTCACTGCCAGTCTCATAATCAGGTGTCCAGCGGAATTCCGCTGTGCCATCCTGGTTATCATTGAACTCCCAGCCGTCCGGCATGCCGCCTGCATCCGCCATTGACCAGCCGAGATCGCCCGCCTCATCCTCGATGTCGGTGGAATAGAAGACGATTATCAACTCTGCATCCTCAGCGATTTCAACATCGATCAGGTCAGCTAACGGTTCGCCTTCCTCATCGACAATAACCGGCAGATCGTTGACAGACACGATATTTACGCTGAAAGATGTTGTCTCACTCTCATCGCGTCGAACGCCCTGATCGTCATATATTCCAACTCTGCGGATAGACCGGATATTATCGTCAGCTACAGAGTTCATTCCCGTGAACCTGACCGCAACCGCCATCCGCATCTCGTCCTGACCATCGTCGGCTATCACCACTACTTCGGATTCACCGAAATAGTCCTGCGCCGGTTCGAGCGTCAGGATGTTGGTCTCGACGTCGATGTTCAGATTCAGTTCATTAATACCCTCCAGGATATCGTATGTCAACTCATCCCCATCAGGATCCTCAAACACATTGTCAAGATCGGCGATCTCAAATTCACCCGAGTCCTCATCTATCTCAACGTCCTCAATCTGCTGAACAACCTCCGGCGGACGGTTTACATTCATCACCTCGATGGTCAGTGTAACTTCGACATCTAATTCCTCATCGGACACGGTAAAGACCGGTTGATATACGCCCTCATCCTCGTATGTCGTCTGCCACTCAAACCTCCCGGAACCATCGATGTTATCTGTGAAATCTGCGGCTTCCGGCAGTCCACCGGCATCCGACATCACAATGGATATATTATCGTCGTTCGGATCGTGTGCCCGGACATCAAAGGCGATCTCTGCGTTCTCGTTACCGCGGATGGTTTGATCCGGATCGGGTTCATCCCACACCGGTTCGAGGTTCACATCACCGATACCGATGGTCAGCTCTACATCGATAGACAAATCACCATCGGAAACCGTGAAGACAGGCGTATATATACCCTCATCATCGAAGTCGGTCTGCCACGAGAAATGACCGGTTCCGTCGTCGTTGTCAGTGAAGTCCGCCTCTTCGGGCAGACCACCAAGCTCGGTCATATCGATGGTCACATCGTCACCGTCAGGATCGTGCGCTCGCACATCGAACGCAACTTCAGCATCCTCATCGCCCATAATCGGCTCGTCCGGATCGGGTTCGTCCCATACCGGTGCACGGTTGACATCGACGACAAGAATCAGCCATCCATATTCGTCAACCAGCTCGCCGTCTGAAACAGTGAACGTTACCGTGTATTCACCGGCATCTTCATAACCAGGCGTCCAAGCGAAGCTGCCCGTCCCATTCTCGTTGTCAACGAATTCCCAGCCATCCGGTAGATTGTCCGAAGCCGCTTCCAATGTCAAATCGTCACCATCCGGGTCTTCAGCCAACACTTCAAACTCAGCCAGCGCACCCTCATTAATTTCAGCATCATCCGGGATTATCACAAATTCAGGTCTGCGGTTGACATGATAAACTACTACGGTAACATTATGCTCAACCTCGATATTGCCGTCAGACAGTATCAGTGTTAGAGTGTATTCTCCCGCATCGTTATACGTTGGCGTCCAGTTGAACTCACCCCTGCCGCCACCGTTATCGGTTACCTCCCATCCCTCAGGCAGATCTTCCGAAGTTCCTCTTATCGACAGTTCGTCGTTGTCCGGATCGTAACCCTCAAATGCAAACGTAAGTTCCTCGTTCTCGTTCACTTCAACAAGATCTGAGAACTGATCCCAGATTGGCGCACGGTTGACGTGGAGCACCGTTATGGTTATGTCAACCTGAATAGCCAATTCGCCATCTGAAACAGTGAACGTTGCTAAGTACTCACCGGAATCTTCAAAACCCGGCGTCCAGTTGAAAATGCCGGTTCCATCGCCGTTGTCATTGAATTCCCAGCCTTCCGGTAGATTATCCGAGCTGCTCTCGATGGTTATCCGGTCGCCGTCCGGATCGTGTGCCGCAATCTGGAAGGATATCTCCTCATTCTCACGACCCACGACCGGTTCCTCCGGATTAGGACCATCCCAGACAGGTTGACGGTTGACATTGATGACATTGATGTTGACCGTTAAATCATCTGTGCCATTGTCACTATCGGTCACACGGAACAGCGGAGTGTAAGGTTCTTCCCTGCCGGCATCAAAGTCCGGCGTCCAGTTGAATCCAGCCGTTCCGTCTTCGTTATCGACGAACTCCCAGCCCATCGGAAGACCACCCTCGTCGACGAGCGACCACCTCAAATTACCATCCTGATCTTCGATGTCGGAAGCCATGAACAGGAGTGTCAGTTCCGCATTCTCATCGACTTGGGCATTAATCTCATTCGCCAGCGGCTCACCCTGTTCATCCTCGATAACGGGCATATCGTTGACCGAAACGACGTTGACAAGGAATACGTCGCTGCCCGTCGGATTCTGATCTATATCTCTGCCGTCATTTGCCGTTACCGTAACCTCAAGATCAGCGCCATAGAAGTTTTCAGAAGGTTCAAGCGTAAGGATGTTCTCCTCAGTAATATTCAGGTTCAACTCCTCCGCTCCATTCACTGAATAAGCCAGATCGTCACCGTTCGGATCGAGGAACACCTCATCCAGATTTCCTACCTCGCTCAGACCGGAATCCTCGTCGATCTCAACGTCCGTAATCGAATTGACGACCTCCGGCGGGGAATTAATACCGATACCATGCAGATCGACTACCGTCGCCTGGTTGTCTCTATCACTTGAGATTATTGTCAAACCGCTGTTGAAATCGCCGATGTTATCAGGCATGAAATAGACGTTTGCCTCAATCGATTCACCGGCAGCGATGAGATTTTCATACAGTCCCTCAGCCTCGGCTGTAAGTGTCAGGATACTAAAGCCGCGATACTCGAAGACCTGCGGTCCCGCAAGGAAATTCGGTTCAGCATCGATCACCCTGCCGGAAGTTACATCATAGATGCGGAATGTGAACTCCTCGTTGTTCCGGAAACCCTCAATAACATCCTGAGTTTCGCCGACGTCACCCATTGCCGCCAGACCAAATTGAACACCGAAATCCTCGATTATACGAATACCGGCACATAGATCATTGGGAGTGAACACGCCAACCCAGTCACCTTCTTTGAGATCCCACCCATTGAGCGTAGCGGCAGTTATTAAGAAGGAGTGACTTTCGTTGGTTCGTTCAAACACCCAGTCACATTCCTCTGCATTAACCTCGAGATCCGTCCGGAACGCCTGGTTATCAGTCGCAACACCCGTTATCGTCAGCGGTGCGTTGCCGTCGTTGGTAACCCTTATCGTCTCGGATGAACCAACATTAACAGCGACTTCACCGAAATCGATACCCGCCGGTTCAACTCTTATTATTGGCAGCCCGGCAATGAAAATATTCACCATTAGTTCAATCTCGGCACCCTCTTCATCTGACAGTGAGAACGTCAGCATGTATTCACCCAGGTCATCAAAGCCCGTCTGCCAGATGAATGTTCCGCTGTTATCGCCGTTATCCGCGAATTCTGCGCCCAAGTTAATCACGCCCGCATCGTCCTCAAGCGTTAACATCAAATTATCAGCATCCGGATCCTCTGCGGTAAGTGTAAATTCAATATAATCTTCAACATATACACATTTCTTGTTCAGGACATCCACCCAGTAAGGTTCACGGTTCACGTTGAGAACGACAATCGTTACATCTATCTCGGTGGTCAGTTCGCCGTCGGACATCTCGAACAGCGCACTGTATTCACCGGCGTCATCGAAGGTCGTGTTCCAGGTGAAAGTTCCGCTGCCGTCGTTGTTATCAGCGAATTCCACGACCTCAGGCAGATCTTCGGAACTGTATGTTATCGATACGTCATTCCCCTCGGGATCCTCTCCGATAACCGTAAACTCGACGACAGCATCCTCGTATCCCTCAACCCCATCCGGTACATCAAGCCAGACCGGTCGTCGATTGACATCGCCGATTACGATAATGACTTCGAGTTCACCGATCAGATCGCCGTCCGATGCCGTAAAGATGGGACGATATTCACCCTCATCGCCGAAACCCGTCTCCCAGGAGAAGCTCCCGGTACCGTCCTGATTGTCAACAAATCCCGCCGCCTCAGGCAGAGCATCGTTATTCCAGGCAAAACCGAATTCATCCCCATCAGGGTCTGCGGCATGAAGATCGAACTCGACCAGATCACCCTCACCGGCGAGGAAGGTGTTATTCTCATTGAGGTCGTCGATTACCGGAGCACGGTTAACATTAGAAACAATGATCGGCACATCGGCTGTGGCAACTAATTCGCCATCCGATAGATCGAACGACACGCTGTATTCACCTGCGTCAACGTAAGTTGGCATCCAGTTAAACATTCCGGTTCCATCGCCGTTGTCCTCGAAGCTCCAGCCTTCAGGCAAATCTTCCGATGCAGCTACGATTGTGAGACCGTCTCCATCGGAGTCATGACCCACAATGAGGAATTCGATCAACGCATCTTCTTCACCATCATACCATTCGGGGATATCATCCCATACTGGCGTCCTGTTCACATGATTTACTGTGACTGCCACATCGTGACCGATTCCATATTCCAGGTCGGAGACCGTGAAGCGGATGGTATAATTTCCTGAATCATCAAAACCGGGCGTCCAACTGAAAACTCCGTTGCCGTTGCCGATGTCTGCCAAGTCCCAACCATCGGGCATATCTTCCGATGTTGCGTTTATTGTCAGGTTATCACCGTCCGGATCGGATGCCGACATTTGGAAAGTAAGTTCCTCACCCTCGTTTACCTCAACATTATCGGGAATTTCATCCCATACCGGCGGACGGTTGACGTCGCCTACAGAGATAAGAACCTCTGCAATGGAATTCAGATTCCCATCGGAGATGGTGAATGTGGCGCTGTAATCACCGGCTTCCTCGTTCCCCGGCGTCCAGATGAATCTGCCGGTGCCGTTGTCGAAATCCGTGAATTCCACTGCTTCAGGCAGGTTCTCGCTGCTGTATTCAATAGTTACGTGATCACCGTCCGGATCGGAACCAATGACATCAAACGAGAGTTCCGCACCTTCGCTTACTCCAACGTTCTCGGGAACATTATCCCATTGTGGCGATCGGTTGACATCACCCACGGTGATCTCAACAACGATCTGGTCGTTTAACTCTGTATCTGAAATTGTGAATGTAACCGCATAAACGTCGGCGTCATCGAAAGTAGGCGTCCATTCAAACAATCCCGAACCATCTGCGTTATCTGTGAAATTTGCGGCTTCAGGAAGGTCTTCGGAAGTCATCACTATGTTGAGGTCATCACCGTCGGGATCGGAACCGGTTACAGTGAATTCAAGTAACTGATTTTCAGGGATCCCTGGAGATTCAGGATAATCATCCCATTGGGGCGCACGGTTGGTGTTGGTTACCGAAATATTGACGGTTGCCTCATCGTTCAGAGCGCCGTCGGACAGCACAAACCTCGCCGTATAATCACCGGCA
The DNA here is from genome assembly GCA_013202285.1 of bacterium. GTDB lineage: Bacteria > Electryoneota > AABM5-125-24 > Hatepunaeales > Hatepunaeaceae > JABMRV01. The sequence continues at coordinate 9,813 of JABMRV010000157.1, read as the reverse complement.
TCGTCATACGACGGCGTCCAACTGAATGAACCTGTTCCATCGTTGTTATCCGTGAAATTCCAACCCTCAGGAAGGTTTTCAGTGGTCATCTCTATGGTAAGATCATTACCGTCCGGGTCCGAACCGACCACGGTAAACTGCAGTTGCTCGGCTTCATTTACATTAACGTTCACTGGTACATTATCCCAGGTCGGTGCGCGGTTGATATTGCCGATGGTGAGCCCGACTGACATCTGATCGGCAGCGTCTGCGTCATCTACGACCCTGAACTGCAGACTGTACACACCCTCATCCTCGTTATCGGTCTGCCAGGTGTAAGTTCCGGTTCCGTCGCCGTTGTCCTGGAACTGAGCGCCATGATCGACCGTCCCATCGTCTGCAATCATGGTGACGGTGAGATTATCACCCTCGTACAGGAGATCTACATCGTCTGCAGTGACGATAAATTCGATCAAATCTCCCTCACCGCCTCCCTGGTCATCAATCGCTTCCCAGAAGGGAGCATCGTTGACCGGGGTTATGGTTATGTTAAACAGGTCGTTAACAGTATCATCGCGGCGCGGTGAGTTCGATCCAATCCCGAAACTACCCCGTCCAACATTACGAAGTGTACGAGTAATTCGCACCGGTTCGCTGTCCCTTTCAGCTGGTCTGTGGAATATAGCTGAGAGCTGTCCTCCCTGCTCATCATCGGCGATGATTGAAATCTCAGCTCCACCCGCAATATTGAAATTATCATCCGGAGTGATGGAGAGAACATTATCGCCATCTATAGCCATATTGAGTTCTCCCGGTATTTCACCGAAGTCATACGCGAGCACATCCTCGTCGATGTCCGTGAATACAGTATCGAGATCGGCGATCTCGATTAGGCGCGGGGCATTATCCTCTTCGATTTCAAGATCGGGGATCTGATTTGCGACTTCGGGAGGATCATTAACCGCGGCAACGTTAAACCTCAGTGTCAGTGAACCTTCAGCATCGGAAGTATCGGTTGCAGTGAGAGGATATTCATAATAACCGTTGAAGTTCTCTTCGACGATAGTAGCAATCAGATACTCCTCTGTCTCATCCAGCGATAGTGCAATGGGACCTCCAAGCGCATCCCAGGAAACCTCAAACTGGTCACCAGTATCAGGATCGAAGAACAGGTCAGCAATCGGAGTTTCAATCTGAAGCGGTTCCTGATCTTCTTCCATATCAATAATATAGGGATCATCGACAAACGCACGCGGAGCATCGTTCACCCCGGCAATCTCGACCTCGATCTCAATCAAAGTCGTCTCATCCCGGCGCGGTGGAGTGCCCCGATGTCTAATTGTCCTTGCCATCCGATCCCTGCCGCCTTCGACGCCGTCATCGACTGTAAGTGAAAAGGACTCTATACCGTACCAATCCTCATCCACCGTTATACTTAATATCAGGTTTTCATCAATATCGACTCCGAGATGTTCGCCGTCTATAAGATCGAAAATAAGATCATTGTCCTCGACATCGATAAAGACACTGTCGAGAGCGGCGATCACAATCCTTCCGTCATCTTCATCCGCCAGGAATTGGTCGGGCAGGAGTCCCACCTGGCGCGGTGGATCGTTCACTTCGGCAACCTCGACTAAGAAAACATCTGCAACCTGCGAACCCTCAAGGTCATCCCCGGTGATCGTCACCTCTACAACTCCGAAGAAATCCGGATCTGGCGACAGAGTCGCAATGTTCGTTCCGGGATCGATATCAATCAGTACTCCGTCCTGATCATATTCCACGGTGTAGTTGATATCGGCTTCTTCGGGATCGTTGAATACGGTGTCGAGATCTGCAATCCCAAATTCCTCAGCATCCTCATCGATGAAGATGTCGCCGATCTGGGACACTATTTCAATGTCTTGATTGGGAGCAAAGATATAGAGATGAGCCTCCACAGTATCCGCAGCGCTGGAATCGTCCTCGACATAGAACTCGATTACATGATGACCAAGCATTTCGTTGTCGGGAGTGAATGAAACACTACCACCCGAGCTGATGTCAAACAGGTCACTGTTATCACTAAAAGTCAGTTCATCATCCGGATCTACGTCCTCGGCGGTTACCTGCATCACAAACTCTTCATCGACCAGAGCGGTCGTATCACCGGGGACATACAGGAAAACCGGAGCATCGTTAATCGGATCGACGTCAACATATATCGTATCAGCTCCTACTAGTTCGCTTACATCGGTCGCTGTTACAACAACTCTCAACTGCCCGAACCAGTTGCCGTCTGGTAGAACGTGCAGCAGACTCTCCTCCTCGTCGATGCTCACCTCAGCGTTCTCACCGCCTTCGATAATCTCTGCAGTTATCACAAGATCGTCAAAGGAGTTATCTTCGTCTTCTACAACCGCCTGCAGATCAATAGTCAACTGCTCGTCTTCGGCGAAGCTCGTATCGGAAAGAACAACCACAGGAGCGTCATTGATATTGACGACAAATTCCCAAAGCCACTGTCCCTGGTTGGGCGGTATCGAGTTATCATAAGTCTCGACAAAAGCTTCTACTGTCTGCCCGTCGCTGTATTCCTCCCCGCTGACATCCGCTGTCAGCCACTGTCCGCTGTCGGTTGCAACGATCTCAAAATCGAAGGGATTCTCGTCGAGCTGGAATATGATGCTGTCTGGCTCTACTCCCGAGATAAGATCCGAGATGAAGACCCTAATCTCATCGAATGATGCTTCATCTACAGTAACGCCGTCGTCCGGTTCCATATCGCTGAATTCGGGCGGTGCCGCATCGACGATTAGCATTTGAGCTTCGGTATGTTCACTCTCCGTCAGGGCGGGATTTCGGGCTATTAGTTCAACATAGGAAGTATCGGGCAGCGACTCGGCGGTATATTCAAACTCGAAGCTGGCGGAGTCGGTCAGAGAGACTCCCTCATCTATCTCTTCATCGTTCAGGAAGACAGCAATAGTTGTCCCTACCACTCCCTCGCCAGTGAGGATAATCTGGTTAGAGCCGGTATAGGTGACGAACGACGTGATAACAGGCGGATCGACCGGGTCGAGGTCGATGTCGAACTCATACTCAGTCGTATCCGAATTACCGGAGAGATCGAACACGATCAACTGAGCGATGTAATCGCCGTTCCCAAGTTCATCCTCCCCGATAACCTGAGCAGTCATCAAATCGTTCTCGGCATCGAAGAGCGCCGGTACATCGACTTCACCTATCGTGAGGAAGATATTATCGGGATCGATACCGCATCCAACATCGGTCAGTATTGCTGTGAACTCCGGCGTTCCGGTCGCTAAATGTTCTCCATTAACGGCGGTAAAATCCTCTATCGCCGGATTGATAAGATCAAGATATAGATTGAGAGTGTCGCTGTGCTCCGATTCATTACCGCCGCCGTCAACTATAGTGACATAGATCATGTTCCATTCTTCAACCAGCACAACATTGGGCACTTCGAAATCTGAATTGTAGTCCACCTCCATTTCGACCGCCAGCGAATCGTTACGGTAAACACGGGCAACGGGTACATTATCGTACCCCTCTTCGTATTCAGGACTATCCTCTCCTGTTGATCCCACGACGGTTACTTCGGAAGTATTGACATAATCGGTTTCCTGTTCGTCTCTCTGGAGACCGCCCAGCATGGGAGCGTCGGGATCTGAATCATCGAAAAAGAAACCCCAGTCTTCACCACCTTCATTCTCATCCTCATCGGCGCCAAAGATGTTGATTTCGTTCAGACCTTCTTCAAGACCCGGCATTTCGTCACGTCCGAGGACAACCTCAAAACTCCGCATTGCCACTTCTACACCTCCATGCGGTGCGATACGCATCTCGTTCCAGTCAAACCAGGTTGTGTCGTCATCGTCCGGGTTGTCGGGATCATTCAGGGCGATGATTCTCATCAAAAGTGATCGAATATTGATTCCAGAATCATCATCGCCAAATACGAACCTGACCGTATCTGCAGATTCGCCTCCTCCCTCAACCTCTCGCGCACCCCTGCCGGCAACGCAATTGGGAGAAGGATTGAGGTTCTCGAAATACGGCGGTTCACGATCCCGTCTCTCAGCAACAATAAATCCACCGCGCGAACTATAACGGTTACCTGCCATATCGTTCACAGTAAGTGTCAGTTCATGCCGTCCCATATCGATTGGATCACGATCCCGCCACGAATAATAGAGGGATCCCTCACGCGGATTCCACTCAAAGTCCAACCGCTCTTCTCCACGTTCCCAAACGTGATACAGAACAAATGAATCGGGATCGATACCGCTCGATGGTCTCGGATCGCTGACCGGGATGATGAGCACAGGGTTGCGATTGGAGATGGTGTCGATCTCCCCGCCCAGGAGACGGTGTTCCGCCAATGGAGGTCTGGTGTCAACAAAGAACCGCGTATAGACCGGATCTTCATTGGTATTACCCAATAGATCGCTGGCGGCAATGGCGGCAAAATGTCCACCGTCGCTCAGGGCTTGCTCAACCTGATAACGAAGCGTATCGTTCTCGAAAGTAAATCTCTCAACCCTCTCACGATCTATATAAAGTTCAATACCGCCGCGCATGCGATCCTGAATATCGCCATCACCCATCCCGATTCCGGCGTCAACAACCACGGCAACAATTTCCGGTGTATTATCATTAATAGCTAAATCAGGGCTGAGGAATTCAACTACGGGCGGTTCGATATCGAAATAAATACTGATATCGGCAGGATCGGCTAAGTTTCCATCCCTGTCGCCTCCCATCAACGTAAATTCGTTCAGTTCCTCGTTCAACAGAACGTCGAGAAATCTAAAATTGCCGCGCTCATCTGCATTTGTCGTCGCCAACCGCTCACCGTCTCTCCACAACTCTATAGTCAAACCGGGTTCAGCAGTACCGTAGATGGGAATCCTGTCACGACTGGTATATGGAGGCAGCGGGTGTGGTTCAATCACTCCCGCCTCACCGTTGACGAGGAAATAACTGGCGAATACGGTTACGTTGCGATAGTAATCCCATGCACGGATAGCCCAGCGGTGATATCCCTCGCTAAGAGCCTCTTCGGGCTGCCATGAGAACTCTCCGGACTCCGAATCATAGTGGAATTGATACCTCTCATTATCAAAGATAAAGTCAACGCCAACCACCCCGCTCAACTCATCGCTGATGAGAGCAGTAATGGTTGGTTGGTTGTTGCGCACTGCCTCACCCTCACCGGGTGATACTTCGGATATGACAGGCGGAGTCTCGTCCTCTAAGCGAACTGTGAACAACACACTCTCCTCGTCCCGTGCTCCCTGCGGATCGATTGCGATAAATCTGACATCTGAATATATGCCTCTTCCATCGAATCTTGGTTCCCAGACTAACAATCCAACGCCTTCACCCTGGTCGGTGAACTGAGCACCCTGGGGGAGGTTATCGGCGATAAGGGTGAGTTCAGCCTGATCGCCGGGATCGACATCTTCAGCACTGATTGCAAGTTCAAATCTCTGATTCACAGGGACAGTGCGGTCGCCGATATATGCTAAGACAGGAGGCTGGTTGCGGTTAAGGATTGTGATATCCACAACCATCGTATCCCTTGCCTGTCCATCATCGGCGATGAAATACGGATGGTATTCGCCAGCAGAATTGAGCCTGGTTTGCCAGTCGAATATTCCGTAACCCGAACCGCGGTCAGTGAACTGCGCTCCCTCAGGCATGTTACCCGCCGATAACCGCAGGTTACCCTCTCGCAGCAGGATATTGCGGTCGTCGAGGTCGATCGCCCGCATTTCAAACAGAACACGGGCTCCCTCGTAACTACTGATCGGACGGACTTCATACCACTCCGGAGGATTATTCGAATCACTGACCGTTATGGTAACGACTTCTGTATCATAGCGCGTAGGTTGTCCGTAGTCGATTACCCAGAAGGTCACCTCATACTCGCCAGCCTGATCACGATTCGGAGTCCAACGGAACAGGTTTTCTTCCAGCGAAGCGCCGTATGGCATATTGTAGGCGACAAACCTCAACCTGTCACCATCCGGATCCTCAGCCGCCAGAATCAATGAGAACTGTTCACCTTCCGCAATCTCAATAGCGCCTATTGCAGCGAGAACAGGTGCACGGTTGTCGTTCTCCACAGTAATGCTCACCCTGAATTCAGTAGCGTCCCATCCATCAAAGGCAAAGAAGCGTGCCGTATAACGACCGCCCTGATCACGCTGAGGAGTCCAGGTAAAGATTCCCGCTCCATCCCCGCGATCCATGAATGCAACCCCCTCCGGCAATTCGTCCAATTGCAGCCTGAGACTGATAGGATCGCGTTCAGGATCCGTGGCGATAACAGCAAACTCAATCCTCTCTCCCGCCCGACCATAGACCGGTTCCATAGGACGCCAAGCAGGTACTCGGTTTTCTTCGTAGAGCCTTATTTCAACCGTACTGCGTTCACCAGACGTGAAACGGGAAGGTCCCTCCCATGCCGCCCTGGCAAAATATTCAGTTTCTCTCGCATCGAGCCATACACGGAAGTAGATGTATTCATTCTCAAGGAAACCCTCTATGACGTCTTCAGTCTCCGGATTGTCGCCAAAAGCGATGAACTCCCATGTGTCGCCCGGTTCATCTATTAGAATACCACCGGCGACCGTCCCGCGCGGTGTTATTACCGCAATCTCATCACCGGTTCTTAAATAGGTATGAACCATTAAACGGTGCATTGCTTCGGTTTGAACCCAGTCGAAATGCCTGTCAACAGTGCTGAGTGTCACATAGGAATATGCTCTTTCCGTCCAGCGGTTCGTTCCCTGAATGAACGCTGCAACAGCTTCAATTTCCTGGTTGGCGCTGTAATCCCACAGCCTGAAGCTGATAAATTCACCCTCACGAAAACCATCCGTTTCCTCCGTTCCCTCATCGTCTCCCCAGGCATGGAATTCCCAGCGTTCATCATTCGCAACAATAGCTGAACCGCAGCATAGCCCACCGGGGGTAAAGACGCCTATCTCATCATCGTTTTCGAGCGGTCCTCCATTCAGATTTGCGCTGACAACACCGATGACATGATAACTGCGAGTTGTCACATACTCGAAATGAGCGGTCTGAACACCGATACCCCTGACGTCGAGTCTAACGCTTACATAGTCGTTGCTCGCAGTTAGAAATCCTGCAGACTCACCAGCCTCCTGTGGAGTGAATGTAACGGTAACAACCTGTCCCTCACCGGGATTTACAGTAAGCGGACCTTCAGGATCTACGCTGAAGCCCGGACCCTCTGCCACAAACCTCAGGTCTTCTACCGGCGTCGTACCGGTTGACCTGAATGTAACCTGCCATTCGACTGCATCACCGGTTTGGACTTCACCGAAATCATAACCTTCTGCATCAGCCTCTAATTCCGGACCTACGAAAAGTTCGAATACCGAATAACCGTCCCATCGCCAACTTCGATCACCGGCAAGAACTGTCCCTCGTACTTGGTATTCGATATCTGCGTCCGAATCCCAGTAAACGAAATTGAATGCCTCATCCTGTCTGAAACCCTCGACAGGTTCAGTGTATCTATCATCTCCGTATGCAATCACCACGGCTCTCTCTTGGGGATTGTAATCCTCCAATCGGAATGCTCCGGCTACCACGGAACCCGGTGTCAGCACGCCGATCTCATCGAGGCGGTCGGCTTCACCTATTTCACCCAACATGTCCTGACCGAAAAAGGTTATCCTGTAGAGTCCCACCGAATGTGCAAGACCGGTAGGGATGGGATTGAAATAGTTGCCTGTTACATTGACCAAAATATCTATAGACGTCGAATCCCGCCCGTCAGAGGCAGTGAACCTGACTATATACTCACCTGATTGACCTCTCTCAGGATACAATATAAACCTGATCCTGCCACCGCCGCCTAATGCAAAATCAAATTCCGGTTCAGCCGGAGGTTCTTCGGCATATTCCCACCTGAAATTAAGCTCATCTTCATCTTCATCCGCAGCGGTCAGATACATCACTATCTCATCACCCGGATCTCCCGTAACCTGCCGGTCTCTTGGATAATCGATCCACACCGGTGCATGATTGGATTCGTTGACGGTTATACTGACTTCATGATTCACTTCAAATGCGCCGTCATTCACGTAGAAAATAGCGCTATATACCCCGGCATCTTCATAAGTCGGTCGCCAACTGAACAATCCCCTGCCTCCTCCGTAATACAGGAAAGCTTCCCGGGGTAGGGTTTCCGAATAGTACCACATCTGCAGATTGTCACCGTCAGGGTCTTCAGCGTACATCCAAAAGGCAACCGATTCGCCTTCGACAATCTCGATATTCTGAGGCGGGTTGTTGACAAAAACCGGTGGTTGATTAACATCGTAAATTCGAATATGCACATTCACCGACACCGAATCTTCACCATCACTGAGTGTAAAAATCGCCCCGTAATCGCCAGCATCTTCGCCTCCTGTCTGCCAGCTAAAAGAGCCTCTTCCTCCTCCCGCATCCTCAAATACTGCATTCTCGGGAATGTCATCGGAGTTATATGTCACAACGAGGTTCTCGATATCTGCCTCATCAGGATCAGTACCTCTGACGGAAAACGCGACTCGATCACCTTCATTACCTGGTACTGCTTCAGGAACGTCAGTCCATTCCGGCGGGTTATTATCACTGATATAGTTCATCCCGAGCCCAATCAGGAAATCACCCTGAACTCCTTCATCCGTCCACGCTTCAAACTCAGGGTACAATCGTTCAGTTATAAAGCTTCGACCGGCGTTATTTTCACTATCATACAGACTCCACCAGCCTTCGTCCTCCCGCGGCTCTTGCCAATCACCAACACCCGGAGCAGGACCATAGATCACACTGAAATTACTTCCCTGCTCAAACCTGAGACCCCGTTCATCGATCAGGAGGTCTATCCAGTTTCGACTTTCATCCTCTGCATCCCAGGGTGGTAGTACATCTATCCTGACCGCCCAGATGTATCTTTCGTCAAGGTTATGCTCAGCGTCCTCCCGCCATAGATAAACATAACATGGAGCTCCGTTTCTTCCCGGATTGTACGGCATGAAACGTATCATGAAAAGATCCATATCTTGCTCAGCCGTGAAGGTTACACGAGTCCAGTAATTTCGTGGACCAGAGTAAGCTCCACCTGGACGTTGATCGTCGTGATGAAACCATTCCTCGAAAGGTGGATCTCTTCTGGGATCATTATCGTCGTTATCGTCTTCGAGCCGGATGGTATTGACATTCTCAGTCAGATAATCCTGCGCGATCAGTGTTGAGCTGGTGAATACCAGGCAGAGCGCCAACAGAACAATTACGCTCTTTTCCATCGTTTTCTCCTGATTAGAAAAGGTGATGTTAAGGTTTGTCAGTGAGTTACTGAAGAGTTGGTGCAAGAGGGGAATATCGGCAAACCCATAAAATGAACAGTACCGGGATAATTGTATATTAAGTAATACGTCTAAATAATAACGATTTTCTCATTATTCTACTTATAGGTAAAATCAGACATCATTGAATTCGGAAAGTTGATTTAATATATATATTTCATGCAAAATTTATAAATTCTTAACAAATCGCAATATAATAATTTTATTGAACAAAAGATAGTGATATTTATCAAATTTCACTGTCATGGGAGCTTTGAAAACTCATGGAGTCGTGTCTTCAGGTGCTATCGAGTTCTTGGAATTATTACGGATTCGCCATTCTTGCGAAACAGATGAGATCTTTGAAATATTAATTTGATAGTCAAGTTTAAACCTAACCGTGTCATTCCTGCGCTACTTTGTCATTCCTGCGCAACTTTGTCATTCCCGCGCAGGCGGGAAT
>JABMRV010000156.1 GCA_013202285.1 bacterium | reverse complement strand
TCTCAATACTGATGGAACCTATTCATCTGAGACCTGGCGTTTTCAGACTGCCGAACCTCAACCACTGACACCTTTCGACCTTGTCGAACCCGGCAACGGCGATACGCTTCGAGTTCCTGCATTCTTCAGGCTTGATCTGGTATGGCAGACTTCGGTCGATCCCGATCTTGAATATCAGGCACTCTATTCACTCTTTATGGAAATCCAAGTCACTTGTGGTATTGACACATTTATATATTACGAAGGTCTTGTGGATACAATGAGCGCCATAAATCTTTCAGATACGCTTAACCTTAACAGATGGGACAGGGCAATAGACGTACTTTGGTGGATAGAAGCCTGTTCCGGCGGTGAAACTATTGAATGTGAAAATGCGTTCGAGTTCTCTATTGTGCCATATAACAGAGTTACCGATACAAAATCACCGATCCCTGAAGATTTTTCTATATCGCAAGCCTATCCCAACCCGTTCAATTCGACGACAAACATCCGATTCGGGCTGCCAAAGAACGAGCTTGTCTTAGTTAAAATCATCGACCTGACCGGTAATGTTGTCGAAACACTGATCGACGGCAGGCTACCCGCCGGTTATCATACAGTCTCCTGGAACAGTCTTGATTATCCTGCCGGTGTGTATATTTGCAATTTGCAGGCGGGAGGCTTCAGCGAGGCGGTTAAGATGGTTTTGGTGAAGTGATTCTTTATCCCCCCCTGCTATTGCAGGGGGGGAGTGAGATAATCACCATTTCTTCTTCTTCTCACCGAGAACTACCCATTCTCTATATAATTCTTTCATTTTTACGTCTATTTCTTCGAGTCGCCGGTGGCGGGAACGCGCACGGGTTGTTTTGCCCTTGGCTTGTAATTTCGCCATCTCAGCTTCGACCTCCGGACGGACATTCTCAAGGCGGTGGATCTCATTTTCGATTTCACGAAACCGATTTGAATCGAATTTTCGCCGTTTACGACCGGTTTTTTTCTTCTTCCCTGAATCACCATCAGAAAAAGCATCCGAATCTCTGGATCGCCTGAAGGCGAGATGTCCGTGTCCGGTTTTGCGAGCCGCCTGATATTTATGCCGGTGCTTCTTCCAGAAATCACTGAAATTGCCGTCGTAAGGATGAATGTCCGGGGGGGTGAAGTGCAGAATACGGTCGGCGAGTTTGTTCAGAAAATAGCGGTCATGCGAGACGATTATCAGCGTGCCGGGATATTCCTCCAGAGCGTCCTCCACGGCTTCCCGTGAATTAATATCGAGATGGTTGGTGGGCTCGTCGAGCAGCAACATGCCGGCGCCGGAGTGCATCAATACCGCAAGCTGCAGTCGAGCCGTCTCGCCGCCTGAAAGAACCTCCACTCTTTTATCAAGGTCATCACGCGTGAAGAGAAACCGGTGTAGCAGGTTGGCGGCGTCGCCCTTCAGCAGTCGGGTCAGCCTCATCGTCTCCTCTACAACGGACACTTTCAATTCGAGGTTCTCGCCCAACTGCGAGAAGTAAGCCACCGACACCGATTTTCCTGTGCGCAGGTTGGGATTCTCCCAACTGCCGTGTTCGATTACGTCCTTAATCAACGAACTCTTGCCTGTTCCGTTGTCTCCGATGAAAGCCACTCTCTCGCCCTGAGTGATAAGGAAGTTGATATTGTCAAGCAGTGGTGGGCTGCCGTCGAACTGCTTGCGGTAATGTTTCGCTTCGAGGGCTATCTTTCCCTGCGGCGGTTTCTCCAGGAAACGGAAGAGCAGCTTTCTCCCATCACCCGTCGGTTTTTCAACCTTTTCTAATTTCTCGACGCGGCGTTCAAACTGTTTTGCAGTTTTGGCGAGTTTCGGGTTGTCATAGACCGAAGCCCACGACTTCAACCGCTGGATGTTGAAATTGAGGCGGGCAATATCCTTCTGCGCACGCTTGAATGCGGATTCTTGAGCGAGCTGACGCGTCAGTTTCTCATGGCGGTAATCGCTGTAGTTACCGGTGTAGTCCTCCATTTTGCCCCGATCCAGCTCCCATATTCTGCCGCAGACTCTGTCCAGCATGTAGCGGTTGTGCGAGACGATGATATATGCCTTCGGCGAGGAAGATAGATAGCTTTCCAGCCATTCGAGTCCGCTGAAATCGAGGTGATTACCCGGTTCGTCGAGCAGCATCAGGTCATGATCGCTGATAAGTATGCGCGCCAGTCCGACCATGTTGCGTTCACCTCCCGAGAGCGTCTCCATCCGGCTGTGCCATAGCCGTCGCGGGATGCCGAGTCCGTCGAGGGTGGCGGATATGCGGGCTTCAGCGGTCGATCCGCCGAGCAGTTCGTAGCGGTCGGTAAGGTCGGCATAGGCGGCAAACAGGCGGGCTAACGATGTTTTATCCTCACCACCCTCGGTTCGAGTATCGGGAGAGGAGGAATTATTACTGCTTTCCTCAGCATCCCTGATCTTTTCTTCGAGTCTGTGCAATTCGTCCTTAACTGAAGCAAGTTCACCGAGACCGGCGAAAACCTCCTGGTAAACAGTCTGCTCCGGCAGGAACTCCTGTCGCTGCGGCAGATAACCGATACTGAGTTCGGACGGAGCGCCGATGTGTCCGTTAACAGGTTCGAGATCTCTTGTGATAAGCCTCAGGAGGGTGGTCTTCCCGGCGCCGTTCGGTCCGACGAGTCCGATATGATCGCCCTTGTTGATCTGCTCGGAGATGCCTTGGAAGACCTCCTGTCCGCCGAAAGCCATGCTCAGGCTGTTAATCTTCAGGATAGACATGAATGTAAAATAAAGGGTGAATGTCTGGAATCCAAAACAGGGGTGGGTGAGATTCAATTATCCTCCCCTTTGTCCCCCTCCTCGCTTTCGTGAGGATAGTTCGTAGCCCGGTTTCTC
>JABMRV010000155.1 GCA_013202285.1 bacterium | reverse complement strand
CCACTGAACTCATCATTCCAACGAAAGTTGGAATCCAGTAGCGCCGAGCACAACATTCGCTCCGTCATTTCCTGTTAAACTTAGATATCAATTGCCTTTAATCTCTTGCGAAACGCTTTATCAAAGCGAATCATAAACTCTGCCATCTGTTCCTGCATTTTGAGCCATTCTTCACGATCCGACCAACCTTTATCCAATACATGCAAGGCTATATCACTTCGTCTATCCTCATTCCTTCTTTTCCATTCTAAGGTTTTCCCCATCTCTTTTTCAATATCAACCCTCAACTTAAGGAGTGAGTCAAAAATTAATTTGTTTTTTTCTCCAGATTCTTTATCATAATCAATCTCCAATTGGATCGAACAACTATCTTTCCGGAGTATAAAAACTAACGAAACTCCAGACTTTCCTGCTCCTATACTCAGCCAATATTCCTTTGTTGGGTTTCGCTTGAAAAAGAGTCTTGTTTGCTTCGAAAGGACCTTAAGCAATCCATACCAAAAGTCATATTTCAGTTTACCACTCCCAGACAGTTCCTTCTTCTTCTGACCAACTTGTTTGGCTTGTTTATCGGGCTGTGATATAATAGTAAAAAGTGGTGCCCATGGTGATCCTTCAATTCTAACAAGCTCAACTTTGACAAGGTAGAACGAAATTTCGTCCTGCGTTACTTCATTTAGCCAATCTATCACCTTCTCATGCTCTTGACGCGGGTTGGGAGTGACCCAAGTTGCAGTTTTAGCATCCAAATTGACCAAGTAAGTTAGCAATTTACCTAAATGATCGTGATCTGTACGTTCGAGTTGATTTTCAATAATGAAACGATTTCCGACCTCATCTTCACAAAGAAGATCAACTTGAAAATCGCCTACCTTAGCCTCTCTCTCTAGGACCGTGAGTTTTAATTGCAACCTTTCGGCTAGAGCATCTATATGTTCCTCCATCCACACTGTAAAGTCGCTTGGTTCCTTCTTGAAGGTGTTGCGGACCTCACTAAATTCCAATTTACCCACTATTTCTGCCAATGTTATACCTCCTGTTACTTGGAGTAATTGCCTGGATTCCAACTTTCATTGGAATGATGAGCACGCCTCCTCTGGATTCCAGCTTTCGCTGGAATGATGAGAGCTACTCCCCTTCCTCCCCCGCCTTATCCTCTCTTCTCGGTACCGGCTTCGGAGCCGGTTTGGCGGCTGCCTTAGCTGCCGCTGCTTCAGCCCTCGCCGCTTTCTTGGCTGCTTCTTTCTCCAGAAGTTCCTGCTTCTTCTCCTCCGGCATGTCGGCGAAACTCTTGTACAGTTCCTGACGACAGAATGTGGAAGCCTCCTGTGGAGACTCCCAATGCAGCGATTCCGTCTCACACACATCGACGCATAAACCGCAATAAAGACACTTGCTGAAATCAATATCAAATTCGAGGATATACATCAGTTTGGGCTTGCCGGTCGGAAGCATTCCCAGGTCTTCATCCTTACCGGCGCGTATGCCCTTGATCACAAAGATATCAATCGGGCAGATCCGCTGGCACTTGTAGCAACACTCACAATCGTCTATCGTATTGACGAGCATCGCTCGCGCCCGCGGGTACATTTCTTTGATCTCACGCGGGTATTGAATGGTGATGGCGGGTTCAAACAAATGTTTGAACGTCACCTCCATCCCGGCGATAACCGTGGTGATTCCCTGCCAAATATCCTTAAAGTAACCAGCCATTTACTGTATGCTTTATATGACCAATAAAATACTACCCGCTGTTATCCCGAAGCTTCGGGATGACAGCAACATCCCTGAACTAAAACATCTCTGCCAACACAATGAGCAGTGAGACGATCAACACGTTCGCAAACGAGAACGGAAGGAATACCTTCCAGCAGACGTGCATCAACTGATCCACGCGCAGCCTCGGCAGCGTCCAGCGCAGCCACATCTGAACGAATACCAGTATTATCGCCTTGCCGATAAACCAGAACGCACCGATAACATTATGCAAGACTATACTTTTCTCAGCCGATACTTCCAGGAACGGAAGCGGTGCATGCCAGCCTCCCAGGAACAGCGCAACTGCAACGCCTGAAACCAGGAACATATTGGCAAATTCGGCGAAGAAGAACATACCGAAACGCATGGAGGAGTATTCGACATGGAAACCGATGATCTCAGATTCCCCCTCCGGAAGATCGAACGGGACGCGGTTCACCTCGGCAAGGCTCGCCCAGAAATAGATAACGAATGCAATCAGTGTGAACGGCAACTGGATTATGCTCCCCTTGCCGAATGCATTGCCGAAGATTGTCCAGTTCCAGAACCCACCATCCTGGCTTAAGACGAGATCCTGCATCGAGAGACTTCCCGCAAGGAGTATCGGCACCAGGAGTGATAAAGCAATCGGAATCTCATAGCTTATCATCTGCGATGCGGCTCGCATACCGCCATAGAGCGACCATTTATTGTTCGACGCCCAGCCAGCCATTATTATGCTTATGATAACCAGCGATGAGACGGCAATGATGAAATAAATGCCGATGTTGAGATCGCTGCCGATAAGGTTCGCCGAGAACGGCAGCACTGCAAAAGCTGCAAACGAACTGGCAAAAACGATATATGGCGCCAGCTTAAAAAGCGGTCTGTCGGCAGCGTCGGGAATAACGTCTTCCTTCAGCAGCAGTTTCGCCATATCGGCAATGGTCTGCGACCAGCCGTGCCAGCCTCCGGTCTCCATCGGACCGAGACGATCCTGAATATGTGCCGAGACTTTTCGTTCCATCCAGATGGCAAACAGGGCGAAAACCGATACAAAGGTGATAATCGCAACAACATAGACAACCGAATAGATCAGGCTCAGTATTTCCGGAGGAATACTCATCGGTCAACATCCCCGAGTACGATATCGATGGAACCGATCAGGGCAACCATGTCGGCAATAAACAAACCGGGCGCAACTTTCGGAAGTACGCAAAGATTGGAGAATGAAGGCGCTCTGCATTTCAATCGGTGTGGTTTGCTCTTACCGTTAGAAACAATGTAGAACCCCAATTCACCTTTCGGATGTTCAGTCCTGAAATATATCTCACCCTTGGGAACCTTGGCAAAACTCTTCGGTATGGCAGCCTGTAAATCATCGCCGGGCATCTTCTCCAGACGTTCTGCAGCCTGCTCAATAATCCTTAGAGACTGCACGATCTCATTCACTCTAACCATATACCTGTCATAGGCGTCACCGACCTGCCCTCTTTCGCCGGTGCCAACCGGTATATCAAAATCGTAGGTTTCATATCCGCTGTACGGTTCGTTCTTTCGCAAGTCCCAATTGATACCGGCGCCGCGGATATTCGGACCGGTTACGCCATACTGGATACAGACATCCGGCGGAATCACGGCAACATTGGCGAGACGTTCTATAAATATCTTGTTGTATGATAAGAGCTGGTTGAGTTCCGGTATCTTGGGTTCCATGTATTCGATAAAATCGTGCACTTTTTTCAACCAACCTTCAGTTATATCGTGCGAAAGTCCGCCGATCCAGATATAGTTCAGCAGCAATCGCCCTCCGCATATCTCCTCGAACAGGTCGAGTATGTGCTCGCGCTCCTGGATTAACAATAAGAAAGGTGTCCATGCTCCGATATCCAAACTGTAGGCAGCGAGCGCTACACAGTGGTTGGCGATGCGATTCAATTCGCAAACCAGCACTCTGATAGTCTGCACACGTTCGGATACTTCAATTCCGAACAGCTTCTCACATGCCAGAGAGTAACCGAGGTTATTGTTCATGCTGGAGCAGTAATCAAGTCGGTCGGTAAAGGGTACAATCTGTGGCCAGGTACATTTCTCGGCAATTTTCTCAAAACAGCGATGCAGGTAGCCGATATGCGGCGTCCCTCTGACAATCATCTCACCGTCGGTCTCGATCTCGACCCGCAGTACTCCGTGTGTCGCCGGATGCTGTGGTCCCATCTGGATACGCATCAAATCGCCGAATACACTCTCCGATTGGGAGACAGCCTCATCCACCTTCTCCGGCGATGGACCGAGGGGAATATTCATATCTTTCACTTCACTCACTCAACCGTCTCCTTCTCTTCATCTGATGGTAAAGCGGTGGTAAGTGGAATATCATGCCATTTTTCCTGGGGAACATAGTCCTTGCGCAACGGATGACCTTCCCAGTCGTCGGGATTCAGGATGCGTCGAGGATCGGGATGACCTTCGTAGGTTATACCCATCAGGTCATAAGCTTCACGCTCATGCCATTCCGCTGTACGCCAGATAAACGTGACCGTTGGCATGACCGGATCCTCCTTCGAGACCTTGCACCGGAGTGAGACCTTATGGGTATGTTTCATTGAATAGAGGTTATAAACGGTGTGTAATTCATCATCCATCTCGATGGCGGAAAGACACATCAGGCAGTCGAAGTGCAGCTTTTCATCATCACGGAGGAACTGAGCGACTTCCCGCAACTGTTCACGCGGGATGACGATAAGAGGTTCGGGTTCAGTCTCGTCGAGAGCAAGCCCGGCGTCAGGAAAGGCAGCCTGCAAGTATTCGAGAATCTCTGTAACAGTCATCCGGCTACAACTCCATTCTATCTATGCTTCCTTGCGGGCGATTGTTTCCTGGGCTATCTTCTCGCGGAGTTTCAGAAAACCGTCGATTAGAGCTTCAGGTCGGGGAGGACAACCGGGAATATAAACATCCACCGGCATAATCAGGTCGATTCCCTTGACGACGTGGTAGCCATGCTGCCAGTATGGTCCTCCTGAATTGGAACAGGATCCCATCGAGATGACATAACGCGGCTCAGCCATCTGGTTATACAGCCGTAGGATCCTTTCAGCCATCTTGGCGGTGAGTGTTCCCGACACCAGCAGTACGTCCGCTTGACGTGGTGTTGGTCGTGGGAAAATACCGAACCTGTCGAGATCAAACCGCGAGGCGTTGGTTGCCATCATCTCAATGGCGCAGCATGCCAGACCGAATGTGAGGGGCCACATGGAGCGTGAACGCGCCCAGTTGAAAAACCAATCCACAGAAGTTATTAAAACGTTCGGACCGTAACGTCCTTCGATGATCCCCATTCAGTTCTCCTTAGCCGAACCGGTGGATGACCCTTTCGGGCGAATCCATTCAAGGTCTCCCTTGCCCCAGACATACGCCAGACCAACGGCGAGTATGACAATGAAAATCGCCATATCAACCCAGGCAAACAGACCCAATTTTCTGAGGTTCACCGCCCAGGGATAAAGAAATAGTACCTCAACATCGAAAATGAGAAATATAAGCGCTACAACATAGAAGCGTGAATTAAAACGTATCCAGGTTGGTCCGACTGTCTCCTCACCGCATTCGTAAGTCGAATTCTTGAGTGGATAAGGATTTCGTGGCGCAAGCAAGCGGCTGAAAAAGATCGCAGCAAAAACAACTCCCGCTCCAGCCGCGAAAAATATGAGTAACGGTGTAAACGACAACCTGCCTCCTAATCTATTTCAAAATAAGATTGAAAGATAATTATTTCACAATTAAGATGCAAGCTGTGATAAGGTTGAAAGTGTGAAAGTAGAAATGTGTTGATGAAAAATACACAGTATCGTGGTTTTTATCGCTGAATTGGGATTAAATTATTTCCCATTGACATAACCTGCAAAGATACATAGATTGTAAAGTTAATTGATCAATGTATTCTCAAACTAAGGGATACCACCATGAACGCAAGAATCTGCTTCATCACGTTGTTTCTGATACTATTCACTCCGATCTTAACCTCCGCAATGCCTCCTCTCGATGGCAAATGGGAACCGGATTATCCACCCGGCGTCAACAGTCCTGACAGGGGAATTGCAATGAGGGATGACGCCAATTTTGAAGGTCAATGGCGCTGTCTCATCCTGCTGGTTGATTTCGAGGACTACACATGGGACAAGCAGGATGATGAGAACTTCCCCAATGAAGACCGTATCTACACGCAGGATCATTACAATTCGATGCTCTTTTCTGAGGATGAATACCAGCATCCCGGCGCCGAGAACGAATATACCGGATCCATGCGCGACTACTACAGCGAGATTTCCAACGGAGTGTTTGAAACAATCGGCACGGTAAGCCTCTGGTACAGGGCTCCCGAACCGCTTACATATTACTGTAATAATGACGGTGAAGACGGCACTCCGGACGATTACGGCTTCGGAGCTTATCCCTACAACGTCCAGAAACTGGTGGAAGACGTTCTCGAACTCGCTGACGATGATGTGAATTTCGCAGAGTTCGACAACGATGAAAACGGCGTAATCGACGGGCTTTTCATCGTTCATGCCGGTCCCGGGGCAGAAGCCACCGGAAGGAATGCCAACTACATCTGGTCTCATAAATGGCAGATCCATGCGCAGGAGCGTGATGGTGTGTTTATTTCCACCTACTCCATGGAGCCTGAGGATGGCACGATAGGCGTTTTCTGCCATGAATATGGACATGTTTTAGGATTGCCCGATCTCTATGATACCGACAATTCTTCCCAGGGTATCGGAGACTAGGGTCTTATGAGCGGCGGCAGTTGGGGGCATCGCGCCGGCGATCCTCCCGGAAGCTCTCCGGTTCACATGTGCGGCTGGTCAAAAATGCAGCTCGACTGGGCAGACGTTCAAATCGTCGAACAGAGAATGGAAGGTGTGGAAATCCCCCCCGTTGTAGGATCGAATATCGTTTACCGTCTGTGGACTGACGGTGATGAGAACTCACGTGAGTATTTCCTCGTCGAGAACCGCCGGCATATAGGCTTCGACGCCTCGCTCACCACTCGACAGATCAGAGGCGGTTTCGCCGCACCGGAAGGATTGCTTATAACTCATATTGACGACAACCTGGGGCGTAATGACGACGAACTTCACCGACTGGTTGACATTGTAGAAGCCTCACCGATCTATATCGATAACAGCCCTCTTGAGAACCTTGACGGAGGATTGGATAACCGGGGTGAAAGGAATCTCTACAACAATCATCGCGGTGATGACGGCGATCTCTACCCCGGTTTCAGCGAACATAATGAAGACTCAACCGAGTGGACGGGCGACCGCGACCGCGACCGATTCGGTAGTTTCACAACACCTTCGAGCTTCGGTTACAACGGCAGTCCTTCATTCGTTGATATATATGACATCACACTTCAGGATGAGAACGTAATCTGCAGCTTTTCAATCACTGCAACCGAACAACCGTTCCCGATTGTATCGGAATATCATATCAGCGATGAAGACGGCGGTAACAATAACGGTTCCATCGAACCGGGCGAGACTATCGATCTCTTCATCGTGATTGAAAATGTCGGTGATCAGGCTGCCGTCGATGTTGCTGTAACCCTCGAATATGAAGGTGATTATATCGAGATTATCGAAGGTGAATACCATATTGGAGGAATCGCTCCCGGTGAAAGTACTCCACTCCGTTCACCTTTCGTCTTCGAGGTTTCAGATGACGCGCCCAACATGTTAGATCTCGAGTTCACCATCAGGTTAACGCTGGAGGAGTACGAGTTCTTCTATCCGCTCAACCTCCAGATCCGACCTCCACATGAATGGTTCAAACATCCCGATAATCCGGTTCTGACGGGCAGTCCGGACAGTTGGGATGCGGATGGGATTTTAGCTTCTGCTGTACTGGTTGAAGATGACACGCTTAAATGCTGGTATGTCGGGTCTGCGGTGGATAGCAATGAGGTCAATTACGGTTCGGTGGGTTATGCATGGAGCATCGACGGAGGTCTCAACTGGACGAAACATCCTGAACCGGTGTTGACACCTGACCCGGATCTCGACTGGATGTGGTCTATCAACGGTCTGGGAATAATGAGGCTCGAAGAGATCTACATGATGTCCTTCATCGCCACAGATGAGGATTACGTCTGTAACATCGGTTTGGCAACATCAAGAGACGGGTTAGACTGGTCTTACGGTGAGGAACCGATTTTGAGATCCGGTGACGGTTGGATGACGGAGTTCTTTCAGTTGGGTCAGCTCTCGATTTTCCCCTTCGGAAACCTTTGCGGGATCGCCTTCGCTGGTATTAACGAAATGGGCTTATCCTCGATCGGAGCCGCTTTTTCTGATGATCTGGAAACCTGGACAATTGATAATAACATGGTTATCGATCCCACATTTAATGAAAACGATTTCGACGCATACTCAATGATTTCACCGGATGTGAAAATTGTCGATCAGAGTGTACAGATTCTCTATGCAGGCGTCGGACAGGATATGGTGTTCAGGCTCGGATCACTCTTCACTGACGACGGAGAGAACATCAACAGACACGTCGGTCCTGAAGCCAATGGATCTATTCTCGAACCTGGTGGCGATGGAGGTTGGGGTGAAACCAATCTCTACGGCGGAAGGATGTTCGAATGGGGCGATGAGACGAGGATGCTGTTCAACGGCGTATCAGATGATTACGGTGCACTCGGACTGGCGCTTCAATATCCAATCCTGTCTGCAGAACGGGAATTAGAACCCTTAACCATCATGCCGAATCTGATACATCTCGAACCGGCTTTCCCCAATCCGTTCAACAGCAGCACTACCATTAAGTATCATCTCAATCAACCCGGAATGGTGGAGATTGTCATCTTCGACATCACCGGACGTGAAGTTGCAAAGCTGTCGGAGGGCTTCAGACTTGCCGGGAAACACACTGTAACATGGAGCGGAAAATCCAAATCAGGGGAGACTATAGCGAGTGGAGTGTACATCCTGAGAGTGAACAGCCTTGGTGAAACTCAGAATGTTAAATTGCTGTTGATTAAGTAGTGGCTGTTAAAGAAGTTTTCCAGACCGCTGGCAGACGCCCTCGTCTGCCAGCTAAATCCTTGTTTTTCCGTCAGACGAGGGCGTCTGACGGCAGGCGTTGGATTATCGGAGTATTCGTTCCCGCCAAGTTTCAAGTCCACCAGTACGGATTACCCACACAATTCAGCAAAGAACCAGTATAATTCCCATTAAATCAATCAAACCCACGGACAGGCGACCTTCCTGCCATCGCCATAATCCCTGAACGGCGGAATTTCGACCGCACAACTGTCTTTTGCAATCGGACAGCGGGTTCTGAAACTGCAGCCGGATGGTTTGGCAAGCGGAGAGGGTATATCCCCCATAAGAATTATACGCTCGCGCTTGTCGATACTCTTGGGATCCGGAAGAGGAACTGCGGAGAG
The DNA here is from genome assembly GCA_013202285.1 of bacterium. Taxonomy (GTDB): domain Bacteria; phylum Electryoneota; class AABM5-125-24; order Hatepunaeales; family Hatepunaeaceae; genus JABMRV01. The sequence goes on along the minus strand of JABMRV010000155.1, from coordinate 3,024 downwards.
AAGCGCTGCCGAATATGGATGCTTTGGATCGTGATAGATCTGATCAGATGTTCCGATCTCGACAAGATCGCCGAGATACATCACGACGATACGCTGTGCAATATGTTCGACTACTGAAATATCATGTGCGATAAACAGATATGTAAGATTGAGTTCATCCTGTAGATCCTGCAGCAGATTGATCACCTGCGCTTGAATGGAAACATCTAACGCCGAAACCGGCTCGTCAGCAATAATAACCTTGGGATTAGTTGCGAGTGCCCGTGCGATACCGATGCGCTGTCTCTGCCCGCCGGAGAATTCATGCGGGTAACGTTGAGCCTGTTCCGGGTTCAGTCCCACCTTATCTAAGAGCCATCCGACTCTCTCGACACGTTCAGCTTTCGTCATGTCGGTATGGATCAGCAACGGTTCTTCAACGATCCTCATAACCGTCAGACGAGGGTTGAGTGAAGCGAAGGGATCCTGGAATATCATCTGAATCTGTGCGCGGTAGGGTCGTATTGTCCTCTTTTTCATGTTGGCAAGATCGACACTTCCCTCGTCCGTTTTTAAGTTAACCTGACCCTCAACTATTACATCCGGTGCAGTTGCCCTGAGTATATTGATTATCGCCCGCCCGACTGTCGTCTTACCGCATCCGGATTCACCAACCATGCCCAGAGTTTCACCCTGAACGAGATCAAACGAGATGCCATCAACAGCCTTGACCTCGGCGACTTTCCCGAGGAATAAGCCTCCAAAAATGGGAAATCTTACCCGCAGATCGCGTATTTCAATGATATTTTGACCGACAGCCATCATTCTCCCCTTTCTTCAGCAGAACTGGAGAACAGGTGGCATCTAACCATTCTGCCCGGACTGACTTCCTCAAGGCGCGGTTCAACACGGTTACAGATGGATTTGACCTTTTCACACCTATTGGCAAATTTACATCCGGGTGGCAGATCGATTATACTCGGAACGATTCCCGGAATGGTGTACAACCTGTGCTGAGTCTGAATATCTGGACGGGGAAGCGATTTCAGTAAACCGAGAGTATAAGGATGCAATGGCTCTTCAAATAGTGGTCCAACATCCGCGGTCTCCTGGATCATGCCGCCATACATTACAATTACCCTCTGGCAGGTTTCCGCGATGACAGCAAGATCGTGAGTAATTATCATTACCGCAGCCTCCTTGCGACGTTCCTGCAGTTTAAGCATCAGATCGAGGATCTGCGCCTGGATGGTTACGTCGAGAGCGGTGGTGGGTTCGTCGGCAATGAGCAGCGCCGGATCACAGGCAAGCGCCATGGCGATCATAACCCTCTGCCGCATGCCTCCAGAGAACTGATGAGGATATGCTTTCATCCTTTGGGCTGCATCGGGGATACCGACATGTTCAAGCATCGCGACTGCGTGATCGAATACTCCCGCACCTTGGGCAAAATTGTGATGCCTGATGATCTCCATGACCTGCATTCCGATGGAAAACACCGGATTAAGGGATGTCATCGGTTCCTGGAAGATCATCGCTATCTCGCGCCCTCGTATCTTGTACATCTCCTCTATCGGGAGTTTGAGCAGATCACGTCCCTGAAAGTGTACCTCACCGGCGACTATCTCACCGGGAGGATTGGGGATCAGTCGTATCAGCGAGAGTGCCATAACGGATTTACCGGAGCCCGACTCACCGACAATACCCAGGACTTCACCCTTCTTGATGTAGAAGTCAACGCCATCGACCGCCTTACCGAGACCGGCTTCGGTTCGGAAATGGGTCTTGAGACCTTTGACTTCTATTAGTATTTCGTCTTTAATCAATGTTCTTATCTATTGTAGATTTTGCTGTCAACCCTCTGTGGTTGACAGCTTTTCAGTTCTTCCGCACTACCTCAACCTCGAATATTCCTTTGGATCGAAGGCGTTCCTGACCGATTCTCCTACAAAGGTAACAGTGAGCAGCGTACAGAATAACGCTGCAAACGGGAACAACACCAGCCACCAGGAGAAGATATTTCCCATACCCTGCGATATAATCTCTCCCCAGGAGGGAGTCGGCGGTGGAAGCCCGAATCCGAGGTAGTCAAGCATTACAAGCGAACCTATATAACCGACGATGGCGAATGGAGCGAATGCAATTACCGGAGTCAGCGAATTCGGTAGAATATGCTTGAATATTACCTGTTTGTCAGTTGCGCCCATGGCTATCGCCGCCTGAACATAATCCCGTGCTTTCTCGCGGTAAAACTCACCACGCATATAGTAAGTCATTCCCATCCAACCGAACACTGCAAGTATGATGATCAGGAGAAGGAAATTCGGTTGGATAATCGATGAAATGATAATAACCAGAAAAAGAAAAGGAGCCGACGACCAGATCTCGATCATCCGCTGAACCAGGATGTCAAACCACCCGCCATAATAGCCAAGCGCCGCACCTACCACAATCCCGTTGAAGTAATTAACCACTAACAGAAACAGGGCAAACGAGATCGATATGTTGAATGCGTATGCAAGTCGCACAAACACATCCCTGCCACGGTCATCCGTACCGAACCAATGCTGTCTCGACGGTTCATTGGGAGGTTCGCTGGACTTGTCGGTCAGGCTCTCATAAGGTCCGTGTGGATAAGGCGGCATGAGAACCCAATTATCATTACCAGCTTCCCTGTACTGTTCTTTCAGAAGCCTGTAGTCGGCTTCACCATAGCCATCCTGCCCGAAAAGTTTGCAGTCATAGTATTTGAAAACAGGGAAATACATCTTACCTTCGTACTTCACAATCAGCGCTTTATTATTCATCAGCATCGGACAGAAGAACGATAGTATATAAACAATCACGAGGAGTATAAATGAGTAATAACCTCGCTTTAGAGTTCTGAACTTCTTGAGTCGCTTGCGAAGCAGCGAAACAGATTCATAGTCATGTTGATTATTGTCTGCCATCACTTAACCTATTTAGTTCCTGTTGAAAAACTATTCATTTTGTCATTCCTGCGCTACTTTGTCATTCCCGCGCAGGCGGGAATCCAGACAAGTT
>JABMRV010000154.1 GCA_013202285.1 bacterium | reverse complement strand
TTGAATTATTAATCCTGTAAAATATCCACGTTCCCCACCTTAGATGGAAAAACAAAAGTGAGGATATAACAATTGCAGATAAAATGATCAATCCCCACTTATGGAACTTGCTCATTTCTTTCATTCTACCCTCCAGAAATATCGAAATTTTGCTGATAATATAATCATTCTAATTACGCAAGTTGTTAAGGAGTTGTTGGGATGGCAGAGATTCTAAGAATTTCCATATCTTGAAGTAAAAACACTGTATATTATCACTTGATCGGTTTTTTCTTCTCCTCGAAACAACAATTATCCCTTCTGATGAATTTGGAGGCGATAAATTCGTAAAAACTCTACGAAGTTCTTGACAAATCGAAATCTCTAACTTAAATTCCATGATTGGTATCCAGATGAGCTTTTCTTCCAATGGTTCGCTCCTTCCTATGTTGCGAAGAGAGAATGGTCAAGAGAAACTTGCATCGTCTGAAATTTAAAGTGAGGATATAATGCGCATCAATTCAGCCCATATCAAGAAACTGCGCGAAAAACTCGAGTGGTCAAAATCGAAGCTGGCTGAAATGGCAGGTGTAAATATTAACACCATTACACGCCTCGAACTGGGTCTGTCCACACCTCAGAAGAAGAAACTCCAGCGCATTCTCAGAGCGTTGAGGACGGGTGGAAACGATGTAGCTGCTGTCGCCACCAGGGTATTTAAGGATACAGGAACCAGGGCAGTTCAGGCTGTGGAGAAAACGGTCAGCGAAACCGTAATAAAACACTCACAGAGAGTTAAGACAATCCATCCCGTTGCAAAACCCGTAAAAACAAAAGATCAACCAAGTCTCACCTCTCTCGATGTGCAATTGATTAACTGCATAATAAACATGTCAGACCACGACAAAATCGAGCTGCTCATCAAGCTTGGTGACTGAGATAATTCTGTATACGAAACCTAATTTGCCCTCCCCACCAGTTTGTATTTCCTCTTTGAATGCAATAGTATGAGGGATCATTCATCCTTCTCCGGTCGCTCGAACGGCATAAGCGGCTCCCCTTTTCCATCGCGGAACACTCCGAATTCAGGTCTGACGATCTCCACGTCGTTTTGAACGCGATCGCATGAATAAATATCCTGATCATCTCCCAAATCCACAAACAGGCTGAAACTCGATCCTCCGTGATATTTGTTTCCACCGGCGCGCGCCGGACCGGGCTTGTAGTTATACTCATCCCGTCCGCTCCTGTCGAGGAACAAACAAAAGGAGTTATGTGCACTTGCTCCCAGCGAGAAACCGGTGCCTCCGTTGTAATAGTCGTCTCCTCCCTCGTCGATGAAGATGGTGACGCACTCATCCCACGCCAGACCGGTAACCACCCCCTGGCGGGTGGTGTAGAAGTCATCGCCACCGTCCTCGATAAACAGTCCGGCAGCCTGGTGCGCACAGAATCCCTGTCCGTAGCGTGATCCGATATAGGTGTCGTTCCCGTCGCCTCCTGCCCGGAAGATACCAAATCCGTAGTAATAGCCGCCTCCCTGCGAGAAGTTGCCGGCTTCCCATCTATCCTCGCCATCGGCATCTATAACCACACCGATCCCACCGCTGGCGATTCCTCTAAATCCCATTCCACAGCCTTGAGCCCAGGCGTCGAAGATGCCCGGATCGCCATAGTTGGTGGGATATTTGCCTGTGCAGTAACCGTTGTCGTCCCCTGCGTAGTCGATCAGCATTCCGAGCCCATTGGTGAAGCCGACCCCTTGCGCATGGACAGTACCGTTATAGCGGTCGTTGCCGTCGATATCGGCAAGGATACCCAGACCGAACAGACCGGCGCCCTGTATGTATTCCGTGCCGTGATAATTATCATCGCCGACTTCATCCATCAGGATGCCGACGCCCATGAAGCCGGTTCCCTGCGTCCAACGCAAACCGATGTAGCTGTCATCTCCGGATCGGTCGATCAATATCCCCACACCGGGCAGACCGCTTCCCTGTGCGCCATCGACGGTCGATTGATAGGCGTCGTTTCCCTCTCTGTCGATTATCCAGGCAATCGGCTGCTCGAATGAACCGGCAACCCCGGTTCCATCGGCATAGAAATCGTCACCCGCGGGATCATAGATGAACTTGAAATCGGCTTTATCCCAACGATCATGCCCCGTCCTGCCGAATCCGATTTTGCCCCACCGGGTCTCAATGAATTTTGATTCAGGATGTTTTTCCATCCAGGAGAACACCCTGTCTTCGGTTTCGAGCAGGAACTGCATTATGAGACGAGCTGTCATGTAAAGCGAGTCGAGATCGATGCGGGAGCCGAGTTCGATAGTCCTGAGATTGTGTTCAAGCCGTTCCGGGTTTTCATCGGAGGAAATGTAGATTCCCTCAGACATTGCATCGGAGAGTTCGAAGCGGTGATCCATCAGGAAGGAACGATCATCGGGAGTCATGAAGGAGTACAGGTTCTCAAGCTGCCGGTTAAGAAACGTCATTTCAGTCTCGAACCACGTTTTGAAACCGGTTTCATCTGCTTCGTTTGAGAGTGGTTCAAATTCCGGTATGTCGAAATGAATCTCATTGCCCGTTACATAAACTGAGGACATGAGCCAGGCTGGAGAGCAGTCTGACTTCTGTTCAACACCTCTCATCAATCCATCGGTGAAATGTCTCCCATAGGTTTCGAGGAATGCGGGATCGCAGTGGATGGCTGCCATGGCGGGCAGTCTGTAGCCGTCGTCACCGGCTTCAATCCTCCGCAGTCGTTCACGCAGATCGTGATAGTCCTCTGTCAGTTTATAGCGATCCACTGTCTCATCGACCCATGATTCCCATTCAGGTTGTTCGGCTCCTGCGAGAGTGAGCAATCTGCCGAGGTCAGTGGTCTCAATATCCGCAATCGGTGGTAACTTGACCTCACTGCGTACACCCAAGATAACCGTAAGTTTTTTCACTATCCATGCACGATGAGTGGTGAAATTCAGGGTTGAACCGTCTGGCAGGTTATCAGTAAACTTAACGGGATCGATGATATACTCCTTCGGATCGCCCTCATCTTCATCGACGAGAAGTCGGTTGGTGATCTCAAGGTGCAGCAGTGTCATCGGCAGTGGATCGCCCGGATGGAGGTTGTAAAGTATCTCGGTGAATCTGGTGGGGATGCTGTCCGGTTCGATGTCGAACATGAAACCGTCCACGCCGATGATAATATCCCCCGCCGACAACCCGGCCCTGAAAGCTGGCGTATTCTTTTGAACGCTGGTGATCCGGATACCAGCCTTTGCTGCAGGTGCATCATCGACTGCGGGCAGTTCCTTTACCAACTGGTGATTGATACCGATAAAGGGCTTGGGAGGCTCATCTACCGACACTGCTTCAGACGCAAAGAGCAGGAGTAATATCACCGGCAGCAGGGATATTAAACGGTATAATCGGGGCTGGTAGTTATGTAAATGTTTCATGAGATTCCTCACTAATCCATGTTTTTGATGTTCAGCAGAAATATACTTACATCAGGCTTGACAATGACAGGAAAAAATGTTACAATGAGAACTTCAAAGGTAATTTTACATTATCCAAAGGGAGTCCATAAATAATGATCAGGTTTAATTAAATGAAGTGGATGACAGTTATCCTTCCTTCAAGTGTAGTCTGCAATGGCACGAATCTGCCTTTTGCAGTCACTGACGTGGATAATCTTCCGCAAGAATCAAGAGAGGAGTGGACCCCTTAACCATACCTGGCATATTTTTGAGATGAATTGCCTTCCGGGGTTTGACCTCGGAAGGATTTTTTTTGAGTAAAATTTGGAAGTTGAGTAATTTGTAAGGTTAGAAATCATGTTGACTAAAAGCAATCACAGTAATTTCGATCTGATCTCCCGTTACACGGATCAACCGGCAAAACTGCCTGGCAATCTGCGAGACAAGATTGAAACAGCCTGGAACAACGGACCTGTGCAGTTGTATGCACTGGCGGATCTCGATGCCTCGATGAAATTAAACCGGATCTGGGTTGCGCTGGGAGCCGACAATCTGGCAATCGTTCATGACGATGAACAGTCCGAAGAGAAAATTGATAACATCGAGCTTTCTCAAATCGAAGAGGTTCGTGAGACGCCCGGCTTGAGCTGTACCAACATGACGCTGTTCGGGAAGCCCGGAGAACCGCCGCTTGCAATCTTTCGCTATACCCACCGTCAACGGAGGGCGATGGAGAACATCAAGTTCATCATCGAGCAGAGAATTGAAGGACATGAGGTTAAGCATACTAAAGAGCCGGATGAGGCTTATTCAAATGCGGTAACGCATTCGATCCGCGAGGCACAGGCGTCGGTTGCCGCTAATAAAATGGCGGTTGTCTGGCGGTTGATGGCATACCTTAAGCCGTATTCCAGACGAGTTTCTTTCGGAATGGCAGCGGCGATTGTGATGACTATTGTCAGTCTTCTTCCAGCTTACCTGACCGGTTATGTAATAGACCGGGTGATAAAGCCGTTTCAGGGAGGAGAACTCGACTACGGTTCGGCGATGGCAATCGCATGGGTCATCATCGGTGCGCTTGCGTTGACTTATATCATACGGACAGCGAACATGTGGGTAAGGCTGAGGTCGATGTCGGTACTCGGCGAACTGGTCGCCGGCGATCTTCGTCGTGACATCTACGAGCATCTTCAGAAGCTCAGTCTCAGTTTCTATTCAACCAGACAGACGGGCAGCCTCATCAGCCGTGTCAGCAGCGATTCTGACCGCTTGTGGGATTTCATCGCCTTCGGTGTGGTAGAAGTCTCTTTGTCGGTTATCATGCTGCTGGGACTCGGAACCGTGTTGATGACACTCGATTGGCAGCTTGGATTAATACTGACTCTGCCGATCCCGTTGTTCATCTGGATGTTTTTCGTACATGGCAGCCGGATGCAAGGGCTGTTCCTCAGCGCCTGGCGGAAATGGTCGAACATGACTTCAGTACTGTCCGACACCATTCCCGGTATAAGGGTTGTCAAAGCGTTCAATCAGGAGGATCGTGAAAAACAGAGGTTTGACGACAGGAATATGTCCTGCGTTACTCACTTCAACTACATTCACGAGGTGTGGACCAGGTTCTGCCCCTTCCTGCTGATGGCAGTTCATATCCTGACGCTGCTGGTATGGGTTTTCGCTCTGCCGAGGGTCTTCGGTCACGGCGCCGGTCTGACGGTCGGGACATTCGTAACCTTCCTTCTATATATGGGAATGTATTTGCAGCCTATTGAAACAATCGGGATGATGGCGAGGATGCTGAACCGAGCCACCAGTTCGGCGCATCGCATCTTCGAGGTTCTGGACACCGAGCCGGAGATCGTTGACAAACGTGAATCGATCCGGCTTGAGCCTGTCCAAGGGCGAGTTACGTTTGACAATGTGACTTTCGCCTATGATGGTATCCGGCAGATCATCAGAGGAATCTCCTTCGATGTAAAACCGGGTGAGATGATCGGTCTGGTCGGACCGTCCGGCGCCGGTAAGACGACGATCACCAACCTGATAGCCAGGTTCTACGAGATCTCCGGAGGCAGAATTCTGATAGATGGAGTTGACCTCCGTGACCTTGACACCGGTCATTACCGCCGCCAGGTCGGGATGGTGCTGCAGGATCCTTACCTGTTTCACGGTCCAGTACTGGATAACATCCGGTACGCCATGCCGGAAGTGGGACTGAGCCGGGTTATCGAATCGGCTAAGATCGCCAATGCTCATGACTTCATCTGCAAGCTGCCGCACGGTTACGATACCATGATCGGCGAGCGCGGACACACACTGTCGGGCGGTGAACGACAGAGGGTTTCGATTGCCAGGGCGATATTGAGCAATCCTCGTATCTTGATTCTGGACGAAGCCACCAGCAGCGTTGACACGGAGACCGAGCGAAAGATCCAGGAGGCGTTGGACAGGTTAATTGCCGGTCGAACGGTCTTCGCCATTGCGCACCGGTTATCGACGCTGCGTAAGGCAACCCGTCTGCTGGTGATCGAAGACGGAAGGATAACCGAAGAAGGAACTCATGCCGAATTGCTGGACAATTCTGAAGGCATGTACTACAAACTGCAGAGGATGCAGCAGGAGTTGCAGGAAAGCTATGCGATCTAATCACCCTCTTCACCTTTCCCCCCTACGCAGTAGGGGGAATAAAAGGGGGTTTCCTTATTATGAGTTTGTATTTTTCTTGAGGTAACCCCCCCTGAATCCCCCCCTACTCTGTAGGGGGGGAAGGGTATGTTCACAACAAAACGGTTTTGATAATAACGGTAAGGATATGCAACTAAAAATTGAATGGCGCAGCGACGGGAAGCTCTGGGTGAGTAAAGACAACACCGATACGCCGGTTCAGGCGCGGTGCTGCTTTCCCTGGAGCAAATCGAAGTCTTATATCTCGCTGCGCGACAAGGAAGACAACGAGGTGGCGCTGGTTGAAGATCTGACCGATCTTGACGAAACGTCTCGTGAAGCTCTTGAACTGGCACTAATTGAGGCTGGATTCGTAATGGAGATTACAGGTGTAATCTCGCTGAAAGAGGATTTTGAGATCCGCAGTTGGCATGTCGAAACCTGCCAGGGTAAGCGTCATTTCCAGACCAAACTCGACGATTGGCCACAGTCGTTGCCGGGTGGAGGACTGTTGATTCGCGACGTGGCAGGCGATCTGTTCCATATCGAGGACCCTCACAGCCTGGACGAGTCAAGTCGAAAACTGATCTGGGCTTTCGTCTCATAATGCCTCATTAAGAGACAACATTTAGAAAAGTAGAAGAATGACACAAAAAGGCAGGAAATACCGGGCGTTGAAAACTCCGAAGAAAGCTTTCAAGCGGGCTGAGGAGATGGCGCGCCGACCGATGCCGAAACCCACATCGGATATGGGCGACAGGGCGAAGTATGTCCGCAAGCGGAAGTATGAGAAAGATTGGGAGGAAGAGAGATGAAATCAGTCGCCATCTGAAATGCTGCTAACGCCACGTTCGTGGTTGATTTTCGCTGGAATTGTTGTATATTCATACTTATACGATTGAAAATCAATTCAAAGGTGAACAATGGTTAAGCCTAAACATTTTGAAATACTCAAACTAGGAGTTGAGTTTTGGAATAAATGGCGGGAAGATAATCCCGGAATTCAACCTGAACTAAGAGGTGTGAACCTTGAGGATGCGAACCTTGGTGGTGTGAACCTTAGGTATGCAAACCTTTGGGGTGCATACCTTGGAAATGTGAACCTTGAGCGGGCGAACCTTTTTAACGCGAATCTTCAGGATGCGAACCTTAGAGGTGCGAACCTAATGTATGCAAATCTTGAGGGAGCAAGCCTCGTTAAAACAAACCTTGTGGAAGCGAATCTTTGGAGTGCTAACCTACGAGGTGCGAATCTTTTTGGTGCATACCTTCCGGGAGCGAGACTTGCACGAGTAGAGCTTAAAGATTCTGATTTTAGACAAGCTCTTCTTAATGAAACCATATTTGCTGATGTAGATCTTAGTAATGCTATAAATCTGGACTTATGTTTTCATGTTGGTCCGAGTGTAATCGATTTCCGTACTCTTCAGAAATCCGGACCACTACCGAGAAAATTCCTACGCGGTGTGGGTCTGCCTGAAGTCTATATTGACTACCTCCCATCTCTATTCGATACCAGTCCCTTCCAGTTTCACACCTGTTTCATCAGCTATTACCATGAAGATCAGGAATTCGCTGAAAGGCTGCATGCCGATTTACTGGACAAGGGAGTCAGGGTTTGGCTTTATACGCATGACATGCCAATTGGCGGACGAATGAGGAAAGTCATCGATGTGGAAATCCGAGACAGGGATAAAGTAATATTGGTTCTCTCAGAAAAAACAGTCCAAAGCAACTGGGTTGAGTATGAAGTCGATAAAACCCTCGATGAGGAAGTCAGGCGCAAAGCGGATATACTGATGCCTGTCAGGCTTGATGACAGTGTGTTTGAGTGTGAAGATAACTGGGCTACAAGATTGACCAGCCGAAGCATAGGCGATTTCACAAAATGGAAAGAGCATGACGAATACCTGAAATCGTTCGAATTCCTGATGAAATGGCTGAAGTCGGAACAGAAGCCAGAAAAGGAGGAGTAATGATGCGTTCAATAACAGGGATTTTAATCATTATCAGTGTTCTCTGCCTGTCCGGTCAATCTCAAGCGCGGATTGTGGATATGCAGGACTATGCCGTAAACGACACCGTGCAGGCTGAAGAGGTGATGAAATGGTTTGGGGAACTTGGTGCTGAGGATACTTTGTGGTGTGCCGGTTTAGTGATTGAAGGAGACATTACATGGCGTGATACGCTTAAGTGCATGTTGAAATTTGGGGATACTAAAAAAACAACTACGTTTTCAGGGGATGTTTATTTCAGATCTACCACGTTTTCAGGGGATGTTCACTTCGTTGAGACTACGTTTTCAGGGGAGGTTAGTTTTCATAATACTGCATTTCTAGGAAAAACTAACTTCTTTAATTCCACGTTTTCAGGGGAGGCTAAGTTCTGGAATGTCACGTTTTCAGAGTTGGTTTTCTTTCTGAAGGTCACTTTTTCAGAGTTGGCTTTCTTTGAAAGGGTTACATTTTTAGATCGTGTTTACTTCGCTGTGTCTACGTTTTCAGGGAAGGTTTCCTTCTGGGAGGCTAATTTTATTAAATCACCGAATTTTCATAATACAAAATTTGATTCAAAACTTTATCTTTCTGAATCTAATTTTCAAACAACTTTGGATTTTCGTACCTCACTTTTCACTGATTCTGCAAGATTCTTCTTTGATAATTTAAATTTTCATCAGTTGCTGGTTAATTGGAACCAATGGGCTGGAAAGATTGATTCACCAGACACAACCGAATCCAGAGCGGAATCACTCAAAAAGAATTATATACTTGTTGAATCTGAATTCGCAAAACAGGGAAAACATGATGACCTGGATGCATGTTATTTGGAAAGACGGAAAATGGAAAGAAGTTTCAAGTCCGGTTTTGCCTGGTTTGGTGACTGGCTGCTCTGGTTTTCCTGCGGATATGGGGTGAAGCCGTTTTATACGATCAGGCTAGCGGGTATAATGATTCTGCTCTTTGCACTATGCTATTTCAAGCTTGGTGCGATTCAGGAACGCAGATTCGATGTCGAGGAAAGAAAATTTGATATTAAGAACAAACGGTGGTCTGAAAAACTGTTGATTAAATGGCGGCAATTTCAGGATGCATTTTATTTCAGTGTAAATACTTTCACAACTGTCGGTTATGGAGACTGGTATCCAACTGCGAAATATCTCATTAAATTTAAAGTGAAAAATCGCGAGATTGGCATATTGAGATTCCGTACGTTAGCAATGATTGAAGGTTTACTGGGATGGTTATTGTTGGCTCTGTTCCTGGTGTCGCTCGGTAGGATATGGATTAGATGATAAATCGGATACATATATAAATTACAAGGGCGTCCCGAATTAGTCGGGACGCCCTTATTGAATAAAGAATGAAGAAGGTTCAGGTAAATTATCTCAACAACATCACCCGACTCATCTTCACACCGAGATCCGTTTTGAGCTTGATGAAATACAATCCTGCAGAAGACCTTATACCGTACCGGTCTTTCCCGTCCCACATAGCTACATGGCGTCCGGCGTAAATATAACGGTTTTCGACAGTTTTAACCAGCCTGCCGGTATGATCGTATATGGTGATGACCACGTCGGACGGTTCAGGCAGGTCGTACGGTATGCGCGTGGCGTCGTTGAACGGGTTCGGATAGGCATTTCCAAGCACAAATTCGGACGGAATGATTAATTTTTCCGGCCTGAAAGTGATTATCGCGGCGATGATAACAATGTTGGTACCGTCGCTGCGCACGGAATCAATGCCGTCATAAGCCCAGACCCACCACTCTACTTCGGTCGGTTCATCTGGATTGATGACGAAGTCCTCACGCATCACATAGAGTGTTGTATCCGGAAGGTCGCGGTACCAATGTTCCTCATCGTTGAAGTACATAACCAGGTTATAGGTCATGGTTGAATCCTCAACGATGTCTATCGATTCCTGCCAACTGAACTGCACCGATGGATAACTGTATCTATACACGCTGTCCGCCGGTTGACTCAGATCGAAAGCAGTCGGCAGATCGTTGATCGATTCGACTGAAACGATAAGAGTATCCGTTACCTGCATGAAGCCATCGGTAGCAGCGATGACAACTTCGGTCTCGCCGTTCCAGTCGGGTTCAGGTTTCAGGAATAGATGGTTGTCCTCGTCGAGCAGATAGACTATCCCATGATGTTCCGGTACGGTAAAGACGAGTGTATCGTTATCGGCATCGGAGAAGTGATAGTTCAGGTTATAGTCCATCCTGAACGAATCGTCCTCCGCGAACGCCATGTCGGGAAGTTCGTGTTCCAGAATAAGCGGACGATTCATGTTATTGACGGTGATACTGATGTCCGCATATACGGCTACATCTGCCCGGTCCCTTGCCTCCACGACAATGTAGAAATCACCGGCATCGTCATAATCGGTCAGCCAGTAAAATCTTCCCGTGCCGTCGCCGTTGTCGGTGAAAAACGCGCCTCTCGCGATGACGCCATTCTCCTCAACGATCCTCAGAGCAAGCAGTTCACCCCCATATATCATATCGACGTCAATTGCTATAACGTCGAATTTAATCGAGTCGAGTTCGGCTACCTGAACGTTCACGGGGTAATTCGTCCAGACCGGTACGTCGTTAACGGGAGTAATGGTCACCTTGAAGATTTCCTCAATCTCTTCGTCGCGGCGAGGTGGTCGAGAATCGTCAAAGCGATTTCCAAATTGTATTGGCTGAAGATGTTCAGCCCCTACACTTCGACCTACGCTTCGGGTTGACCGCAACTGCCTCACAGGACCGACATCGCGCTTTATTGATCTTGTCGATCTTGCGACCCTGCCCGATCCGGTTGTGATTTGGAATGGGGTGTCCGAAGCGATAACAGTTACCTCGATGTCCGTTCCGTTGAAGTTGTCGGGAGCCATTACTGTAAGCAGGTGATCGTCATCGATCTCAACAATCAGCGGTTCTTCCGCACGAACGCGATAGTAGAACGGATCGCCCTCCGGATCGAAGAATACATCATCAAGATCGACCACCATCCAGGGTCCGTCATCTTCCTCAAATTCCTGGTCAGCGATGGGATTCATCACCTGCGGAGGATCGTTGATCGACAGTATGTCAACCATGAAAATGTCGGTTGACTCAAGTCTGGACGGATCCTTAGCAACAACGACGACCTCAAGGTCGAGACCGTGGAAGTTGTCAGGAGCAATCAGCAGCAGATTGCCGTTTTGGTCGCTCCATCTAACTTCCAAAGGTTGTTCCGCAGTTACGAAGAACTCCATGTCATCACCATCGACTTCGACAAATACATCGAAAAGGTTGAGAAGAGGTCTGGGAATGTCATCTTCATACAACACCTGGTCTTCAATCGGAGCTATGATCCGCGGTGCGTCGTTTTCTGACAGAATCTCCACCATGATGTCAATCGGTATGTAATCGTCGCGTGAAGGAGCGCCGTTTGACATTGTCCAGTTACTGAAATCAACAAATTCAGCGTCGCCGGAATTTCTCACCGGTCCGCCTTCAGGTTCATGTCCATCATCGGCTTTCAGAGTGAACGTCTGCACACCGTACCAGTCCGGCATCGGGTTCAGCGTGAGTATGCCATAGGCGTCGATCATCACTCCGAGCGAATCGCCGCCATCGGTATCGAACTCGATGTTGTCGCCGTCCGGGTCGAAGAAAACGCTGTCCAGATCGGCAATTACGTATCTGCCCGGATCTTCAGGCAGCGAGATATCGAACGGCAGAAAACCGCGACGCTCAGGCGGATCGTTTATTCCCGTTACTGTCAGCCAGAACTCGGCGTAAGCCGTCGAGCCATTGCGGTCATCGGCGCTGATCGTAACGCGTCGCTCACCAAAGAAATTCCTCTCCGGTTCGATGGTAACCTGTTTCGACTCCGGGTCGATCTCTATGATAAGTCCACCCCTGCACTCAACTTCATAGAACAGCGGGTCATCATCCGCGTCGAAGAATATCGTATCGAGTGATGCGACAGTAAAGGCTTCGGAGTCTTCATCTATCACCAGATCGGGGATATCTCCGATTGCCTCCACCGGACTATTGACTGAATTGATCGTCAGTTCGAATGTCGTCCGACCGGTTGCTCCCGCTTCATCTCTAACGAACAGTTCAATCTCGTGAACGCCGCGCATGGCACCTACTGCACGGAAAACAGCCACTCCGAACGGTGAGAGGTTGAACAGGTTGGAGGTTGTACTGAAGGTCAGTTGATCATCCGGATCAATGTCGGTTGCCGTAACCCAAATCTGTACGATTTCACCCTCATCGACCACCATATCCTCGATTTCGTCGAACACTGGCGCGTCGTTCACCGGCAGTACATCCACGATCATCGTGTCAGCGCCGCTCTGTTCATCCGGATCGACCACTTCTACGGCGATGCTGAGACGCCCGAACCAATTTTCCTCTGCTCTGACGCGTAGAACACCGAGGTTATCGAGCGCCAGTTGGGCATGTTCGTCGCCCTCGACCAGTTCAGCAGTGAGGTTCAAGTCCTGCCAGGTATGATCCGGGTCATCGGCGTAAGCAAACAGGTTCAGCGCAAGCTGTTCATCTTCGTTTACCGAGGTGTCAGGCAGCATGAGAACGGGAGAAGCTCCGACCTGGGTGACGAACTCCCAGCGCAGTCTGCCCTGATTCGGTGGAACTGCAAGATCATTCGCACCGGCTATGACTTCGACTGTCTGATTGTTGACGAACTCAATATCAGCCACATCAGCACTCAGCCAGTATCCGGAATCGGACTCGAACGAGTTGAACATCACCGCTTCACCCATCAGGGAGATGGAGAAGCCTTCAGAGTCGAGTCCGGCGTCGGCGTCGCTTACATGAACTGAGACGGAATCAAGCTCCCAAACGGCTACAATCGTGCCGTTTTCCGGTTGGGTTCCGGTGAAGAGTGGCACGGCATAATCGTGGCGCAGCATCTGCGGTTCGGTATGTTCGCTCTCGACCTCCTCCTCGCTCACCGCCATGAGACTGATCCATGTGGGTTCAGGGAGTTCAGGCGCGTTATAGACGAAGTTGAATTCGTTGGCATTATCTGTTTCGACTATGCCGGTTTCCCTGTCGTTTACGATAATAACAATATCGTTTCCGGCATCAGAAGTACCGGTCAGGGATATGCGGTTTGTACTCGTATAGGGTGTCAGTTCAAATTCAGGTGGATCGACCGGTGGGAGATGTATTTCAAAGGAGTACTCCTCCGACGTCGTGTTACCAGCCAGATCGCTGACATCGATGCGGGCGGTATGCTCTCCCTCGTCGAGATCATCCATGACCGATGCGATAAGGGAGCCGTTATTCGGGTTATATATCGATTCGTACTCAATTTCGTCAACACTAAACACAATATCGGCGACCTGAATACCGGTTCCCTGGTCGCGCAATGTTGCCGAGAAGAGAGGTGTTATATCGGAAATATGAGGTCCGCGCGGAGTTTCGAAGCCCGTTATTTCAGGTGATGTAAGGTCGAGAACCAGTTCGATTGGATCGCTGAATTCCGATTCGTTACCGCCACCGTCGAGCATGGTTGCTGTGATACTGTTCACACCTTCGACCAGCAGAACTTCCGGTACGGTGAAATCGAAGAACGTATCTGCATAAATCTCGGCAGCGATATCGTCGTTCCTATAGATCCTGATTGTGATGAGATTCTCATAGTCATCCGGATAAATCGGTTCGTCGCCTCCGGCGAACCCGTCAATACTGATGACGGCGTCGTTGGTGTAATAGAAATTCGGTTCGACCAGTGTCGGAGTCTCTGGCGCAGCAGGATCGAAGAAGAACTGCCACAACTGCGACGCCTGGTTACCCACTTCATCGTCTCCGAAAGCTTCGATCTGGATAAGACCGATCTGCAGACCGCCCATCTCGTTGGGTGAGAGCTGCGGACCATCACCGTTATTACGCATGACAGCCACCATCCTGCCGTGGGGCATCTGGAACAGCTCGCCGGGTAGATACACGGTGGTGTCGTTATCTGCCGGATCACCGGGATCGTTCAAGGCAATCACCCACATCCAGACCGTATCCCAATCGACTCCGACATCATTGTCACTGATGACGAACGCCACAGTATCAGCGGAGAATCTCGCAGGTATGATGCCGAAGCCTCCATCTCCATCGCCGGCAGTACTCTCGTGAGGAGGAAACATGTTCGAGATTACCGGCGCCTCATAGTCCTGGATATCTGTGATAATGAACCCGCCGGTAGCTCTGGTATTATTCCTCGCCCGGTCGTCAACGTCGATAATGATGGTATGTTCACCAGCTTCTAATTCATCGTACCCGTCGAAATCGAATATAACGGACTGATCGATCTCGAACCAATCATAGTCCAGTTCTTCGCCGTCCACGCTAAGTACCAGATCATTACCCAGGATTCCGCTGGAGGGAATAGGGTCGTTTATCGGGATAATCAGCTCGGGAGACCGGTTGGAGATAAAAACCATGCCCTCGGTGAAGTACGGGTGATCGACAACCGGCGCCTGGCTGTCGATGAAGATAACTGCATCGAGTGAGTCATCCGGAGTGTTGCCTAAAAGGTCAACGGCTGCAATGCTGATGACGTGCTCACCCTCTTCGAGGGGATCCTGAATGTTGTATGTCAGGAAGCCGTCCAAGAAGCCATATCCTTCAATCTGAACGCCGTCGATTGCCAGATAAATGCCCTCTTCGACGTCCAATCCGATTCCTTCGTCATCGATCCACGCTCGAATGCGAGGCATTGTTTCGGAAATCCAGCCGATCGGGAAGACAAGATCGATATCGGGCGGTTCAATGTCGAGATATACATCCACTCTCACGGGCGCCATGAGGTTGTCATGACCACGCATAATGAAGCGGTTCATCTCCTCGTTCAGTTCCACCTGCTCGAAGGTGAACCGACCGCGGTAAT
This sequence comes from bacterium, assembly GCA_013202285.1. Classification (GTDB taxonomy): domain Bacteria; phylum Electryoneota; class AABM5-125-24; order Hatepunaeales; family Hatepunaeaceae; genus JABMRV01. The sequence continues at coordinate 18,004 of JABMRV010000154.1, read as the reverse complement.
CGGCATAGGCTTCGCCTGTAAGGTCACCGTCCAACCACAGTTCAACATCCACGAAGGGATCGGTCGTGCCGCTCAGGTCGATTCTGTCGTACAGAGTGTATATGGTATAATCATCCGGTTCAATGACGCCGGGATCAGCATTGACTACGAATACTACATTGATCTGTGTTTGGTTTCCGGCATGATCCACCGCGCGCACCGTGTAGTTATGATCGCCTTCTGACAGTTCTCCTGCGCTAACCCACACGAGACCGCCGGTTTGAGGATTAAACGTGCAGTCCTCACAAGGTTGATCGTCTAAGGTCAGTTCAACGATATCGATACCGCTACCCTCATCGGTGATATTGGCGCGGATAGCCGGGCGGTCGATGCGCAGTATCTCCTCGTTAGCCGGATTGAGACCGGTTATTACCGGTGGCTCTTCGTCGATAGGAAGAGCGGTAAGGATGATCGTCTGCTCGTCCCATCCACCACCGGAGTCGGATACCCTGATGCGCACATCGGGGAAAATTCCCTGCTCATCAGGAGCCCAAATGTAACTGCCGCTGGAACCGTCCCATTCATTGAGCGTTAATCCCTGCGGCGCATTGCGCGTGGAAATCTCGAGTTGACCGTTATCTTCATCATCGGAATCGCTGGCGGTGACGTCAAATTCAACCGAACTTCCGACATAAGCCGTCTGGTTGTCGATCGGTTCGAGAATCGGCATCCGGTTCACGTTCAGGATGTAGATTTCGACTATCATCGTGTCCGCTAACACGCCGTCACTGGCGACGAATGAGGGCTGGTAATATCCTGCATGTATGTAACCTGTCTGCCAGGTGAAAACACCGTCACCACCGCCGAGGTCCATGAACTGCGACCCTTGAGGCAGGTTGAATGCAGTGAGTTCCAGTTCATCTCCGTCGGGATCGACAGCTCTCAGGTTCAGTTCGACGAAATCACTTTCATGAGCCCTGACGATATCTACCTCATCCCAGGTGGGCGCTCTCTGGGCTTCGATAACCAATATATGAACAAGCTCCTCGTCGGACAACGGAGGTTGTCCGAAATCGGTGGCGCGAATGGTGAGATCATATTCTCCCGCCTGGTCGTATCCCGGAGTCCAGCGCAGGATAGCGCCGACAAGTGAAGCCCCGACGGGCAGGTTCTCTATCGAGAAGCTGACCGGATCGCCATCCGGATCATAGGCTTCGAGGAGCCGCAGTAACCGCTCGCCCTCGTCGATTTCAATAGAGTCTATTTCAGCTATCACCGGCGGGCGATTTACGTTGGTCACTCTGATGGGGATCTCAAGCCTGGTTTCATCGATTCCGTCAAAGGCTCGGAAGAGAGCAATATACTGCCCAGCCTGATTATAATTCGGTCTCCAGGAGAAGAGTCCTCTGCCGTTATGCAGATCGGTAAATGCAATTCCCTGAGGGAGGTTTACACCGATCAGCGACAGGCTGATAGGATCTTCATCGCCATCGAGAACGTAGAGAAGAAGATCTATATCCTCATCCTCTGTAACCGTGATATCGTCCAGCGGTCTGAAAATGGGAGCGTTATTGTCGCTGACGGCTGTCAGAACAACATGGCTTTCGGCGTCGTCATCCCAGCGGTTCGGTCCTTCCGCCCATTCAGCCCTGACAACAACCTCGATTTCGCTTTGAGCATCCCACAACCGGAAATAGATATACTCTCCGGTTCGGAAGCCCTCAACCACATTACGGGTATCGGGATTATCCCCGTAAGCGTCAAGTTCCCAGATTTCGAGATCAGGTGTGATCATCACGCTGCCAGCGATGTCGCCGCGCGGTGTGATCGCGGCGATCTCATCGGTGTAGTTTAGCGCTTCGCCGAAATAATCAACGGAAATGATGAAAACATGATGCGCTCTTTCGTTAATGACAGGGTGGAAATGCGCGTCTCCTGTGGACAGGATGACCGCAGAATAACCGTCCTCCTCCCATTCGTCGGGACCAGCAAGATAAGTGGCTTCAACTTCAATCTCATCCCCTCCCATCGTATCGGCGAAGGCGAAGTGGAACTGCTCACCGGCACGGAAACCGTCAATTTCCTGCGTTTCAGGATCATCGCCATAGACCCTGATCTCCCAGGGTGCATCTCCCGCGGCGAGGATGGCTCCGGCACATAATCCAGCCGGTGTCATAACACCGATTTCGGTGTAATCCTCGACGGGAATGCCGTCAAAGTCAGCCTGCAGTACGTCTATGTTGTGGAATATCCCGGTGATGGTATAATCGTAATACCAGGTTTCGATACCGGTTCCGGTAAGCTCGACTGTGGCAAGATCCACGAAATCGGCGCGTATATGCAGAACAGCGTTATAAGCTCTGTCGGATACAGGTGAGAAGGTTACTTCGATTTCGATCTCCTCATCGACATCAAGGTCGTATGAAAGGTCTGGAACTGAGAAATTGCCTCCATCAATAAGACACGTCAAGCCTTCAATGGGTATGGTGCCGGAATTTCTCAATGTCAGATTCAGAGAGGAACTCTCCTGAACATGCAGCTGACCGAAATCAAGTTCTCCGGGTTCGACGGTTAAGCCGGTGCCGATGAACAGTTCAATCAGTGAGAATCCGTCATGCCGCCAGTTTCGGTCACCGGCAATTAATTCGGCGCGTGCGCCGTATTCGACGCCTTCATCGTAATCCCAGCAACGGAAGGTGAAAGATTCGTCGGGAGCAAAACCTTCGATATCCTGCGTGTTAGGATCATCACCATAAGCCATGAGTGTCAAAGGCATATCGATCTGATCAGTGAACCTGTAAGAGCCGCCTACTACACCATCGGGCGTCAGAACACCGATCTCATCCCAGATTTCAGGTTCATCGCGTTCGAGTACATCGCCGAAATGAACCAGTCTGTCTATTCGGATCTCGTGCGAACTCCCGGTCTCAGTGTAGATGAAATGATCGGTTCCGATATTAAATGCAATATCAAGCTGGGGTTCATTCACACCGTCTGAGACTGAGAAGGTCACGTTGTAAACACCGAACTCGAAGCGGTCGGTATTCAGTGTGAACCTGATTCGGTTGTCATCGATGACCTCGAAATTAACCTGCGGATCGCCCGGTCGTTCCCCTGACCACTGCCAGAAGAACTCAAGATCGTCGCCATCGCGATCTTCAGCCGTTAGCTCGACCGATACATCGTTCTCCACGTAACCGATTACGGTGAGATTCTCGGGATATTCCGTCCACACCGGAACCTGATTCAGGTTGCCGACATTGATGAAGATGTCCGCCTCATCGGAATCTTCGCCGTCTGATACAACGAGGATGAGTTCATAGAATCCACCGTCGAGGTAACTGGTCTGCCAGGTGAAGACTCCTGTACCATCCCCGTTATCTGTGAGAACTGCGGCTTCCGGCAGATCTGGAGAAGTCATGCTCAATCTCAGGATATCACCATCCGGATCGCTGGCGGCAACATCGAACTGCAGCAGATCACCCTCGTCGATCACAATCTCCTGTTCGGGCAGTACGACCCATTCAGGTTCACGATTGCTGTGGAGGACGATGATCTGGACTTCAGCCTCGACATCGTATTCACCATCTGAGAGGATCGGAGTAGCTAAATATACTCCCTCATCCTCATAACCGGTCTGCCATGTGAAATTTCCTGTACCATCGCCGTTATCGGTAAATATGGCTTCTTCGGGCAGGTAGTGAGAGTAAAAGTAGATGGTAAGGGCATCACCATCAGGATCGCTGCCATTGACAAAGAAATCAAGCTGGTTGCCTTCGGTAACTATCACAGTATCAGGGACATCCACCCATTCGGGCGGCATATTGACATCGCCTACAGTGATGATTACCGCCGCGGGGACGTCGTGAGTGCCGTCGGAGAGTGTGAATAGCGCTCTGTATCTGCCCATGTCTTCGAAGTTAGTCTGCCATGTGAAGACTCCCGTACCATTTCCGAAATCTGAGAAATCTGCGGATTCCGGTATGTCGATTGAGCTATAGCGGATTTCGAGAGCGTCACCCTCGGAATCGACACCCTCGACGTAGAATACGACCAATCCGCCTTCATCGATTCCTATGAAGTCAGGCATATCGACCCAGTACGGCGGATTATTCACATTATTCACTATTATGGTTACGGGTGCAGTCGATTCAAGCACTCCATCGCTGATCGTGAAAAGACTGGTATATACGCCGGCATCAGCATAAGTAATATCCCACAAAAGAGTACCCGTTCCATCCCCATGATCGGTGAAATCCGCATTTTCCGGGATATCGTCCGAGAAGTGTGAGGTAGTGAGATCGTCCCCGTCATGGTCGATTCCGACCACAGTGAGGGAAAACATCGTCCCCTCGTCGGCAGAGATTGTATCGGGTATCTGAGCCCAGTACGGCGCCTGATTGACATTGTTGACGATCAAGGTCATGGTCGTCTCAACAACTGCTACCCCATCGGAGAGATAGAATATTGGATTATATGTACCGGCGTCTTCAAGATCGGTGTCCCAAGTAAAGCGCGCCCTGCCGTCGCCTTCATCGTTCAACACGGCTTCCTCAGGCAGATCAACGGACTGCATTGTTATTGTCAGTTGATCGTCATCAGGATCCCTTGCCACCAGACCGAAGTCGAACGATTCGTCCTCGTCTCTGGTGATCTCATCCGGCACATAAACCCAGACAGGTTCACGGTTAACATTGAGGATCCTTACCTGAACGTCGCCTTCGGTATCAAGATTGCCATCGGATATCACGAACGTTATTAGATATTCACCCTGGTCTTCATAGGTTGTTTCCCAATAGAAAGAACCGCTGCCGTCGCCGTTGTCAGTGAATTGCATCTCATCGGGCAGATCGTCCACGATCATATCGAGAGTCACATTCTCGCCGTCAGGATCGCTGCCGGAGATGGTGAACTCCACTATCTCTAACTCGTATTCTTCAACATACACAGGAATATCTGTGAATTGCGGTGGGCGGTTCACATTGTTGATTGTAATCAGAACATCACCTGAAGATGCGTTTTCGCCGTCCGAGACGGTGAACGTCGCCGTGTATTGACCGGAGTCCTCGTAACCGGGTGTCCAGTCAAAGAACCCGATTCCTTCGCCTTCATCCGTGAACTCCCATCCTTCGGGCAGATCATCTGAATCGCAGTCGAGTGTCAGTTCGTCATCATCGGGATCGACAGCAAAAACGGCTATTTCGACTTCACTGTCCTCGTATCCGGTGAACCTGTCTGGCATATAAATCCATATCGGTTCACGGTTGACATCCGTTACAGAGATCTCAACATCGGTCTCGACGTCGAATTCCCCGTCGGAGAGCGTGAAGTGAGCGGTGTAATTGCCAGCATCATTGTAGTTCGTCTGCCAGGCGAAAATACCGCTTCCACTGCCTAAGTTTGTGAACTGAGCGGCGTCTGTCCAGCCGGTAGTGTCGAAAACAATAGTCAGTTCGTCGCCATCGATATCGTCGCCTGATATGATGAAGTTTATGAATTCGCCCTCTAAAACTGTTATAGGTTCAGGCTCAATCGTGTAGAAAGGTTCACAGTTTACATTGTCAATGGTGATGTTTACTGTCGTATCGACAGAGAATACACCGTCGGACAGTGTGAATCTGGCAGTATATCCACCGGCATCATTAAAGTTGGGCTCCCACGCGAAAACCGCACGACCATCACCGAGATCGTTGAACGTAACCTCATCGGGCCAACCCTGGTCATCGAAGGTGATGGTAACATCGTCACCGTCGTTATCAACACCGCGCAGGAAGAAATCAACCGTTTCGCCTTCGTTTTCAACTATATCTCCCGGCACACTTGTCCATTCGGGCGGTTGATTTGTATCGTTGACCCTGATGCGTAAAATGCGGTCGATGTGATAATTACCGTCTCGCAGGGTGAAGGTGAGCGTATATTCACCGGAATCGTGAGGTCCGGTCTGCCACTCGAAATCACCTGTGCCGTCCAAGTTGTCGGTGAACAGCGCTTCATCCGGCAGACCGTCATGCCTAAATCTCAAAGGATCATCATCAGGATCGCTACCGCGGACGGTAAAGGAAATCAAATCGCCTTCGTCAACGATCATGTCGTCGGGAAATTCCACCCATTCCGGCGGTTGGTTCACGTCGCCGATGGTTATAACAACCTGCTTGGTCTCGTCAAACTCCCAGTCGGACAGCGTGAAGCTGGCGTAATACACGCCTTCGTCATCCTCATTCGTCTGCCAGTAGAAGCTTCCTCTGCCGTTCCCGGTTTCGTTGAATTCAGCGCCCTGGGGAATAACCTCGGTGATATCAAGATTATCGCCGTCGATGTCTTCCCCGACTATGTCGAATTCAATCAGATCGCCCGGATTGTCGGCATGAACAGCGTCGGGAATGTCTGTCCATAAAGGACGCTGATTGATGCCGGTTATGGTTATGTCAATGTATAGTGGAACATCGATATCGCCATCGGAGACGATGAATGTTACCACGTATTCACCTGCATCGAAGTAATCTGTCTGCCATGAGAATCTTCCAGTACCGTCCTCGTTGTCGATGAACTGCGCTTCGTCCGGCAGACCAATATGCCTAATTCTCAAAGGATCGTCGTCCGGATCGTAGGCTTCGATAGTGAACTGAATCAGATCACTCTCCTCCGCACTGATTGGATTGGGATAGACATCCCAGACCGGGCGGCGGTTCACATCGCTGACCGAGATGGTGACGTCAACATCCACATGATATTGATCGTCCGAGATAGTGAATGTGGCATGATATTCATCGACATCGCCGAATTCAGTCTGCCAGCTCAAAGTACCTACACCGACTCCGTGATCGACGAAAGTCACTTCTTCCTCTGGAAGATCGCCGGAATAGTAATCGATAGTGAGGTTGTCATTGTCGGGATCCTCACCTTCGACGCTGAACAGGACCAGGTCGCCTTCGCCAAACTGGATGAATTCCTCAACCCTTGTCCAGACCGGCGGGAGATTTACATGGATAACGGTAATTCTCACATCACGGTCGATTGTCGCAATGCCATCCGATACCGAGAAGGTCACGTCATGCACACCCTGATCGGCATAAGTTGGCGTCCAGGTGAAACGGGCGGTTCCGAGACCCCGATCATCAAGGAACGGATTGTCCGGGTCTTCGGGATCGTCGGGAACGTCGTCTTCGTCAAAGCTGAAGGAGAGATCGTCTTCGTCCGTGTCTTCGGCTGACATCGTAAATTCTAACAGATCTCCCTCACGGACTTGCACCTCCACGGGGATATCGGTCCAGAAGGGTGGCTGATTGACGTTGCCGACATCGATTATGACAGTATGTTCGGTTGTCAATGCATTGTCGGATATCAGGAAGACAGGTCTATATGTTCCTGAATCTTCAAACGTGGTTTCCCAGAGAAATGATCCGCTACCGTCGCCGTTGTCAATAAATTCGTAACTGTCCGGCAGATTGTCAGGATCGATATCGAGGTTTACTGCATCACCATCAGGGTCGTAGCCATGGAAATAGAACTGGACTATCTCGGTTTCCTCGACACTCCTATAATCGGGAATATTATCCCAAACCGGCGCCTGGTTTACATTGATAACTCTGATGGTGATATCACTCACCACCCAGAGATCGCCGTCTGAAGCCCGAACAGAGAGAGTATATTCACCGGAATCCTCGTAACCCGGAGTCCAGTTGAAACTGCCCGTTCCGTCATCGTTGTCAACAAACTCCCAGCCCGGGGGCATGTCGAGTGAGGTGGCTGTAAGGAAAACCCTCTCGCCGTCCGGATCGGATGCCGATACGGTGAATTCGAGTGTCTGCTCCTCATCGACGGTTTCCTGTTCCGGTACATAATCCCAAATCGGTCGTCGATTGACGTTGAGAATTGTAATCTGAACCGTTGTGTCAACCTGAATCATGCCGTCCGACAGCGTGAAGGTGGCGCTGTAGTTGCCGGCATCGTCAAATGTCGGTTGCCAGCGGAATGAAGCTGTTCCATCCGTTAAATCCGTGAAATCTGCGGCTTCGGGGATATTATCGGAGCTATAGATAATGGTTAAGTCATCGTCAGCGTCGAGATCGATGCCGGTAACTATAAAATCGATAATATCGTTCTCGTCGGCAATGATCGGTTCTGAAGGTACGTCAACCCATTCCGGCGGGCGGTTCATGTTGATGACAATTATTTGTACTTCAGCATCGACCGGTTCAAAGCCGTCTGTCAGCGTAAACGTTGCGGTGTAACTCCCGGAGTCATCGTAAGTTGTTTGCCAGATGAATAAACCGCTGCCGTCTCCATTGTCGGTGAATTCCCATCCCGAATCTTCGGGAAGGTCTTCGGAAGAAGCAATTATCTGGAGGAGATCATCGTCCTCATCGCTGCCGAAAACCGAAAACTCAATCCGGTCGTTTTCGTTGATTTCGACTAATTCCGGTACATCATCCCAGACGGGCCAACGGTTGAGATTCCTCACTGTGATCGGAACATCCTGCTCAGTTACATTAACACCGTCGGAGATGCTGAACGTGGCTGTGTATTCACCGGAGTCTTCATAGGTAGTTTGCCAGGTGAAGGACGCGGTGCCGTTTTCGTTGTCAACAAATTCGATGACATCCGGTAGATCATCCGATGAATAACTTATCGTGACAGCCGATCCATCGGGATCATGTCCCCGAATGGCGAATTGAATGACTTCGGTCTCATCGGCTATGTAGAATTCGGGTATAACATCGAAAACAGGCGCCGGATTCACATCGTTGACGACAATCGTAAGATCCGCCTCTATGTCCCATTCACCGTCGGAGACAGTGAAGGTTATGACATATTCGCCGGAATCGGCATAATCGGTCTGCCATTCGACCAGCACCCGATCGGGATCATCCATCTCGGTGAACTGTATATCCTCCGGCAAATTATCTGAGTACCAGGTGATTACAAGATCGTCTTCACCTGCAGGATCGGAAGCCTGTACGGTGAAACTGAACAGATCACCCTCATCGACCGTCCTCTGAAGAGGCAGATTATCCCAGACCGGCTCAGGATTGTAATTATTAATCACAATGCTCACATCTGCCGATGCGCTGTCCACGCCGTCGGTGATTGTCAGGGTTAGTGTATAATCACCGGAGTCATCATAACCCGTTTCCCAGGAAAAATCGCCGGTGCCGTTTCCGTTGTCGGAGAAACTCCAGCCATTCGGAAGATCATCCGAAAACGTTAATATCCGGAGGAAATCTCCGTCCGGATCGCTGCCGCTCACGCTGAAAATGGCTTCCTCGGTTTCCAGGACTTCCACCTGCACCGGAGTATCATCCCAAACAGGCGGACGGTTGACATTGATTATACTGAATGATACGCTGCCCGGTGTGGTCAGTTGATTGTCGGAAACATCGAAATCCAGACGATAATCACCGGCATCGTCATAGCCTGGTGTCCAGCTTAATGTGTGGGAATCATCCCCGTTGTCCTGAACGTTCATACCCTCGGGAAGTTCATCGGTTATTTCGAACGAGACGTCGTCTCCGTCGGGATCGGAAGTGAATATGGTGAACTGAAGTTCCTCGTTCTCCCTCCCCTCCGGTTCGGCTGGAACGCAGTACCATTCAGGCTGCCGGTTTACATTATAGACGACGATAATAACAGAAGTATCAGCGATGAATTGATCGTCGGTCAAGCTGAAATCAGCGCTGTATTCACCTGCATCTTCAAAGGTAGTCTGCCAGGTGAAGGAACCTGTTCCGTCGCCATTGTCAACGTATCCCCAGTCGCCGTCGGGAAGGTTGTCCGAAGTAACAGTAATCGAAAGCTGGTCGTCATCGAGGTCGCTGCCCGCGAAACTGAACTGAACAATCTCGTCCTCATCCACCTCTACTCGTACAGGAATATCATCCCATGTAGGCGCGTGATCGACGTGCGATACGGTAATGGGAACATCGACCGGAACATAGTCCTCGCCGTCGAAAAGAGTAAAGGTGGCAATATAATCACCTTCGTCCAAAGCTGAGGTCTGCCAACTAAAATCACCGCTGCCGTCATTATTGTCGAAGAAATCGGCATCGGGAATATCACCGGATTCATAATCGATGGATAGAGGATCGCCGTCGAGATCGGAGCCCTGTACTGTGAATTGAATTAGTTCGTCCTCTTCAGCGTAAACATGTTCAGGGTAATCGTCCCAGTCAGGAGGGCGGTTGGTGTTTGCAACTATGACAGGCACATCGGCAGAGATGGGAAGATCGCCATCGGTTACGGAGAACGCAGCTAAGTATTCACCGGCGCTGTTATAATCGGTCTGCCAGTAGAATGTAGCCGTTCCATCGTCATGATCGGTTAAACTCACCTCGTCAGGCCAGCCTTCCTCTTCGAAAGAGATGAAAACCTGGTCGCCGTCGGGATCTTCTGCTATTAAAGTAACCTCAATGAGTTCCGGTTCGGCGGCGTTAATCGTATCGGGAATGAATACCCAGAACGGAGGTAGATTGGTGTTACCAACGGCAATAAGCACATCCTCCTCGATGGGATACTCGCCGTCCGACAGGGTGAAGTAAGCGGTGTAATTTCCTTCGTCATCATAATCGGTCTGCCAGGAGAAGACTCCCGTTCCGTCTTGATAGTCAGTGAACTGCCATCCATTCGGGAGATCATCAGAACGCGCCTCGATAGTCAGATCGTCACTGTCGGGATCTAAACCTCTAACAGTGAAGCTGATCTCCGCGCCCTCTGCAGCCTGTTCGGCATCCGGTATATAATCCCAGTAAGGTTCACGGTTCACATGATGCACCGTGAAAACAACATCCTCCTCGACGTACCATTCTATTCTATCATAAGTAGTAAAGGTGGCTGTATATTGACCCGAATCATCGAAACCAGGCGTCCAGACGAATTCACCGGTGTTATCGCCATAATCAGTGAAGTTCCAGCCCTCCGGCAGTTCGTCGGATGAGACCCAGAGCGACAGGTCGTCGCCGTCGAGATCGTCAGCTTCGACAATGAAGGACAATTCCTCTCCCTCGTTAACTTCGACGCTGTCCGGTATGTCAACCCAGAACTGCTCACGGTTCCCGCGTGCGATTGAGATAATAAAATCAGCATCAACTTCGTATTCGTAATCAGCCGCTGACACAGTGAGGTTATAATCGCCTTCGTCCTCCCAGCCTGGCGTCCATACAAGCGTGGCGGTACCGTCTCCATGATCGGTGAATTGAATGCCTTCCGGCGGGTTTTCGGATGAAATCCAGATACTCACATCGTCGCCATCGGGATCGACAGCTTCAAAAATAAATACAAGTTCCTCGCCTTCCTTTCCATCGACGATTTCAGGCGGATCGACGAAATATGGCTCTCGATTGACATTATTAACGATGACAACAACATCTGTCTCGGTAATGTCTTCATTGTCTGATGCAGCTAATGTCAGTATGTATTCTCCTGAATCATCATAGGTCGGCGTCCATCTAAACTCTCCTGTTCCATCGTCGTTATTGGTGAATCCCCAGCCATCCGGAAGATCATCTGATGCAGCGCTCAATCCCGGTACTCCACCATCCGGATCGATCGCTTCGACGCTGAACAGGAGTTCCTCTTCTTCATTCACCCTAACCGTATCAGGGGGATCTATCCATTCAGGCGGACGGTTTGTATTGTTTATGATAATCGAGATATCCGCAGGAACGGGGATCTGACCGTCGGAAACTGTCAAGTTCAGGGTATAGTTTCCTTCATCCTCATAACCGGGTATCCAGTTGAATGTACCGCTGCCGTTTTCATTGTCCACGAATTCCCATCCTTCCGGGAGATCGTCTGAATGCTCCACTATGGTCAGGGGGTCACCGTCGAGATCGGTTGCTTCAACTGTGAATGTAAGTAAATGCTCTTCCCAGCCGATGACTTCTACCTGAAGACTGGTCCAGATCGGAGGTTGGTTGACGTTGCCCACTGTTATATTAATGCTTGCAGTGGTGGTATCCGTTCTATCGGTGAGCAGGAGTGTTACAATGTAGTTCCCTTCATCCTCGTTATTAGTCTGCCATTCGAAGTCTCCGTTTCCGTTGTTGTTATCGGTGAATACAGCTCCCTCGGGGATGTCGTCTATGATTTCAAGAATGTCATTTTCAATATCGCTTCCTGAGACACTGAACACGATATGGTCACCTTCTTCAACGTTTATGTCACCCGGCACCTCATCCCATACAGGTGGATCGTTCACAGAGTTTACTGTGACGCTTATAATATGATCGGTAGTAAAATCTCTCCCCGGTATCCGTTCATGGTAATCCAGATCGTTACCACCGTCTGCCATTGAAAAGGCTCGATTCTCGTCTTGTTCGGGTCGGTTGCGTGCAATTATCCTGAGTTGACGTGTCCCGAGTAATTCGGGATCATCTCGGAATTCATACCCGTCATCGGCGGTGACTGTAACCATCACTTCGCCGTACCAATGTTCTGCACTGTCGAAGATCAACCTGTCATTCTCATCGACCCGGACGATGAAATCCCCATCATTACTTATCGCGCTGTATGTCATATCATCGCCGTCAGGATCTTCAAATACCGTGTCGAGCCAGGCGACGGCCAGATCTTCGAAGTCATCCTCATCCAGCGTCAATGTGTCGATTGGACTAACAACAAAAGGCGGCTGATTGCCGGGAACACCCTCTCCCTTCAAAGGGACAATGACCGCATCTTCGTCAGGATCATCCGACTCGATAATCAGAAAGCCCTCGAACAGATCCACGAAGTCCGGCTGGAAGGAGACCACAACCTGAATGGCTGCACCGGGAAGAATAGTAGCCTGCTCTTCAAAATCGGTGGTGAAGATACCGTCATCAGGAACAGGTATTATAGTCCGAATCCGTAGCCTCTCCTGACCGACGTTGGCTATGGTGAATGTCCAAGTCGTCTCCTCGTGGATTGCGTAATTACCGAAGTCATGCTCAACCTGGTACAGGTTCTCAAACCACGATATCTTGTTACTGTTGTAAGTGGTGATAATATCGAGGTATCCATCGGAATCTATATCCGAGGTAGATATCGATGTGGGTCGTGAATATCCCGGTGAAATGTCATGAGTCGTAAACTCTTCGCTGCCGTCGTTCTCCAGCCAGACGACATCGTTGCCAAAAAAGGATATCGCGGTAACATCAACATCACCGTCTTCGTCCAGGTCAGCGGCAGTGACCCGGTTCGCCAAACGAAAATCGTTTAATAGTGTATGTTTGGAAAAGCTTTCATTACCATCGTTCTCGAACCAGGCGACTTCGTCATCACCGAATGCAGCCGCGACGATGTCCCAGTCTCCATCGCTGTCGATGTCTATCGGATAGAGCGAACGCGAATCCATGAAATTGTTGGCTATAGTATGCCTGCTGAAATCCTGGTTGCCATCGTTCTCAAACCAGACAACCTGATTTGTGTTGCTCGACGCAGCGATCACATCCATATCGTTATCATCGTCAAGATCGACCGGATAAGCAGTCCAGCATCCTTCGAAGTTGTCAACTACGGTACGCCTGGTAAATCCGCTGTTGCCGTCGTTCTCCCAGTAATATATTCCGTTGTTCCGGTCAACACCCAGGATATCGATATCGAGGTCATCGTCCATGTCAATGCCGTAAACACCTAACGCATCGAAATTCTGCACCAGGACATGCTCATCGAAATTCATACGTCCGTCATTTTCCCACCACGAGATCTGGTTGGCACCGTGAGCGCCACCGATAACATCGATGTCTCCATCGGCATCGATGTCCGCATAATGCACCTTGCCTGCGCCGTCGAAATTGTTGCTGATTACGAATTTAGTGAAGTTCTGTTCTCCGTCATTATCCCACCAGGAGATTTCATCATCAATATCCGCTACGCCGAGTATATCGACGTCTCCATCCCTATCAAGATCGACACCGAGTGCATGATGGGCATTGTCGAAATCATCTACTATATCATGGATGTCAAATTCCGGTACGTAAACCTCACCCTGGGCATAACGTAATTGGATGTCCTGTGAGGGCATGTAACTCTCGCCGTTGAGTCCCACCGTGACCTGCCCTTGCTCTTCGTCGTCTGATTCGATGATCACCTGAGCATTGAACTCGTCGTCCCAGTCAGGATAAAAGTAAACCGGCACGTCTTGACTCTCATCGGGACCGAGAGTGATTTCACCGTCGAAGTTGACGAAAAAGCCTTCTCCATCTATAATAATATTGGTAATGTGCAAGTCGGCGTTGCCTTCATTGGTGATGGTGAAACGCTGTGCCAGCAGATCACCGACCAAAATCATACCGAAATCGAGGTCCGGCGGATCGACAACTATCCCAGCATAGGATACCCCCTCGCCGGACAACTGGATATCAACTGTAGGATTTTCATCATCGTTTGAATGGATGGTCAGTGTGCCGTCGAAGAACCCATTCTGATAAGGTATGAAATAGACTTCAACCAACAGATCCTCCTCCCGACCAAGCCTGACCGGATTATCGGGGAAATTTGTTGTGAAGGCGTTGTTGTCGGATTCAATCCTGTCGAGGACAAGTTCTGCCCAGCCTGAGTTTGAAATGATTAGTTCCCATGTTCCCATATGATCCACCTGAACCTGACCGAAGTCGTGTTCGATTTCACTGACCTCGATAGTCTGAGGCGGAGTTATACCCGTACCGCGAAGTTCAACAACGGTCAGCGCTTGGTGGTGTCCATTCGAGGTGATATTAAGTTCAGCCTGATAATCATCGACATCGTCCGGTTGGAACGTGATGGCGATATTCCGGTATTCCTCCGGAGCCAGCACGAATCCGACTTCGAAGTCAACATCAAAATAGCGAGGTATGGAGGATACGATGTTATAGACACGGAGAGCCGTCTCGCCGTTGTTGGTAACTGTAATAAACGATTCGTAGGTCTGGTTGGCGTGAACTTCACCGAAATTCTTGACCATTGGAGTTGCGCTGATGATTGGAAGCGGATCTCGATGACCGGAAAGGTTCAGTCCTACAAAGGTGTCAGGTGACCAGAGACGGATCCCGCCCAGGAATTCCGGTATAGCATCTATTTCAACACCTGCGGAGATATCCCAGTAGAGGAAACGGAGTTCTTCACCTTCCTCGAAACCCTCATCTCGCGGGGATCCCGGATCATCGCCCAAGGCGCGGATACCTCTCATTCTACTTGGATCATCACCCGGACCGATGACTACATATCCTGCGCAGACGTCATCCGGGTCTAACACGGCAATCTCATCACCGATACAGAGCCATTCGTTATTAAGTTTTGCCTCAAAGATGAGAAGCGACTGATTGGAATCTGTGGGACCGTAATCGATAAAGTGATCGTCGGACTCAACACCAACACCGCTAAGTGAAACAGTCAGTTCATCTTCGTCGGGATCATCGGATATTATCGTGAGTGTTCCTGGGTATTCTTCCGTAGCATCCGGAGTAAATCCGACAATCAGATGGTGTGTTCCTCTTGGGGCGATGACTAACGGATCTCCATCCCAATCAGAATTATATACGTCATCATCGAAATCAATATCTTCAATTGTAAGATTGTCCGTACCATCATTGTAAATTCGGAGCACCCACTCAATGGTGTAATGAAGACGCCATTCACCATAGTCGTGTTCGAGTTCTGAGAGGGAAATATCCGGTTCGATGTCTCTCGTACCCTCGCCTGTAAGTATCACCCTGACCATGCCGTTATTAGGATCATTTGTAAATATTCGCAGTTCGCCCGAATAATCACGCGCAGCTCCCGGTGTGAACATCACGGTCAGTTCAAGTGATTCCCCCGGATCAAGGTTATCGATATTCAGGTCATCGAAGTTCGTCTCAAAGACCTGGTTGATAACAACGATTTCGCTAAGCGAAAGATCACCATAGCCAATATTTTCAACAGTTAATGTCAAGTTGAGGGTATGATTTACACCAACCAGACCGAAGTCGATGTTGCGGGTCGAGACCATTATCACCGGTGTATTGTCATCATAATAGAAAACTCTGGCAATGCGGGTTATACCATTGCGCTGCCAGGTTCTGGGTCCGGAAGTGAACTGTGCTCGGGCATCGTATTCGCGACCCTCGAATGCGTCCCAGATCAGGAAACTAAACTCTTCGTTGGTAAGGAAACCATCCAGTTCCTCGCTCTCGGGATTATCGCCATAGACAGCAACCCCGAATGGAGCGCCCTCATCGGTTACAACCACGACTCCCGCGCAGATTCCTCCCGGTGTAAATATCCCGATTTCGTCCTGCTCCTCGAGAGGTTGATCGTTAATAAAGGCATTCTCAATCTCTAAGCTGTGATTGGTTCCCTGATCATAGACGACTTCAAAGTGATCACCGTACACGGAAGTGAATGCGAGAAGAAGAGCGGTGAAAGAGAGAGAAATAAATATCAAACGTTTCATTTTAACACCTGTGCAAGATCGTGGTTCTGCCTGAAAAGTCTCTGGTTTAACTTTAATGTCTTATAAATAGAGAATAAAGATCATAGCTGGGCAAAGAAGAAAATCAAAAACTAAAAGACTAATGTAAATATACTAATACCTGTAATGAAAATCAATACTATCGATAGCATCATTGGATTTATTAAGAACCGTGCGGATTTATCAAAGAATGTCGTATTTCTTGAATTATCATTTTCCTGTTCACCAGGGTGTATCTGATATTGTCTTAATATATTAAATTTACAAGTGATAAGTGAAATCAGAAACATTCGTCTAAGGTGTTTTTAAATAAATATCCTCTTCCTGTTAATAAATTAAAACAAAGATTTATGTTTCAACTTGTTCTAAATCACATTTTCAGAAAAAATGAATAATATTTGATTATTTATCGATTTCATGCCTATTTGCATCTTCAATCCGGTGATCCGATGCAGACGGTGACGGTTTTTGATGTAATCTTCCTTTATCCCCACATCGACATGTAGCAGGTTAGTTCAAAACGTCTCGGGAAGCACCAAACAGATGTTTTTCTTGAAAGATGAAGGTTACTAACGTATCTTATAAGGAAAATCATCGAAATACAAATACGGAAAAAAGGAATCACAACTATATTATGAATGATTCAAATCAGGACAACCGCTTTTTCAAGGTTATTCTGAGTTCAATTGCCGATGGTGTATTCACCGTCGATGAAAACAGATATATAACATCCTTCAATCCTGCCGCTGAACGTATCACAGGCACTCCGGCAAAGCATGCCATCGGGAAAAAGTGCTATGAGGTCTTCCACTCAGATATCTGTGAAACCGGTTGCTTTCTCGAAAGGAGTATGCAAACGGGACAGGAAGCAATCGATATCCCAGTTCACATCCTTGACTGCAACGGTCGTCGAGTTCCAATTTCAATCTCAACAGCGGTTCTCCGTGACGATGATGGCCGCCTGCTCGGAGCAGTTGAGACATTCCGTGATTTATCGGCTATTGAAGACCTCCGCAAGCAACTTGAGAAGAGCTATTCATTTGAAGATATTGTCACTAAAAGCCCTATACTTCTGAAGATGCTGTCAATGCTCCCCGATGTTGCTGAGAGCGAGAGTACAGTTCTGATCCAGGGACCATCCGGAACGGGCAAGGAATTGTTCGCACGAGCTATTCACAATTTGTCTCCCCGCAGGAATAAACCGTATGTAGTTATAAACTGCGGAACACTACCGCCACAGCTTTTCGAGTCTGAACTGTTCGGATATCTGAAAGGGGCGTTTACCGATGCCAAGCGGGATAAACCGGGCAAACTAACCACAGCCGAAGCGGGAACCGTATTTCTTGACGAGGTCGGTGAACTCCCCTTATCGACTCAGGTGAAACTGCTTCGACTTCTTCAGCAGCGAGAGTACGAACCTCTCGGGAGCGTAAAAACAGTTAAAGCCGATATCCGGATCGTTGCAGCGACCAACAGTAATTTGCGTGAACTTGTTGAAAAAGGTAAGTTCAGAGATGATCTCTACTTTCGCCTGGCGGTTATTAAATTTGATCTCCCCCCCCTTAAAGATCGTCGAATTGATATCCCTTATTTGATCGATCATTTCATTCGGTTGTTCAATGC